>JBJFDJ010000001.1:0-7275 GCA_051889975.1 Christensenellales bacterium
TTTGCAAAAGGTCAATTTTGCGAATAATTGCAAAAAAATGCAAGTTTTTAGCCAAAAAAACGCCTTATTTTGCCAAATAAAGTGCTTTTTTTGTTGTATTGGAATGTTTTTGATAATGCCTTGCAATTTTAAATTAATGTTTATGGTTTTTGCAAATATTTAATTTCAAGAATTATTTTTGCTGTTTAAAGTTTTAAATTTCTATTTTTATTATTCGCAGATTTAAATTTTTGTTATTTACGCGTTAAATTTTATTTTTTTATTATTTGCAGATTGAATTGTTTTTGATTGTTTTATGTAAAAAATAGTTTTAATCTTTTATTAGTTTGCATTGGCAAAGCAATTGATTAAAAGTATCAGAACAGTCCGTCTTAAACTGCATATTTTTTATGTTTAATAAAATTAGTTTTATTCTTTTGTTAATTGGCATTGTTTAAAAGTGTTCAAAAAAATGTTTTATTTAAATTGTATTTAATGAAAAATAGTTTTTGTATTTGGTTAGTTTTTATTGTTTAAAAGCATGCAAAAATGCTTTGCCAAATTCACATAAAACACAACGGGTAAAAACTATAGCAAATCTTTTTTTGTTAAAATATTTTAAAAACAAAAAAAGCAGGGTAGACCTGCCTTTTTTCGCATTATATTTTTAAAACTATTATTTAAGTTCAATAGTTGCGCCAACAGCTTTAAGTTTTTCTGCAATTGATTTTGCTTCTTCTGCTGGAACGCTTTCTTTAATAACTGATGGAACATTGTCGCAAAGAGCTTTTGCTTCGCCAAGACCAAGACCTGTGATTTCTCTGATTGCCTTGATTGTTGGGATTTTTTGTGTTGCATCGATTGCTGTCATGTGAACAGTAAGGTTGCTTGGTTCTTCTTCAGCTGCTGCTGCGCCTGCAACTGGACCAGCAACTGCAACTGCTGCTGCGCTTACACCAAATTTTTCTTCAATTAATTTTACTAAGTCATTGAGTTCTACAACTGAAAGACTTTCAATTTCTTCTACAAATTTATTTAAATCTGCCATTTTTAATTTCTCCTTTTATTTTGTGGCTTTTTGCCAATTTTTATTTTATTATTTTTTGTCTGCAACTGCTTTTAAGCCAACTGCAAGTTTTTGCATTGGTGCTTTAAGCAAGAATGCAAGTTTAGAAAGCAATGTTTCGCGTGATGGGATGTTTGAAAGTATATCAACATACTTGTCATCAACAACTTTGCCATCTAAAATACCAAATTTAACTGATAATTTGTCATTATCTTTTTTTGCATCACCAATTGCTTTTGCAACAGAAACTTCATCGTTGTAACTGATTGCAACACTTGTTGTGCCGTGAAGATATTCTTCAACGCCAGTGTAGCCAAGTTCGGTGAGTGCTCTTAAAAGCAAAGTGTTTTTGTAAACTTTGTATTCGCCATTTGTGTTTCTTACGCTAGCACGAAGGGCAGTGTCTTTTGCAACATCTGTTCCCAAAAAGCTAACGAACACAGCTGATTTTGCTCTTGAAAGTTTATCTTTGATTTCTTCAACTTTTGCTTTTTTGTTTTCAAAATTTGCGCTCAAAATATGTTCCTCCTTTTTATAATGCGATAATTAAAAAAGTTCCTTGTGCCCAACACAAGAAACTTCATAACTCATCATTATAAAAAGTTTTTGTTACCTCTACAAGCAATGCAATGCATTTTATGGTTAACCACTTGTGGTCTTTGGCACAGAAATTATTTAATTACTCATTTATTATATCACAAAAAACAAAATTGTCAACAATTTATATTACTTTTTTAAAAGTTGTTTAAAACATATAACCCAGTTTAATCTTTTCGTTTTTTGCCACCAAACATCTTGTCGGTGAAGTAAAGTATGACGCTTTTTGGAAAAACTCTGCTTGCAAAATATAAAAGTTTGTATTTTGCGCCAATAATATACATTGGCTTTGGCTTTTTCTTTAAACTTATTTTAACAATCTTTTTGGCAACGGACAAAGGGTCCATGCGTTTTTCTTGATTTTTGTCAATGTTGTATGCGGCGTTTGCAATTCGGTCGCCATAGCGCTCGTTTGTGTCAAAAATCTTAACTCTGTTTTTTGTAAAATTTGTTTTAACATCGCCCGGACAAATGCTAACAACATTTATGCCCAGTGGCTTTAGCTCTAATCGCAAACAATCGCTATACATATTTAACGCAGATTTGCTGGCGCAATAAAGCCCCCTAAAAGGCAGGGCAAACAGTGCACACGCACTTGCAATGTGAACAATAGTGCCACCTTTTTGCATATATTTTATGGCATATTTGTTAATCATAAATGCCCCGTGCATATTTACATCAAATTGTTGTTTTGCTTGCTGGGTTGAAATCAATTCAAGCGCTCCACTTATGCCATAACCTGCACAATTAATTAAAATGTCAATCCTGCCATATTTTGTGCCAATGCTGTTGATGCATTCTTTAACCATATCTTCATTTGACACATCACATTTAAGGCTAAATTCTGTTGGCTCGTCAACATTTTTTGCAAGAGAAATGACAGTGTTGCCCATTGCCTTAAACAAATCAAACATCTCTTTGCCAATGCCACTTGTTCCACCCGTAATCACTACAATTTTGTTCATTTTGAATTTTTCCTTTCATGTTTTTCATTTTAAATTGCAAAGTCAAAAATAAAATATTTTCTTTTATTTTGCGACATTTTTATTATATCAAATAAAAGTTTTTATGTCTAATATAATAAATTTTTATTGTCAAATAATAATTAAAATGCTAAAATAATTATATGACTCAAAACGATTATCAAAAGTTTTTGGATACTGTCGGTCATATAGACAAGTCAAAAAAGCCATCACTATTGCTTCATGTGTGTTGCGCTCCTTGTTCAACGGCGTGTTTGGAAGTTTTAAACGAATATTTTGATATAACCGTTTTTTATTACAATCCAAACATCGCACCTTTTAACGAATATCAAAAGCGTCTTGCCGAAGAACAAAAGTTTGTTTCAACTTGCTATCCAACAATAAAAATTGTTGAAGTTGGCTATGAAAACGAAAAGTTTGAACGGCTTGCAAAGGGCTGTGAAGATTTGCCCGAAGGTGGAGAGCGTTGCAAAAAGTGTTACAGGCTAAGGCTAAAAAAAACTGGCGAATACGCAAAAGAAAATGGCTTTGATTACTTTACAACAACATTAACAGTCAGCCCATACAAAAACAGTCGGGTTTTAAATCAGATTGGCGAAGAAATTGCACAAGAGCTAGGCATAAATTATTTGACAAGTGACTTTAAAAAGAACGATGGCTACAAACGAAGTATTGTTTTAAGCAAACAGTATGATTTGTATAGGCAAGATTATTGTGGGTGTGAGTATTCAAAAAAAGCACGAGAAAATTATAAAAAACAAAAAGGAGAATATTAAATGAAAAAAATTATTTTATCAGTTGTATTATTGGTTGTTTTGATTGCAGGTGGCGTTACACTTGGCGTTGTTCAATCAAACAAGGCTCAAACTCCAACTTCAACAGTTGAAATGGATTTAAACCCTGGTGCAAGTTTTGTTGTTAATGGCAACAATGTTGTTTTAAGCGTATCTTACACAAATGAAGATGCTGACCTTATTTATTCTGGCATTGATGTTGTTGGCAGAAGTATAGAAGAAGTTGCAAAAGAGTTTACTCAAAAAGTTATTGAATATAGTTCAGCACAAGGCGAATATAAAAAATATATTAACATAGAAGCAAATCTTTCAAGTGGGGCAGATGAAAATTGCATCACAATTAAGGTAAGTGGCAATGAAAAACAAGCCGAAGCACTTAAAAATGCTTTGGTTAGCAAAGTAAACGCTGTGTTTGATGAAAATGGAATTTTTGGCAGGGCAGTTGGCGAAATCAAAACTCAAACAACCGACTTGGTTAACAAATATGCCGACATTGCTCAAGATTTAAAACTTGATGCCGAAGAATTTGCAGGCAAAACAGAAGCAGAAATTTTGGCAATGATTAACGAGCAAGGCAAAAAACTTGAAGGTTTGACTTCAGAAGCACTTAACGATGTTGAAACATTTGTTAATGACACTGTTGTAACAAACTTAAAAAATGGCGCAGAACAATTAAAAGCACAAATTGAAAAAGCAAAGGCAGAAATTGAAAAAATTCAAGCAGACATTGTTGATGCTTTGCCAGAAGAATTAAAACAACAATTTAAAAATCAAATTGACGAAATCAACAAACAAATTGCAGAGTTACAAAAACAATTAAATGCAAAACTTGCCGAGATTGAACAAAAAATTGGCGAAAAAGTTGCCGAACTCAAAGAAACAGCAAAAGCAAAATTTGCCGAACTTAAAACACAATTAAACGCAAAGATTGAAGCCGGCAAAGCAGAGCTAGAAGCACACAAAGCAGAGTTTGAACAAAACAAAGACAAAATATTAAATGACATCAAAGCATGGCGAGATAGTTTTAATGCTTAAATTTAACAATTGTCAAACAAAACGGATTTAAGCAATATTAAGTAAGCAAAATATAAAAAAACACATTGAGCAAAAAATACTTAATGTGTTTTTTATTTTAAGTTGCAGATGTTTAAAAATAGTTAAAAAAACTTTTTTGGTGCTCAAAAGTAAAATTTCATTTTAACAATTCGTTTGGCTCAACATCCAAAATTTCCATAATTTCATAAACCACCGACAAACTAGGATAGTTTTTGCCGTTTTCAATTTTGCCAATGTATGTTTTATCTTTGCCCAGCCTTAAACTGAGTTCATAAGCCGATATATTTTTTTTGTTTCTTGCAATTGCCAAATTTAAACCAAATCTCTTTTTTCTTTCCATAATTTTACCTATTTATATAATAACTTTTAAATCATTTGACATATATGACTTAAACTCATACAATAAGAATATGGACATAAATAAAAATATTAATAATTATAAAATTTTTTGCGAAAATGAATTTTGCATTTATCAAAAAAATGGCAGTTGCATTTTAAAGCATATAGATTTAGACAATGTGGGGTGTTGTCAGTCGTGCATATATGTAAATATAGACCAAGAACAACTAAAACTTGCAAAACAAAAACTACTTGACAAATTTAACAATTAACTTTAAAAACTCATTTTGAGTTTTTTTTGTTTTGTGATATCATTATCTTATGGCAAACGCCAAAGGAGATTAAAAATGGACAACAGCAAAATTCTTGCACTAGAACTTGGCATAACCGAAAATCATGCACAAAACATTATTGCATTGCTTGACGAAGGTTGCACTGTTCCGTTTATTGCAAGATATCGTAAAGAAATGACAGGTAGTTGTGATGACCAAACACTTCGCCTTTTTGCCGACAGACTAAATTATTTGCGCAATATGGACAAAAAGAAAGAAGATATCACAAAATTAATTGATGAACAAGGCAAGTTAACAGACGAGTTAAAGCAAAAGATATCAAACGCTGGCACTCTCACAGAACTTGATGATATTTATAGACCATTTAGGCCAAAACGACAAACAAGGGCAACAATTGCAATTAGCAAAGGGCTTGAGCCACTTGCAAAAATCATTTTGGAGCAAAAGTTAAAAGATGGCGATGTTTTAGAAGTTGCAAAAGATTATGTGAGCGCAGAAAAGGAAGTTAACACGCCAGAAGAAGCACTTGCAGGTGCAAAAGATATTGTTGCCGAAACAATGAGTGATGATGCAGATTTAAGAAAGATTTTGCGTGAATTTATGCAAAAAACAGCTGAAATTTGCACTGTTTTAAAAGAAGGCGAAAATTTTAAAACATATGAGATGTATGACAACAAAAAAGAACCAATTAAAACAATTCCTAGCCATCGAATTTTGGCAATTAATCGTGGCGAAGCAGAAAAGTGTTTAAAAGTTGATATTGTTGCAAACAAAGAAAAATGTTTGAGTTTTATTGAAAAAAAATACATCAAAGGTGAAAGCATTTTTGCTGATATTTTAAAGGAAGTTGCGCTTGATAGTTTTGACCGATTGATTATGCCAAGTTTGGATAGAGAACTGCGAAACGCATTAACTGATGTTGCAAACGAGCAGGCAATTAAGATGTTTAAAGTTAATCTTAAACCATTGCTTATGCAACCACCACTCAAAAACAAAGTTGTGCTTGGCTTTGACCCTGCATACAGAACAGGTTGCAAACTTGCAGTTGTTGACCAAAATGGCAAAGTTTTGGATAAAGGTGTAATTTTTCCAACCCCACCACACAACAAAATTGACGAGAGTGAAAAAGTGGTTTTAAATTTAATTGACAAATACAAAATTGACTGCATAAGCATAGGCAACGGAACAGCAAGCAAAGAAAGTGAAATTTTTGTTGCAAACTTGATAAAAAAGGCAAACAGAAAAGTGTCATATATTGTTGTTAACGAAGCCGGCGCAAGTGTTTACAGCGCAAGCAAATTGGGTGCAGAGGAATTCCCAGACTATGATGTTACAACCCGAAGTGCAGTGTCAATTGCTCGCAGACTTCAAGACCCACTTGCAGAACTCATAAAAATTGATGTAAAATCTATTGGCGTTGGACAATATCAACACGATATGCCACAAAAGCGTTTGACTGAAGTTTTGGACACTGTTGTTGAAGATTGCGTTAACAGTGTTGGTGTTGACCTTAACACAGCAAGCCCAAGTTTGCTGGGCAAAGTTAGTGGTTTAAACATTGGCATTGCAAAAAATATTGTTAAATACCGTGAAGAAAACGGGTCATTTAAAGACAGAAGCGAACTTAAAAAAGTTAGCAAATTAGGTGACAAAGCCTTTGAACAATGTGCAGGATTTTTGCGCATACCACACGGAAACAACATTTTAGACAACACTGCCGTTCACCCAGAAAGTTATTCGGCAACGCAAAAATTGTTAAAACATTTTGGCTTAACAGAGCAAGATGTTGCAAACGGCAAAGTTACAATGCTACCAAAACTGCTTGAAGACGCAGGCATTGAAAAAACTGCAAAAGAGTTAGACATTGGCGTGCCAACACTTAATGACATTGTAAGTGAATTGTTAAAACCGGGCAGAGATATTCGTGATAGTTTGCCAGCGCCAGTGCTTCGCAGTGATGTTATGAGCATAGAAGACTTAAAACCAGACATGGTTATGACTGGCACTGTAAGAAATGTTATTGACTTTGGTGCATTTGTTGACATTGGCGTTCATCAAGACGGCCTTGTGCACATAAGTCAAATTTGCGACCATTTCATCAAACACCCAAGTGAAGAACTGTCTGTTGGTCAAGTTGTAAAAGTTAAAATTTTAAGCGTTGACCTAGA
>JBJFDJ010000001.1:7375-11031 GCA_051889975.1 Christensenellales bacterium
TTAAAATAAAATATAAAATATAATTATGGAAAAGTTACAGATTCAAAAAAAAGTGCAAAATGATTATTATGTAAAAAGTGCAAGTGATTTCAATCGCCTTGCCGAAATAATAAATCTTATGCCAAACTATGCCATAAAAAGCAAAAAACAAGGCATTGTTATCAATGATTATTTTTATGAAGTGCCAGAAAACTTGCTAAAAGAACTCAATGCAAGTATAAGAGTGCGTGTTGTGGGCGACAAACAAAGTTTAAGCATTGTTTGTTACAGCGAAGGCAAACGCCGAGAATTTGAAACAGAAATGAAATTTGGCGACAAAATACAAGATAAAATAGAGTATATTTTGTTTTTGGAAGATAAATTGCAAGATATTTACACTCATCGCATTGAAATTGACATTGCACGAATTTTAAAAGGTCTAAAAGTGTTTTTGCAAATTACAACTTATCGCACCGAATATGAAGTTATTAACAACAGTGGCTTTAATGCTCTTGTTGACTTTGACAGCGTTGTGTTTAACACCAAACGACACAACATTGCCGACAACATTTTGGAAGTTAAACTAAATTGCGTTAACGATGTTGGCAACATGACGGCATACAACAGATTTTGCAGACAACTTGAACAAAAAGTTTTGCTTGTTCCAACACAAGAAACCAAGTTTGAAGCAGGTCGCCGAGTGTTTAATTACGAGTGGTAACAGAATATAATTTATATTTCATCTTTATTTTTTAAACGAGAAATTTTCAATAATTTTATAAATTAAACTTTTTTTGTTGCAGTTGATTATTCAACTATGTTTTCGCGAATTTTACACATTGTATTATGATAAAAAACAAAGGAGAAATATATGAAACATTATGATTTAAAAGAAGATGAAGTGGTTTTATACAAAGGAAAAATTTCTTTTGCCGATAGACATACCAACACTCAATTGGTTCTTACGAATTACAGTATTGTATTTATTACGATAACAAGTGAAATTGGTGAAAAAGAGACGGCAGAAACCGAAGTATACCTAACTGCTGATGTTAAAAACTATAAAGGCATACCACAAATAAAATCAACAGCAAACAATGTTGAAATATTTTTTAAGTCAACTGAAAAAGAATTTGTGTTTGAAACAAAAAATGAATTGCATAAATTTGTTAGTGAATTAAATAAACTATTAACAGGTAAAACAGGTGCAGAGAGAAATGCTGAAAAATTTAAGAGTGCCATTGGTTTAGTTAATGATACACTAGGTGTTGATATAGTTCAAACAGCGAATAATTTGATACAAAATGGCTTCGGAGGTTCACTTGGCAAAATTGGAAAATCTTTATTTAATAAAAAGAAAAAATAAAAATTGATTGACTACTTATTAAAAAAGAACTTGTTAATTCAAGTTCTTTTATTATAATGCTAATAGTTTTTTATATATATTTTTTAAGTTTTAACCAAACTGTTAGCACAGAAATGTCTGCTGGGCTAACACCACTTATACGGCTTGCTTGACCTAAATTTAAAGGTTTTATTTTGTTTAGTTTTTCTCTTGCTTCTAGTCGTAGCCCTGCAATTTGATTGTAGTCAAAGTCTTGTGGCAAAGCAATTTTTTCTTGCTTTTTTGCTTCTTGCATTTGCTCATATTCTCTTGCAATGTAGCCACTGTATTTTGTTTGCAAAGTTATCTCATTTAAAACATCGTCTGGCAGGTTGTTAAACACACCAAGTGGGGTTAACATCTTTGCTGTTACATTTGCTCGTTTTAACAAATTGCCAACGGTTACGCCTGTTGATATGCTTCCCGCATCTGCCTTTGCCAAAATTTCATTTATGCCACTGTTTGGAGATATTACTTTGTCAAGTTCTTTTTGCGCGAGGTCAAGTTGCTTTTTCTTTTTAACAAAGATTTTCCAGCGCTTATCGTCAACAAGTCCAACTTTTCTGCCAATTTCTGTAAGTCGCAAATCACAATTGTCTTGTCTTAAATGAAGCCTAAATTCTGCACGGCTTGTCATCATTCGATATGGCTCGTTTGTGCCCTTTGTGACCAAATCGTCAATCAAAACACCAATGTAACTTTGGTCTCTGCCCAAAACCAATTGCTCTTTGCCCCTAATTTGCAAACTTGCGTTTATGCCGGCAATCAAGCCCTGACCTGCTGCTTCTTCATATCCACTTGTGCCATTTATTTGACCTGCTGTGTATAAACCTTTTATATTTTTGTATTCTAGTGTTGGGTAGAGTTGCAAACTATTTATGCAATCATATTCAATGGCATAGGCGTCACGCATTATCTTTGCGTTTTCAAGCCCAGCAATGCTGTTTAACATTTCTTTTTGCACATCAATTGGCAAACTTGTTGACAGACCTTGCACATAAGTTTCTTTTGTGTGCAAACTTTCGGGTTCTAAAAACAACTGATGCCTGTCTTTGTCTTTAAACCTAACAATCTTTGTCTCTATGCTTGGGCAATATCTTGGGCCAGTGCCCTTAATCAAGCCACTGTAAAGTGGACTTTTTTGCAGGTTGTCCAAAATTATTTTGTGGGTTGTTGGATTGGTATAAGTTAAATAACAAACTGCTTTGTTCTTTGGCTTTGATTTTGTTAAATAACTAAAATTTTGTATGTCATCATCGCCATATTGCACTTGCATTTTGCTTGTGTCCATCGTGTCAAAATGTATGCGAGTTGGAGTTCCTGTTTTAAAACGGAAAATTTCAAAACCACATTCTTTTAAACTTGCAGTGAGTTTGTTTGCCGCCTTAAAACCATTTGGACCTATGTTTTGAACATGATTGCCAATTATGATGTTGCTCTTTAAATATACGCCAGTGCAAACGACAACTGCTTTGCAATAATAAATCTCATTAAGAGTTGTTTTAACGCCAATTACCTTGCCATTTTTGTGCAAAATTTTGCATGCTTCGGCTTGTCTGATATCTAAATTTTTTGTGTTTTCAAGCGTCTGCTTCATTTTGTTGTGATACTCAATCTTATCTGCTTGAGCACGCAAACTGTGAACAGCAGGACCTTTGCCCATGTTTAACATGCGAAGTTGCAAAAGTGTCTTATCGGTATTAATTCCCATTTCGCCACCAAGTGCGTCAATCTCACCAACAATTTGACCTTTTGCAGTGCCACCAATGCTTGGGTTGCAAGCCAAAAAGGCAATGTTATCTAATGTGATAGTTAGCATAACAGTTTTTATGCCAGTGCGCGCAAGAGCAAGTGCTGCTTCGCAACCTGCGTGACCGCTACCAATAACAACTGCATCATAATCTCTTATCTTAATTGCTTCCATAACATCACCCTTTAACTTTTGTTGTAAATTTACTTTTTATGTGCTTTTTAATTTGTTTTAAAATTTATTTAAAATATTAAATTTTTTATTTATTTAAAAGCACTTTAAAAAGTATTAACTTTTATTAAAAAATTTTACGAGCAATATTATATCACTTAAATTTAAAAAAATAAAGTGGTTAAAAACAAAATTATATTTTGCCTTGTATTTCAAACATATAACTTATGCCATTGTTAAGATGAATGTAACATCTTGTGTCACTTACTTTCATAATTTCACCTACCGTAAGGTCTTGGCTTATAATTTTTTGCTCTGCCAATTCATCAAGGTGTTTTGCAAGTTGTTCAACTGCCATCATTAAAATTTCAT
>JBJFDJ010000001.1:11131-18064 GCA_051889975.1 Christensenellales bacterium
GCCAATTCATCAAGGTGTTTTGCAAGTTGTTCAACTGCCATCATTAAAATTTCATTTTTTGTATAAATCATAAAAATAGATTATCACTCTATATATTTAGTGTCAAGTATTTATTTCAATATATTGAGTAAAATAAAATCATGAAAATATTCGCAGAGAGATTTAAAGAATTAAGACAGGAAATTGGAATAAGCCAAGACAAACTTGCAAAAGCCTTAAAAATGAGCAATAGTGTAATTTGTTATTACGAAACAAACAAAACAGAGCCAACAATATCAGTCCTAAACAAAATTGCTGACTATTTTGATGTATCGGCAGATTATTTGCTTGGCAGAACGGATTTTAGAAAATATTAAACGAAGTGGGATAAAAGATTTTAGAAGATAATAAACAATTTTTGTTGTTATAATAATTATTGTTTATTTTTTATGGCATTGACAAAAAAGATAACTTTATTTTAGTTGTTCAAATATCAAAAAAGAGCAGGGTTTGACCCAATGGGTCGCCGTTCGCTCTTTTTTTGTTTTTCAAATTAAAATTGTTTTTCAAATTAAAAATTAGTTTTTTAAATTAAAATTGTTTTAAAAATAAAAGTATTAAACATTAAATCTAAACAGCACAACATCGCCGTCTTTCATAACATAGTCTTTGCCTTCCATTCGCACTTTGCCTGCTTCTTTTGCTTTAACATATCCACCATAAGTTAAAATATCTTGATAGTTTGCAACTTCGGCTTTGATAAAGCCCTTTTCAAAGTCTGTGTGAATTTTGCCTGCTGCTTGTGGTGCTTTTGTGCCTTTTTTAATTGTCCATGCACGAGTTTCTTTTTCGCCAGCAGTTAAATAACTGATAAGCCCCAGCAAATCATAACTTGCTTTTACCAAAACGTCAAGTCCACTTTCGGTTATGCCAAGGTCGGCATAAAACATCTCTTTTTCATCGTCAGCAAGTTCGGCAATTTCTTCTTCTATCTTTGCACACAAAACAATCACTCCTGCGTTTTCTGTTTTTGCATGTTCCTTAACTCTTGCAACATATTTGTTGTCTGGCTTTGAAATTTCGCCATCACTTATGTTTGCGCAATATAATATTGGCTTGCTTGTCAGCAAAAAGAAGCCATCAACAATTTTTTTGTCTTCTTCGGTCAAATTTAAATTTCTAACAGCCAAGCCTTTTGCTAGTTGTTCTTCACAAAGGGCAAGCAAGCGTGCTTCGTCTTTTTGTTCTTTTGTTGCACTGCCACCATTTGCCACTTTTTTTGATTTTTCCAATCTTTTTTGCACTGTTTCTAGGTCGGCAAGTGCAAGTTCGGTGTTTATGGTGTTTATGTCGTCAATGGGGTCAACGGTGTTACTTACATGAATGATTTTTTCATCTTCAAAACAGCGAACAACATGAATTATTGCATCAACTTCTCTTATATGGCTTAAAAACTTGTTGCCAAGTCCTTCGCCCTTGCTTGCACCCTTAACAATGCCTGCAATGTCAACAAACTCAATTATTGCTGGCGTTATCTTTTGACTGTTATATACTTTTGCAAGTTCATCTAGCCTGTGGTCTGGCACAGCAACAATGCCAACATTTGGCTCTATTGTGCAAAAAGGGTAGTTTGCACTTTCTGCCCCTGCTTTTGTTATTGCATTAAACAAGGTGCTTTTTCCCACATTTGGCAATCCTACAATACCTAATTTCATATCTTCTCCTTAGTCCACAATATGATATCAAATATTAAAAATAAAAGCAAACAAAAAATGAACACAAAAAATATATCAAAAACAAAAAAGCACACGCAAAACACCAACAAAATTATAAAAAACTATTGAAAAACATTTTTTATTGAATATAATAAAATTATAAAAATTAGGAGCTTGTTAATATGAACGCGCAACAATGCATAAAACAACTTAAGCAAAAACTTATGCAAAAACTAGACATAAAAGATTGTTTTGCCGAAGATAGATTGTTTTTTATGCAACACTCAAAAGACAAAATGCTTGTTGGAGTTGAATTTTATGATGTATGCAAATCAGACAAATACTTTTTGTTATATGATTCACAAGATATTTTAAGTGGTCAAGATTTTAATGTGTTGGCAAACATAAATTTTATGCCAAATCAAAACAAGCAAAATGAGATGTATATTCGCAGGCTTGAATTTTTAGATGACAGCAACAGAAACAAAGGCTATGCAAGTTGTATGATGAAATTGTTTGAGTCATATTGTTCAAAAAACAAGTACAATGCAATTAGTGGTGAGTTTTTGCCACTGCATAATGCAACAGAAGAAGTTGTTGAAAATTATTATAAAAGAAATGGCTTTGCAATAACAAAACAGGGCAATCAAAAAATGATATACAAAGTTGTTAAGCAACCAGTTCAAACAATTGTTGGTGGCGTAACTCTTGTTAAAAACGACTATTTGCAAGCACAAAAAAATATGCAAAACGATAATAATTTGCAAATTGAAATGTAATTATTGTTTAAGACAAAAAACAAATATTTTTAAAAATAAAAACTTAATTTAAAATTATTTAAAAGCAAACTTAATTGTCTGCTTTTTTGTTGTTTTTTAAATTTTACTTAAATTTGTTTGTTAAGCAATTTTTAATATCAACAAGATTTTTGATAAAAATTTTTAAATGTGTTTATTTATGTTTGCTATGGCAAAAAACATTGTGTTAAAATGTTTGTATGAAAAATACAATTTGTGCAATTAGCACTCCAATAGGTAATGGTGGCATAAGCATTGTGCGTATGTCTGGCATCAACAGCAAAAATATTTTGCAAAAAGTTACAAATTTAGATACAAGCAAAATGGAGCCAAACAAACTTTATCTTGCAACAATCAAAACACCAAATTTTGATGAGCAAGCCCTTGTTGTTTGGTTTAAAGCACCACATTCTTACACTGGCGAAGAAATGGTGGAAATTCAATGTCATGGTGGCATTGTCATTGCAAATGGCATTTTAAACACTTTGCTACAAAACGGCGCCAATATGGCAGAAAATGGTGAGTTTAGCAAACGCGCATTTTTAAACGGCAAAATGAGTTTAGACAAAGCAGAAGGCGTGATTGATATGATAAATGCTCAAAGCGAGCAAGCCGTTAAAGCAGGCTACAATCTTATGATGGGCAAACTAAAAAATCGTGTTGAAGAAGTGCAAAACATATTAACTGATTGTCAAGCACGCATGGAAGTTGCAATGGATTACCCTGAAGAAGACATTGAATACAGCACAACAAAAGAAATTGCCGAACAACTTTTGGTCGCAAGCAAAAAAATTGACAACTTGCTTGCCACAACAACAACTGGCAAACTTGTTAAAAACGGCATAAATGTGTTAATTTTGGGCAAGCCAAACACTGGCAAAAGCAGTTTGCTCAACAGTTTGCTGGGCTATAACCGAGCAATTGTTACAGACATTGCAGGCACAACTCGTGATATTGTTGAAGACACTTACAACTACAAAAACTTGTCGTTTAACGTGACCGACACTGCAGGCATACGCACGGCAGACAACATTGTTGAGCAAATTGGCATAGAAAGGGCAACAGAGTGTGTTAACAGTGCCGACATCATTTTGGTTGTGCTTGACGGAAGCAGACCAATTGAAGACGAAGACAAAAAAATTCTTTCACTTGTAAAAGACAAAATTGTCTTGTATGTGGTCAACAAAATTGACTTGCCAAAAAAGATGACAAGCACTTTTGATAAAATGGTTGAAATTAGCGCCTTAAAACAAGAAAATGTTGAAAAACTCAAAGAAGACATTTACAATTTGGTCATTGACAAAAACATTTTAAATGGAGATTTGCTCGTCACAAGCACACGCCACGAAGACGCTTTAAAAAGAGCAAAAAAGAGTTTGAACAATGCCATAAATTCAATAAATTTAAGTGCCACATTAGATTTAGTCTCAACAGATGTTAAGTCGGCATGGCTTGCACTTGGTGAAATAACTGGCGTAAATAGCAACGAAGAAATTGTCAACACAATTTTTAGCAAATTTTGTTTGGGTAAATAACAGAGTTAAAAACATCTAACAAGGTGTTTTTAATTTTTTTATTAATTAAAACAGAAAATTACGGTTAAAAATTTGCAGTAAAAAAAATGTTTTTAACATAAAACATAAATTAAATGCGAGTGCAACAAAAATGTAAACATAGTTTTTTTAAAAAGAGCCCAAATAAAACAGAAAAGCACTTCATTAAAAAAATATGTTGCAATGATTTATGTATGTTAAATCTTTAAACAATTTAAAATAAAAAGTTAAGATAGTTAAAATTAAAAAAAGCCGTAAAAAATACTGCCACAAATAGTTTTGCAAAATTTAAAATTTTTTAAAAATAGCACCTTTTTTAACTTATTATATTAATAAATTAATATATTTGTCGCATTTTGTTTGATAAAAAAACCATTGCGTGTTAAAATAAAATTGAATATTGGAGTTATTTATGAAAAAATTTAAACTAGTTTTATTTTCTTTGATATTGTGTTTTGGCATGGTTTTTGTTTCTGCGTGCAAAGAAGAAGAACCTGTTCTTGCCGATGGCATTTATTTAACCGAGACAAGCCTTGAACTTACTCTTGGTGATTTTGCCACGATTGGAGTTAACATAACACCAAATAATGCAACAAACAAAGACTTTGAGGTAAGTGCTTTAACAAAAGATATTTTAACGATTGATTGCGACAAAGAAAATATGCAGTTTACTGTAAGTGCTCCAAATGAAATTACAAACGGATTTGACACTGTTGAGTTAGAAGTTAAAACACTTGATGGTAGCAATTTAAACACACACTTAACTGTTACATTAAAAGAAAGAATTACTCCAATAGACGCCCCAAAAGATTTGCACTATAACGGCAGTGAGTTAGAGTGGTCAGAAGTTTTGGGCGCAAAGGGTTACAAAGTTAACATAAATGGCACAGATATGCCTGTTGTTTATACAAACAAATATGCTTTAGATGACACTTTTGTTGGAACTGACATTGTTGCAAGAGTTTATGCTGTTGCCGAAGATGACAGTTTAAGCAGTGGTTTTAGTGAATACACTTTTAAAATTTTAAGCGCACCAACAAATTTGAGTTATGAAAATGGCACAATCAGTTGGGACGCCGTTGATGGTGCAACTGGTTACAATGTTTATTTTGATGGCAAATTGTCTTTTATTACATACACTCAATGCTATGTTTTGGATAGATTTAGCGAGCCAAAAACCTATCAAATAAAAGTTAAAGCAATTGGCAGTGATGAAAACAAAATTGAAGATAGCGATTTTTGTGATTTGATTGAAGTTACAAAATTGGATAGCCCAAAAAATATAAGAATTAACAATGGGGTTGTTTTGTGGGACACAGTTATAAATGCTAACGCATACAAGTTGTATTTAGATGACAACGAACCAATAAACACAAATTTAACAAAACTTGTTTTGCCACAAAGTTTGTCTGCTGGTTTGCATTCATTTAAAATGGAAACACTTGGCGATGAAAAAACATATATTTCAAGCTTTTTAAGTGCTGAGTTAAAGTTTGAAAAATTGCAGACAATAGGTCGTATGTATATTGAAAACGGACTTATTTGCTGGGACGCAAATTTGCAAGCAACAAATTATGCAATATATGTTGATGGCACTCCATATCAAACAACAAATGTTGATGTGACAAGCATTGACTTTGCTGATTACAACAGTGGAACATACAATTTAAACATAAAAGCAATTGGAAATGGTGGCAACATTTTAGATAGCAATTTAATGCCACAAAATTTTGAGGTTACAAAACTTGCCACTCCAAACAATGTGCAAATTTCAAAAACCGAAACTGGCAGTTATGTTGCATGGGACGCCGTTGAAAATGCAAGCGCATATTTGGTTGAAATAAATGACAACGAACCTGTTGTTGTTGAAGATAACAAATATTTGTTGCTAGTTGAAAGTGGCTCTTACAACATAAAAGTTAAAGCACTTGGAGATAATAGCAAATTTGTTAATTCAAATTACAGCAACACTTTTGTAACAACAAAACTTGAAAATGTTGATGGCTTAACCGTTAACAATGGTCAAGTGGTTTGGAATTCAATTGTTGGCGCTGGAAAATATATTGTTCTCATAAACAATCAAACAGAAGTTGAAACTGTAAACAACAAATTTGATATGCAGTCAAATGCTGAACTTCAACTTGATGCTGGAGTTTATACAATTAGCGTTAAGGCAGTTGCAAGCAACACATCAAATATAGAAAGTGATTATTGCACTTCAGTTTCTGTTACAAAATTACAAGTTCCAGTTGTCACAGTTAAATATGGCGCTTTAGTTGACGCACAAATACCAAATAGTAGCAAAATTGAGTATAAAATCAAAACTATTTCTGCAACTGGCGAAATAATAAACACTCAAACAAAAAACAGCCTACAAAACTTTGGCAGTGACTTATATCAAAAATATGAAATAACTGCAAAGGCAATGGCAACAAATCCAACTTCTGCCGAAGATGTTATGTTTGTTAACAGTGACGAATCAAATGCATTTGTATGTGTGCAACTTCCAAAGATAACAGATATAAGCATAACAAATGGCATTGTAAGTTTTGGTCAAACAACTTATCAAAATTTAACCGAAGGTTTTGCAATTAAAATGGAAGTTGTTGACACAAACAATGATGATGAGTTAACCAACACAAAAGCTTATAACTTGATATCAACACAAAGAGACTATGACTTTGCAACAATGCCTGTGGGCAATTATAGTTACAAATTCACAGCGGTTCCAAATTATAATGAAAATGGTGAATCTTTGCAAACTGTGCCTTACCTAACATCAAAATCATCACAAGAAAACACGTTTGTTGTTTTAAGTGCACCAGAAAATGCAAAAATCAGCAGTATTGCAGATTATGCATCAGATATCAGCGAACTCATTTCAAAAAT
>JBJFDJ010000002.1:0-2329 GCA_051889975.1 Christensenellales bacterium
TATTTGTGTTTGATAAACCAATTTTATTTTCTTCTATTACATTTTGTGAATTTACATACTTTGTATTGTTTGCTTTGTTGGCATTTTCACCTATAACCCCCACAGTATACCACTTTGTCTTTTGCGAATATTTGTTTTGTGACACTGTATTAAATGTGTTGTCAGCAAGTGGATTTATGTCATTTATAACTATGTCGTTATAGTTAACTTCTTCCAATTTGTTTACAATATTTGACAATTTGTCAACTGTTTTATTTAAATTATTGCCAACTGCCGAACTTGTTTTTGCAGTTCCACAACCACACAAGCAAATAACCATAAGCAGTGTTAGGCAAAATGTTAATATTTTTTTTGTTTTCATATCTTCCTCCAAATCATAGTTAGTTTGCTTAAAATTCAATTAAATATTTACTTTTTTTAAAATTTTTTGTATTGATTGGCATTTATTGGCAAAAATCAATTTGAGATGGAAAAAGCAGAAAGAAATAAAAAATATAATCAATATGTAAATGCAAAATCGCCACAAACAAAAAACTGGCCTTCACTTTTTTATGCCTTTGTTATAGGTGGATTAATTTGTTGTTTTGGTCAACTTATTTATGACTTGATGCAATATATTTGGCCTGCAATGACTGATACCGAACTCAGTGCGTGGATGCTTGTTGTCCTTATTTTTATAACATGTTTGTTAACAGGTTTTGGCGTGTTTGATGACATAGCAAAATTTGCAGGTGCAGGAACAATAATTCCTATAACAGGGTTTGCAAACAGCATTTGTTCAAGCGCAATGGAATATAAGCGAGAAGGCATCATTTTTGGAATGTGTGTAAAGATGTTTACCGTTGCAGGTCCTGTTATCGTTTGCGCCATTGTTTCAAGTGTTTTAGTTGGCATTGTGTATTTATTTATTTAACAGGAGCAAGTTGTGAAATTAAATAGAATTGGTGAAAATACTGTCCTTTTTAAAAATAAGCCCAAAATAGCAAGTTCTTATTCAATTGTTGGCAAAAAAGAAGGCGAAGGACCATTTAAAGATTATTTTGACTTTATATTAATTGATGATTTGTGTGGCAAAAAATCTTATGAAATAGCCGAAAGACATATTTTGGAACATGCCATATTTGGAGCAGTTGACAAAGGGCATATCAATTTAAAAGACATTGACTTTATCATAGGTGGAGACTTGTTAAATCAAATAACATCTTCAAGTTTTGCTGCAAGGCATTTTGAAAAGCCATTTATTGGCTTATATAGTGCTTGTAGCACAATGAGTGAAAGTTTGGCAGTTGGTGCGTGCCTTGTTGATGGTGGCTTTGCAAGAAATGTTGTTTGTGCAACTGTCAGTCACTTTTCAACAGCCGAAAAGCAGTATCGTTTTCCGTTAGAGCTAGGAAATCAACGCCCACCTGTAAGCCAATGGACAGTTACAGGCTCCGGCGCAACTGTGCTGGCAAATAAGGGCAAAGGACCATATATTTCTATGGCAACATTTGGAAAAGTTACAGATTATGGAATTAATGACGCAAACAATATGGGTGCAGCAATGGCACCTGCTGCCATGGAAACATTGCTATCGCATTTTAAAGACACAAACACTCGACCTAGTGACTATGACTTGGTTGTAACTGGCGATTTGGGAAAACTAGGAAGCGAAATTTTGCGAGATTTGATGGAGCATAGTGGCTACAAATTGGGCGAAAACTATTGTGATTGTGGGCAAATGATTTTTGGACGAAATCAAAAAGTGTTTCAGGGTGGCAGTGGCGCAGGTTGCAGTGCTTCAATTTTAAATTCTTACATTTTAAAACAGATAAACAAGGGTGTGTATAACAAAATCTTGTTTATGGCAACTGGTGCTTTACTCAGCCCAACATCAACCCAACAAGGAGATACAATTCCGGGGATTGCTCATGCCGTTGTAATTGAAAGAGGTGAAAACAATGCTACTAACATATCTTAAAGTATTTTTGACCGGTGGCATAATTTGTATGATTGGTCAAATATTAATCATAAAAACAAAGATGACCAGTGCACGCATTTTGGTTACATTTATGTGCGCTGGTGTGTTGCTTGAAGGTTTGGGGCTTTATGACTATCTTGTTGATTTTGGAAAAGCAGGTGCAACAGTGCCAATCATTGGCTTTGGCAGAACACTTGCAAAGGGCGTTATCAAACAAGTTTCAACAAAGGGCATCTTGGGTATATTTACGGGTGGATTAACAGCCACAGCCGCAGGCATTGCTGCATCAGTAATATTTTCGTTTATTGTTGCACTTATATTTAAAAGCAAAACAAAAAAAAGTTAAGAAAGCACTTTGCTTTCTTTTTT
>JBJFDJ010000002.1:2429-3916 GCA_051889975.1 Christensenellales bacterium
ATATTTAATAATGCTAACAAAAGCATAAAATATATGTTTTCATAATATTTTTTAACAACAACTCATAAATTTAATTATGGCTTGCAAAAAGAAAAAAAAGAATGTTAAATTTAAAATTTTAATTGCAATAGTAATTGTGATTGCTGGCATATTTTGTTACTTTGATTTGTATGTGAACCCTCAAATTGTAAGTGCAAATACAGCGCAAATCAAGTCTGTTGTAACCCATGTTATAAACAGTGGCATTCAAACAACTTTGCAAGATAATGACTATGAAAGCCTTATGACCGTTGAAAAAAACAGTGACGGAAAAGTTAGTTTGATAACAGTTAACAGCAAAAATGTAAACAAGTTAAACACAAGTGTAATAAGTGCCACGCAACAAAATTTGCAGGCAGAAAGCAACATGAAAGTTGATGTTGCACTTGGAACTTTTACGGGCTTGCCTGTTTTAAATGGCGTAGGTCCTAATGTATCGTTAAAAATTCAATCAGTAGGTTCGGTTAACACAAAATTTCTATCTCAATTTAGCAGTGTGGGGATAAATCAAAGTTGTCATAAAATTTATTTAAACATAACAACAACTGTATGCGTCATTATGCCTTTATACACTCAAAACATAGATATAACAAGTCAGGTGCTAGTTGGCGAATGCATAATTGTGGGCGAAATTCCAAATGTGTATTTAAATACTGACAACTTAACAAACGCACTTAATTTGATACCATAAAACGATTGATTAATTTAAACTTAAATGCTATAATCTCTTTGTTAAAAGGGATTATTTTTATGATATATTTAGACAATGCTTCAACAACAAAAATCTTTGCGTCTGTCAACAAAAAAATTTTTGACATAAACAACGAATATTACTTTAATCCATCGGCACTTTACAAGCCTGCAATTGATGTTTTGCAAATGCTAAATGACGCAAAAAATTCTCTGGCAAAAAATATGGGCACAACAAGTGAGCACATCATTTTCACTTCTGGTGCAACCGAGGGCAACAATACGGCAATAAATGGCTTTTTAACGGGCAAAAAAGATGCCGAGTATATTTTTACATCTGGCGAACATCCAAGTGTTTATGCAGTCGCAAACAACTTAAAAAACAGCAAAACTATTAAGTTTGTTCCTTTAAACAAAGACGGCAGTGTGGATGAACAAAAACTTAAAGATATGTTGTCACCTAACACTCACTTTGTTTCAATAATTCATGTGAGCAACGAAACAGGTGCAATAAACGACATACAAAAACTATGCAAAATAGTTAAAGATTACAATCCAAACATCATTGTGCACAGCGATGGGACGCAAGCCTTTGGCAAAATACCTGTAAATGTTGCAGAACTGGGCGTTGATTGCTATACAATTTCAGCACATAAATTTCATGGACCAAAAGGAGTGGGTGCTTTATATGTTAAAGACCCAAAAAAATTGAAACCATATGTTTTGGGTGGTGGTCAGCAACAGGGCTATCGCAGTGG
>JBJFDJ010000003.1:0-3821 GCA_051889975.1 Christensenellales bacterium
TTCATTGTGTCACGGTCACGCACTGTAACAGTTCCTTTTTCAAGCGTATCAAAGTCTATTGTAACGCAATATGGCGTGCCAATTTCGTCTTGACGGCGATATCTTTTGCCAATGCTACCTGCTTCGTCATAAGTTGCCATAAAATTATTTTGAAGTTGTCTGTAAATCTGTTTTGCCTTTTCACTCAAATTTTTTTGAAGTGGCAAAACTGCAACCTTGTATGGTGCAATGTGTGGCGCAAAATGCATAACAACACGAGTTTCGCCGTCTGACAGTTTTTCTTCGTCATATGCTTCACACAGCACAGCCAAAACAAGTCTGTCACAGCCAATGCTGTATTCTATGTCGTTTGGAACATATTTTTCGTTTGTGATTGGGTCGGTGTAAATCATACTTTTTCCGCTGTATTCTTGGTGGCGAGTTAGGTCATAATTTGTGCGATTGTGAATGCCGTTTAACTCATTCCAACCCATAGGGAATTTGTATTGAATGTCGCAAGCAGCAGAAGCATAGTGCGCAAGTTTGTCGTGATCTTTAAACCTTAAATGTTCTGGCTTTAAGCCAACGCTTGTTGCAAACTCCCATGCCTTATCTTTGTATAAATTGTAATATTTTTCGCCGTCTTCTGCCTTGCAAAAAAATTGGTGTTCCATTTGTTCAAACTCTATTGTTCTAAAAATAAAGTTGCCCGGAGTTATTTCGTTGCGAAAGGCTTTTCCTATTTGAGCAATGCCAAAAGGCAATTTTGCCCTTGTTGTGCGCCAAACATTTAAAAAGTTGACAAATTCACCTTGCGCAGTTTCTGGTCTTAAATAAATAACATCTTGGCTATCTTCTGTAACGCCCCTTTTTGTTGCAAACATAAGGTTAAAGTTTTTGATATCTGTAAAATCGCATTTTCCACAAACTGGACACTTGATTTGTTTTTCTTCAACATAAGCATGCATTTCTTCTTTGCTCATTGTGTCAACAGCCATCTCAATGCCATGTTTTGCATTGTAGGCTTCAATTAAATTATCTGCCCTGTGCCTTGTCTTGCAATTTTTGCAGTCCATTTTTGGGTCACTAAAACTTGCAGTGTGACCACTTGCAACCCAAACTCTGCTGTTCATCAAAATGGCAGCGTCAACGCCAAAACTATTTTCACTTTGTTGAACAAACTTTTTCCACCATGCTTTTTTGATGTTGTTTTTAAGTTCAACGCCAATAGGACCATAGTCCCAAGTGTTGCCCATGCCACCATAGATTTCACTGCCCTGAAAAATAAAGCCCCTGCCCTTGCATAAATTTACAATTTTGTCTAAGTTTTCCATTGTTTTCACCTGTCTTTAATTTTAACTATTTTATTATATATTTGATTTGCATTAAAGTCAATTTATTTTACATTAAGTTGTTTTATATCATCTGCTTTTTCATTTGTTTGTTCGCCTGTTGTTTTGTTAAGTTTTATGTTTGCATTTTCGCCTGTCACTTGTTCTGTGCTGTTGTTAGCACTTTGCTTTGCAAGTTTGCCTTGGTTTAATTTTTGAGCAATTTTAACTTTTAAATTTTTGCAGTCTGTGGCAAAGTGTTTGTGGTCAAAAATCATACTCAAGCCAAAACTTAATGGTGTTATCAAAACATAAACTGGCACAATCATCCAAAACCATGGCCAATATTTAGCTTCGCCTGCGTGCTCACCAACAGGCACATACTTAAATATGTTTGGGCAAAAATACGAAAGTATTTTGCCAATCTCGCCCGTTGGTGCCCAAATCATTGATGAGTTTTTGTAGTTTATGCCAAAAAAGTCATTGTTTCTTAAAGGAATAAAGCCTAGCTCCGACTGCAAAATTTGATTTAGCATGATGAACAACAACACGCCCAAAAATATTGTTGGCGTCCATAAAATGCGTTTGTAGTCTAGTGTATGCAACTTAAACACTACCATTAAAAGTGGTATGCCCCAAAGTATTGTGTGATGATAATAAAACCTAATTATATCAAGCCATTCGCCTGCTTGATTTGCCTTTTGTATTGGTTCAAGTGGAATGAGTATAGACAAAATTCCACTTATCACGCCCAAATAAAACATATAGTCTTTTAATCGTTTGTCTTTGCACAAAAAGAATATTGGAAAAAGTACAATGTTTGCCCCACAAATGTTGATGAACCAACTGTCGCGATAAAGACGGCTTAAATCGGTTGAATATGGTGGAATTAAAAATTTTAAGAAGTGCAAAACAATTCCCAAAAACAAAAAACTCCACAAAACAATTTTTTGAATTTTTTGTGATTTGTTACGCAAAATGAAATATAGTCCAACAACAAAACCAACACACAAAATCAACGCAACAAAATATCCCAAACTAAACATTTGAATTTCCATAAAAACACTCAACTTTTCTTTTTTTTAACTTTATATGCAAAGCAAACAAAGTGACACCTGCGCATAGCCTACGCAAAATGTTCAACTTTTTGTCACAATAAATTTTTTGTTTTTGTTTGTCAAAATTTTTTTTAAAAATTAAACATCACAAATTAACAAACAAAGCCACAATTTGCTTTTAAAAAGAGTATAATTTATTATGTTTAAAATTGCAAGTTTTTATCAAAAAATGTGTTTTTGTTAAAGTAAATATTAAATAATAGTTTTTCATTGCATATTTTGTCTAAATCTGATATTATTTAAAAGGAGATATTTTTATGACATTTAAAGAATGGCTTTACAGCAGTTATGAAAACCCACACATAAATGGTCAATGGGGATGGCTACACATAACAACACTTGTTTTGTGCATTGCAATTATTGTTGCAATTGCGTTGCTATTTAAAAACAAAAGCCAAAAATCAAAAAGAATAGTTTTGTTTGTAATTGCAGGTCTTATATTGCTTTTTGAAATTGCAAGACGAGTTATTAATTTAACACGCAACCCTTCTTACACTTTTAATCAAGTTTTGGGCATATTGTTGCCAAGACCTTGGTGTGCAATTTCTTGCTGGCTACTTATGATTTCAACACTTGTTAACAAAAAATCTTTTTACAATTTGGTTAGCATAACAAGTTTGCTTTGCGCAATCATTTTCTTTGCTTATCCGGGCGTTGGCTTTAACAACCAATACATATTGTTTGAAAATTTGTATTCAATTGTCACACACTCACTTATTTTAATTGGCTCAATAACTTTAATCACGCTAAAATTTGCAAAGTTTGAATACAAGACGGTTTGGAAAGAACTCATTGGTCTTGCAGTAATATTCATTTATGCATTTTTAGAAATTTATGTTTTAAAGATAGAATCTGACCCACTTTACTTTATGCCGGGCAACGACATACAAGAAATTTTGGGCATTAGCAGTGGTTTGTATATTGCACTTTATGCAATTTTTATGATTGTTTATTGGAACATCTTTTATCTCATTGCTGACAGAAAAAATGTCAAAAAAGCACTTGCGCGTTTTGGCACAAAAAAAGCAGATGAAACTCAAAGCAAAAATTTAAACAAAGAGCATAGCAAAACATCTCAAAACACAATTGCAAGTAAAAATGAACCTGACAGCGCATCTCAAGCGTCCATTTTAAACAACGAACAAACAAAGTCACAAAGCACAGAAAACACAACTGCAGATAACAAATAAATTAAATAAATGCTATAAAAGAGTTAAGACGAACGACATCTTAACTTTTTTTCTACAAATTAACAAAATATAATTTAATAAGTTTAAAAAATTTTTACATAATTTTAAAAAGGGTATTTACTTTTGCAAAAATATTGTATATCATAGTTTATAATATAGGAAGTTTGTCTGCAAGCGACACCAGTAGTGGCATTTGCAAGCAA
>JBJFDJ010000004.1:0-3796 GCA_051889975.1 Christensenellales bacterium
GCATCTTCAATTTTTTGGGGGCTAGTTGTTCCATCTTGCTCTGTTTTTATGAGTGTTGTCGTTATTAAATTTTGATTCTTTAAATATTCAAGTGGCCTTGCAACAGAATTATGCTCATTTGTTGTATATATCACATTGCCACCTTTTTTTAACGTGCCAAAAATTGCAATGTTTAACGCTTCGGTGCAACCACCTGTAAAAATTACATTTTGCACGCTGTCATTGTTAAAAAAATCCTTTGCCCGTTCCCTTGTTTCAAAAACAATCTTTTCTGCATTTAAGCTGTATTTGTGACTACTTCTGCCGGGGTTTGCGCAATATCTTTTAAAAAACGCCTTTAAAACTGCCAATTTAACCGACAGTGGTTTTTTGTTTGTGGTTGAAGCATTGTCTAAATAAATCATTAATACTCCTTGTTACTAAATAATATATTAATTTTGCACTTTTTTTGTTACAAACAATGCTCATTATTTTGCCAATAAAAAAGAGATATTTTTTTATCAATATCTCTTAAATGTTGTTATTTAATATGTTGGCAAATTTTAACTTTTTTGTGCTTTTATAAACAAAAAGTAAGGTCTGTCTTTTTGATATATATATTTTGGAACTTTTTTAACTGCTTTTTTTATGGCATTGCTTTCGTCAATTTGCGTGATTTGCAAATTGTGCTTTATAAGAGTGTTTATTATAGTTTTTAAACTTCTGTGATATTTTATGCCACCATGTTTGCTCCAAGTTAATTTTCGTTTTCCTTCGTTGTTGTAATCACTTACAAGATAAAATCTTTTTCCATCAATTTCAATGTATTTTTTGTCGTTTGTAAGAGCCGTTGAAATAGGGTGTTCTTGCGAATACAAAAGCTCGCCACCTTTGTTTAATATGTTGCTTATATCGGCAATAAGTTTGTCAAAGTCTTTTATGTAGTGAAAAGCAAGTGAACTAAAAACAAAATCAAATTTTTGCTGTAGTTGGCTTAAATTTTCCATATTCATAACCAAATATTCTATATCTTTGTGGCTATTTATTTTTTTTGCCAGATTAATCATATTTGATGATATATCTATTGCCACGACTTTTTTTGCACCTTTTTTTATAAAATACTTGCTCATTTCGCCATAGCCACACCCAATGTCAAGCACAGTTTTTCCATTTAAATCCGGCAACATTTTTTTTATGGTTGGTATTTCAATAAGTTCATTTGCATTTAGTTTTGTTTTGCGCATTTCAATATAACTTTGATAAAATGCCTTGTTATCATATATGTTTTTTTCTCTTTCCATACATTAACTATATCACAATAGTTTTTGTTATTGCTAGCATTTTTTAAATTTTTTACATACTATGAAATATATTTTACTTTTAAAATAGGAAGTTGGTTATGGAATATATTTTAGCAGTTTTTTCTGTTAGAACTGACACAATGCAGTTTAACAGAATTTTAAATAAAAACAGAATAAATAGCACTGTTGTGGAAACACCAAAATCAGCAAGTGCAAGTTGTGGCATAAGCGTAAAGTTTGCCTTAAAAGACTTAAACGAAGCAAGACGGCTTTTAACTTTTAGTGGCACAAAAAGTTTTGTAAGGTTTTATCTTGTAACAGGTTTTTATGGCAATGCAAAGTTGACGCCAATTAAATAATAAACGGCCATTTGTTAAAAAATGCTTTTAATGGCTGTTTTTTTATGCTATAATTTATGCATGCAAAAAAAAGAAAAGTGCGAAATAACTCTTAATTATTTAAAAGAATTGTATCCCAATCCAAAATGTGAGTTAAATTTTAGTTCGGCTTTTGAACTTTTGGTTGCTGTTATTTTGTCGGCTCAATGCACAGACAGCAGGGTTAACAAAGTTACAGAAGTTTTGTTTAAAAAATACAACACACCACAAGACTTTGCAAAGGTTGATGCAAAGGAACTAGAGAACATAATTTTTCCTTGTGGCTTTTATCACAACAAGGCAAAAAATATTATCAATTGTTCAAAATCAATAATTGATAATTTTGGTGGCGAAGTTCCGGGTTCGTTAACCGATTTGCAAACTTTGGCAGGTGTTGGCAGAAAAACAGCAAATGTTGTATATTCGCTGTGGTTCAATGGCGATGCGATTGCAGTTGACACACATGTTTTTAGGACTTCTAACAGAATAGGCATTGCAGAAGGTTCAACGCCCGAAAAAGTTGAGCAAAACTTGATGAAAAATTTTGACAAATCAGAGTGGTCAAAACTACATTACAGGCTTGTTTTGTTTGGCAGATACAAGTGCAAGGCAAAAAAGCCAGAGTGTGAAAGTTGCAAGTTAAAAGATATTTGCAAGTTTTATATTAAAAATATAAAAAATAATTAATTGCAAAATAATAATTTGCATTTAAAGATATTAATTGGCAAAATTGATAACAGGAGAAATTATGTTTGTAGATAAGACAAAGATATTTATAAAAGCAGGAAATGGTGGAGATGGTGCTGTTAGTTTTTTGCGTGACAAACACACAATGAATGGTGGACCAGACGGCGGAAATGGTGGCAGAGGCGGTCACGTAATTTTTGAAGTGGATGACCGAAGCAACAACCTTGTTGATTTTTATTACACAAAGCATTTTAGGGCAGAAAACGGCGCAAATGGTGGCCATTTAAACTGCGATGGAAAAAACGGCGAAGACCTTGTTATAAAAGTTCCACGAGGCACTGTTATACGAGATGTTGCAACTGGTCAGGTCATTGCCGATATGTTTTACAGCAATTCAAAAAAAATTGTTTTAAAAGGTGGAATGGGTGGACGAGGCAACTCAAATTTTGCAACACCATCTCGTCAAGCACCAAATTTTGCCGAAACAGGCGTTAGAACAAAAGAGTATGAAGTATTTTTGGAACTTAAAACCATTGCAGATGTTGGGTTGATTGGCTTTCCAAGCGTTGGAAAAAGCAAAATTTTAAGTGTTTTAACCAAGGCAAAACCAAAAATTGCCGACTATCACTTTACCACTTTAACGCCAAATTTGGGCGTGGCAAATTATGCTGGTGTAAACTTTTTAATTGCAGATATTCCGGGGCTTATTGAAGGCGCAAGTGAAGGCAAGGGGCTTGGATTTGACTTTTTGCGACATGTTGAACGCACAAGAATGTTGCTTCATGTTGTTGATGTTGCCGAAGTTGATGGCAGAGACGCCATACAAGATTTTAAGATTATAAATCAAGAGTTGGAGCAATATAGCAAACAACTTGCAAAAGTTCCTCAAATTGTGGTGCTTAACAAAATTGACTTGCTTGGTGGAGATATGTTTTTTGTTGACGAATTTAAAAAGCAATATGGCAACAAATATCAGATTTTTGCTTATAGTGCAGTTACAAGACAAGGCGAAAAAGAACTTTTGGGTGCCATTGTTGAAACTTTGAGCAAATTGCCACCAGTTGCACCAATTTTGGAAGAAGCTTTTGAAATTGATAAACGTGATTTAACAAAATTTGAAGTTATCAAAACTGGCAACACATTTGAACTTGTTGGCGACAAAATTGACGAAATTATCAGGGGCGTTAACCTTGCCGACTATGAAAGTTTTTCATATTTTCAACACAGACTTCAAGACGAAGGTGTTATGGACAAGTTAAAAACCGAAGGTTTAAAAGAAGGCGATTTTATCAGGGTTGGCAGTTTTGAGTTTGAATATTTTGAGTAAAGATTGAAAATTTTAACGACAATAAAAAAACAAAATCAAAAACAAAAAATATAAAAAAAATTTAAAAAATAAAAAGGAGAAAAAATGATTTCGACAAAAGACAGAGCAAAGTTAAGGGGACTTGC
>JBJFDJ010000005.1:0-9447 GCA_051889975.1 Christensenellales bacterium
AATGCTGGCATTTCAAGTCAGCCAATTTCTGTTAGAGTTTTTAAAAATATTTCACAGCAAGATATTAATGTTAGTTTTAGTGACGGAAGAGATAGCTTAACACTTGCCACAAGCGTCATTCCTGCCGAAACAATAAAAATGCTTACATTTGCTGTTGACACCCAAGAAGATTATGTCATAAACGAATTGGCTGTTGTTAGCAGTGTTAATGACATTGTTGAAGTTGAAAAAATTGACGACAACAATTTTAAAGTAACAGGCATAAATGCAGGCAAGGGCACTTTAAAATTTAATCTTGTTTTAAAAGATAGTGACAAATTATATGAAAACGCCACCGTTGAAATTTCTGTTCCTGTTGAAGTTAAACAATATGCAACAAAAATAAAATTAAACGGAAATGAAAATGTTGTTGACAATTTGTTTTTGTATGATACATATCAAAATCAACTTGGCGAAAAATTTGTTGTTAATGTTGGTGAAGAAAACGCACAAGACAAACGCTTTGTTATAAGTTTAAGCGATGACGACCAACAAAAAATAACAATTGTTGATTCTGGCAACAACCCAATTAAACCATATGTTAAAGATGGCGACTATGATGTTTTAAACAGCAACACAACGTTATTCATTCGCATCAAAGAAGGCTACACTCAAGAGTCAACTGCCACAATCAAATTTTTAACTTATGATTCACTTAACTTGTTGTGCGAACCAACTTCAAACAAAATTAATGCATCATTAAAACATGGCGTTAAATCACTTGATGTTCAGCCAGTTGCTTTAAATCAATACGCAGATGGCACATATCTTTTGGGACTTAACACAAATTTGCAATATAACAACTATGTTGTTTCAGTAATTGTTCCAAAAGACCAATTTACATCTTACATCAAAACAAGAATTTCAAGCAGTTGTATTGATATAAATGAAAAGATATCTTTTGCAGACGCAACAAAAAATGCTGACAACACAATTTTTAATTTTGAATTAAAGGGTTTGTCAGAGGACATTTGCACAATAGAATTTTTTGCCGAAAACGGCTTTTCAACATTAATTAATGTTAGAGTATACAACAAAGTAAATGCTTTTCAAGTAACATCACAAACCGTAAACCAAAACAGCAGTATTGGTGAAGTTAAATATGAAAATCAGGTTTGCACTTTCAACGGCACACCTGTTAACAGAAATTCATTAAGCAAAATTGCCATTGCATTAAACGGCGAAGTTAAATTGGGAATTATTCCTATATATTTTGACGGTGAAAAAGCATACAACATTCAAACAAAAAACATAATTAAATGCGATGTTAGCAAAAATGAATATGTAGAGTTTTTGGCAAATAACACTTTGGTTGCAAAAAAACTTACACCAACAGACACCAGCAATCCAACAATAACCATTTCTTTAACTGTTTTTTGTGAAACTGGCGAGTTGGAACTTGCAGAACAAAGCATAGAAATTGAAGTGTTTTATGAAATCAAAAAAGTCTTTTTGGATGAAAATCATATAAAACTTTACACAAAAGATGACCTTGCACCTGCCGATAAAGAATTTGCAACGCACGAATTTAAATTAAAATACAACAATGGAACAGAAGATGTTGAAATAACCGACGAAGCCACATGGCTAATTGGTGGACAAGACAAACAAAGCATTGTTCAAAATGGTAGCACTGTCACAGCAACAAGTTTGAGTGGTGGCAGAGAGTTTGGTTTGGCAACTATAACAGCATTTTATGAAAAGTATGGCAGAACTTATATTGTTCAAGCAAACATAGAAATTGAAAAGGCATACAGAGTAACTGACATTTACAACTTAACTTACACCAAGGACGGCAAGACAAATGCAATTGTTCCACAAAATGTTTTGATAAGCGAAAAATATAATGACGAAACAGGAGATTATGACCAAACTTTTGAAAAGAATGTTTATTATATTTACTTGGATTCTCGCAACAACATCTCAGTTGGCTCAACCTTTGTTTTGGGACAAACAATTGCTCCAAGCAATGCATATAATAAAACATTGATTTATTCAACAAAAAATGCAGTTGAAGAAGAAAATGTTCCTGTTTTGTTAATTGATGAAAACGGCAAAGTAACAATCAACAGAACTGGTGGAACAGCGTATATTTACATCAGTGCAAAAGACAGTTTAAATGATGCCGAAGTATATGAAATTGAAAGAAAAATTTTTGTTAGAATTGCAGACGGAAAATCAAGCGACACAGCACTTGAAATTGCAAATGAATATGATTTTGTTGCAATAAACAACAACAAAGAAAGTCTTTCAAAATTTTATCGTGTGGTTAAAGACATAAATCTGTCTGGTTTAACAAGCAACTCTGCGTGGACACCAATTGGCATTATAGATGGTGAGTTTTACGAGTTTTCTGGCAATATTGATGGCAAAATAATAAGTGAAGGCGAAACATACATTTGCAATATTTTTGGCTTTAACATTAATTTGCAAAGTGGAGCTGACAACGTTTTGAGTGGTTTGTTTGCAACTTTATCTTCAAATGCTGTGATAAAAAACCTTAACATTCAAATTAGCAAAGTAGACATTGATTGCACTTCAAATGATAATCAGTCTCAGTTTACATTTGGTGGCTTAACTGCAATTAACAAGGGCAAAATTAAAGATGTTAGTGTTGACATTGTTGATACGAATTCTCAAATTTGCGAATGTGCATATATTAGCAACATTGGTGGTTTGGTTGGCATAAATGAAGGACAGATTTATCAATGCTATGTTTCTGGCAATTTAAATCATATAAAGCAAAATTCACTTAACACATCAAAAACAAACATTGGTGGTTTGGTTGGTCAAAACACAAATCAGATTGATGGAAACAGCAAGCTTGTAAACGACAACACTTTTGCTGATGATTACACTTCACTTATCAATTTAAATAGTGCATACATAAATGCAAACAGTGTTAAGACATACAACGAAATAAAGGGCGACATTTGTGTTGGTGGCGTTGTTGGTTTAAATGTTGCAGATGCTACATTAAAAAATTGCAGTTTTGATGGCTGGGTTAAAGCAATCAACAATGTTGGTGGAATTGTTGGCTTAAATGAAAGTGCAATTGAAAATTGTTTTGCAAGTGGCCATGTAAACGGATTTAACAATGTTGGTGGCATTGCTGGTTATAGTTTGGCTTCAATAAACTTTTGTGCAGTAAATATGTTTGATGATTTTGAGTCAACCTATGATGGCGAAATAACACCAAACATCATCGCCAGATTTGACAATGTTGGTGGTTTGGTTGGTAGCTTAACGGGAGCAACTCTGTCAAATGGTTATGTTAAATCATATTATGTTCGTTCGTCAGCTAATTATCTTGGAGATATCTATGTTTTGGCTGGTGCAAAAGCACAAAATGTTGGTGGCTTGGTTGGCTATGCAAAAAATTCAACCATTCAAACATCTTTTGTTCAGGCAAACATTAACACGGCAGAGCTTAATGCTTATGTTGGTGGCTTTGTTGGTGGTGCAGAAGAAACTACAATTTTAAATTGTTACACAATGGGACACATTGTCTTAAAAGATAAAAATAACTCTTTTGCAGGTAAATTTATTGGGTTACTTAATTCAAACGGCACCATTGCAAATTCATACAGCACAATTGTTGACGCTGATATCAATGCAGGTTCAACTTCAACAAGTTATTTTGTTGGCGCTATTGGTGGTGGTTCATTAACTGTTGCAAGCAGTTATCATTTGTCTGGTGGAACGACAGACGCTGGCAATGTTGCTCTAAAAAATGACACAGATAATGGACGCACAAAAACAAGTGATGTGTTAAAAAACATAGGCACTTACACTGGTTGGTCAATTGGCACGGATTTAACAGGCAACATCACTTGGTATATAAACGCTGGCAATAACGATGGCTATCCTATGCTTGTCATTGGCAACAAAAAATTGAGCGTTGAAGCACCAAATGAAATTGTTGCCACATTAAACAATGGCAATGGTTATATGAAAAAACTTGATGATACATCGGCAATTATTTGGCGTGGGTCAAAAAGTTCATCCGTATATTTGATAAATTCAACCTATGGATTATTTTCGGAAATTTCTGTTAATCCAACAGACGCAGGTATGGCTTACAACATAACTTCAAGCAATGATAGTGTTTTAAGCATAACTGGCAGAAATAAAGATCGCATCATTCCACTTTCAAATGGAATTGCAACACTTACAATTACCAGCAGACTTAATAACACCGTAACCAAAACAATAACTATTTATGTTGTTAACAAAATTGAAAACTTTGATGTTGACCAAACAAACATAACAAGTTTGGTTAATCAAAAACAAACGGTTGGCGTAAGTGCTCAAAACTACTCAAATTATCGCCTTAAAATCAAAGTGAGTGGTGGCAACAATCAATATTTAAACATTAACAATTTAACAATTGACGCAAATGGTATTATTGATATTCCATATTCAAGCAATTTATATATTTACAGCACAAAGTCAATTGTTGATATTGCCTTTGAAATTCAAATCACTCCTTACATTATTGTTAAAACTTTAGATGATACAGAAGAAAAAATTGAAACGACTTCAAAAACAATTAAATATTGCTCTTATTATGGCATAAAAGACTTTAACTGCAGTTTAACAAACATAAACATCACACAAAATGACAGCGCAAGGCTTGTTTTCACAGCAACAGGTGATGACTTAAGAGTTGCAACAAACGAGCTACCAAAATTGACTTTTGCTGGAAATGAAGAAATTATTGTTAACCAGAGCAATCAAACAATTTTAAATTTTGTGCTTGCCAAAGCAACTGCTTACGACTATGCAGGCAATTTAACAACTGATTATACAAAAGAAATTTCAAAAATTGTTTATGAATATGTTGTAAGAGTTAATGCAGACGCATTCAACACAGCAATTGCAAAAAAAGACAAACTTGAAATTGATATCACTGCAAACATAAGTTTAACTGAAAATTCAACAACAGAAGGAACAACTGCAAGCGCCCAAGCAAAATTTGTTATCAGCAAACAACAACTTAAAAACATTGGCGTTGACTTTTTTGCAAACAGCCAAAAAATAATCAATGATGCTGGACAAGAAGAATACACAGTTGTTGAAACATCAAGTCACCAAATCATTGCCGGCAAAACAGGTCTGCTAAAAGTATCGCTTTATCCAAACACAGCCGATGTTAATGAAGTTAGAGTATATGCCGTTGGTGGCACACACAACATAAGTATGTATCAACTTTTAAAACAACCAATTTATGACAGCATTGACACAGCAAAAATAAATTCTTATAGTTATGTTGAACGCAAACCTTATGCAATTTCTTTGGTTGACAAAAATGGTTTGGCACTTTGGAATGAAAGCAACTTTGATGATGGAACTTCAACTTTTGATGGAAATTTTTATGTTGGCTTTATCATTCCAAGCAGTGTTGCAGCAGGAACGGCATACACAGTTTATGTTGAAGCTTATCTAAAAGACGGCAGAACACTTGTTCAATCATACGACTTGTATAGTGACATCCCAAGCGAAGTTTCTGTTTCATATAACTTTAACAACACTCAAATATTAACTGACACAGCATACATTGCCTATGGTGTTGAATACACCCTAACAGTTGAAGTTGCAAAACTTGCTGTTGAAGAAATGCCAGATGGCTCTGGAATAAAAGATTTGGACATCATTAGCGAATACTCAAACTTTGAGTATGACAAAGACAATAGTGTTTTAAATAGTGGAAGTTATTCATATTTAAGATACAAATTTAAAGTTGATGACAAAACAATTTCAAATTTCAATTTTAAAGTTAAATTGCAAAAGACTGTAAATGGTTTGTTAACAACCTTTACAAGCAACAACATAGCATTTAATTTAAAGGACTTTGTTGTAACTTCAATAGATATAGTAACAGACGAATACAACAGTGACACTTTGTCTCTTGCAACAAACAACAGCACAGAATTAAAAGTTGTTTTAACAGCAGAGTATGATGGCAGTGATACAATCAAAACAAGCATAGATGAATTAGCAATAGATATTTCAAAAACACTGTCTTCATGGCAGGCAAAAAAGAGTGTAACTGGCGCATTTGAACAATTGACCCTTGAAACATATCCAAACTTTAAAATATCACAAGATACCGGAACTGGTTTTTATAAAATACAGCCAATCAACGCAAGTTCTGGCGAAGAAATCTATGTGGCAATCACTTTGGATTATAGCAGTGACACTTTTGGCAGTGTTGATTTAGCAAATGACAAAGCCGGTTTTGCAGGTAGCAAACAAACTTTAATCAGCAAAGTTACGACAAACTTCTTCCGTGATGTAAGTGCAACAAACAGCATTCCAGTTGGTGATTTAAAAGACGAATCACAAACCACAAATAACCAATATGGCAATCAGGAAGACACAGTGGTTGGCGAAATTAATTTTGTTGACATTCAAAATGGTTCAAGTGAAAACAAGTTGTATTACAGACTTAAAGAAAATTTAACTTTAACAGATTACACACCACTTGATTTAAGTTATGTTGAACTAGATGGCAATGGCTACACCATCACCATTGAAAGTTTCAGTGACGAAGCAATTGCTTCTGGCAATCTTGGCTTATTTAACACAATTGACGAAAACTGCTTGTTGCAAAATTTAAAAGTTAATTATAGCAATTTAACAATAGATTACACAAAACAAGATGCCGAGCCATCATTGATTAATTTTGGTGGATTGGTTGCAACCAACAATGGCATTGTTTACAATTGTCAAGCTAAAGGTCAAGTTGAAGTGGTAACACAATCAAGTGCAACAAGTGGCACAGAAGTTTATGTTGGTGGCATTTCTGCAGTTAACAACAACGCAATTTCATTTAGCCAAAGCCGTTTAAAAATAAGCGTTAATCGTGGTTATGTTGGTGGATTTGTCGCTCAAAATTCAGGCAAAATTTCCAATAGCAAAGTTGTGTTTAGTGGCACAAATTGCATTTCAAACACTTCAACAACCGAATTGTTGAACTTGGTTGGTGGATTTGTTGCACGAAACTCTGGCAAAATCTATGGCAGTTATATTGCTGGAACAAATTTAAGTGGTTCGCGTTATACCGACCAAATCTCTTCATACACACCAATTGGTGCGTTTGTTAACAAAAACAGTGGCGAAATTGCCAATTCTTTTGCAAACATAACAGTTATTTGCCAAACTCGTAGCAGTGGCTTTGTGTATGATAACGCTGGCACAATTTACAGTTGTTATTCAGCATCAAAAATGCAAACAAACAGCTCTGCACACAACCCATTTACTGGCGTAAATGAAACTGGCGTAAACAACTCTGGCACAATAACAGATTGCTACTATTTAACAGATACTTTTGGCTCTACATCACAAGAACCTGCAACAAAACTCAACACTTTAACAGATGAACAACAATTTGCCGAATTTGTGTTTGCAGATGCTGGCTTGTTAAATGGCACTTGGTATATGACAAGTTATGGTCCAACACTTGTTGACGCCGACTTAAATATAGTTAGCGAACAAACATATATGGGTTTGGCACCAGACGCAACAACTGGCAAACAAACATATTCTTGGTCATTTAATGAAAATACCCCAATAAGTGGCAAAACTTTTACTGATAGCAATAACATCACATATTATAACTTGCGAACAATCACAAACTTCCAACAATTTAATGATTTTATAAAAGCAGATAGTTCAACAGGCAGTGCTGACGGCACATTAAGTGACCACTTTGTTCTGCTTTGCGACATTGTTTGCGAAGACTATGTAACTCCAAAGAGTGCCGAGTTATCATTTGCTGGCAAATTTTTGGGCAACAATATGACAATCAGCAATCTTTACCTAAAAGCAAGCAACGACAACAAAAATCAATATTTTGGTTTGTTTGGTGAACTATGTGGTGCTGTTGTTAAAGATTTAACAATCAAAGCAAAACAAGCAACAGCAAACAACATAAGTTATGTTGGCATACTTGCTGGCAGAATTACAGATAGCAGTAATATAACAAATATTTCTGTTGATGGCTCAAGTGTGTATGTTCAAGGCAAATACTTTGTTGGTGGAATTGCAGGCTATATGAGTGGTTCTAGCATCACAAAAGCAAGCGTTTCAACAACAGTTAATGCAAGTTATCGTGGCAACGAAACCTATGCAAAAGTGTTTGATAACATCAGCCAAGATGGCAACTATGAATTCACTTATAGTGGCATTGCCGTTGGTGTGTTAACTGGAGCAAGTTCATTAAAAGATGTAACCGTAACAGGCAACAGCATTGCCATTGGCTATTATGCAAGTGCTTGCGTTGGCTTGGTTGACAGTGGCTCAACACTTTCACTTGCCAATGTTCAAATTGACCCAAAACAATATGTCAGGGCTTACTATGTTGCTGGTGGTGTGGTTGCAGAAAATCGTGGAATAGTTGATAGGTGCAGTGTTGCTCATGAAGATAATGTTCAAATGGCAATAGACACAAACAACTCAACTGCAAATCGCAACTTAACATTCTTTGCTGGCAGTCCAAAAATAATTGGTGGTTTGGTTGGCTTTAACAATGGTGGCACAATCACTGATAGTTTCAGCAAACTTGATGTCCGTGCCGAAACACTTAACACAAATGTTGCTGGTGGTTTGGTTGGAACAATAATAAGTGGAACAATCCAAAACTCATTTGCAACAGGCAGTGTTTTAAGTCGCCGTGTAATTGGTGGGTTGTTGGGTTCAATTACAACAAAAGACAGCATATGTTACAATATAAACACATCGGGTTCAACAAACTCTGCAGTATTTGAAGAAGGTCAAACACAAATTGCCGATGGAACTGTGACAATCAAAAACGTTTTGGCATCAAACAGATGGTTAACAGGTAGTTATAACGACTTTGACATCATTGCAGCAGCCTTCCAAAAGGGCTTGTTGATTGGTTGCTTTAACAGAAACACTGATATACAAACGGAAAATTGTTTTGTTAACACTCAAGTTACGCAAAACACAACAAAAACTGATATCAATGCTTACTTAAAAACCAACGCCGTTCTAAAGGCATTTAATGGCGACAATGACATCACTCAATCAATAGACGAAATAAATAAAAAAATAGACGAACAAAATAGCACATTAGACGAACAAAACAAAATAACAAAAATAACTGCAGTTGATTACTTAACTTTTTACTTAACCTGTGGTGGTTACACAACAAACTTTGAAGGTATATCTATGACTGGAGGCTCTGATAGCACACAAGCCAAACCAAACGTTGATGTAAAAACTCAATCTAATGGCACATATATCACTTTCTATTTCTTAAACAATTTTGATGCAAATATGAATTTAATTGCAAGTGATGGCAAATTTAATGCCCCAGCAGATGTCGTAGGCATCTACCCAACAATTATCAAAAATATTAACTTATAAACAATTATAGTTAAA
>JBJFDJ010000005.1:9547-16992 GCA_051889975.1 Christensenellales bacterium
TGCCAAAATCACAAAAAAATTTTATTAATTTTGATGTTTAAAATATTTCAAAGATAAAAATTTGAAATAACTTTTTATTAAATTAATTAAAAAACATTAAAAGAATACAATAAGATATGTAAACCACTTAAAAAAATTTAAAAACATTAAAAAAATCTTGCATGCAAAAATAGTAAAAGCAAAAACTACAAACAAGTTAAAAATAGTTTTAAAAAACCATTTTGCGTTTTTTGTGTTGTTTGATATAATTTTTTATGTAAATAATTTTATGGAGAAATTATGCAAAATATTTATGATGTAATAATTATTGGTGGTGGGCCAGCAGGGTTGACGGCGGGCATATATGCTTGTCGCAGTGGGTTAAAAACCTTGCTCCTTGAGGAATATGTCTGTGGTGGGCAAACCATTAACACCTACGAAATTAAAAATTATCCTGCTTATGACAACATCAGTGGGGTTGATTTAAGCCTAAAAATGCAACAGCAAGCCACAAAACTAGGCCTTGAAATTATTTATTCAAAAGCAGTTGATTTTGATTTTAATGGCCAAATTAAAGTTGTAAAAACCGCAAAAACCGAGTATTTTTGCAAAACTGTTATACTTGCTATGGGTGCTGGGCCAAACAAGTTGATGGTTAAGGGCGAACAGCAATTTACTGGCAGGGGCGTTAGTTATTGTGCAGTTTGCGATGGCGAGTTTTTTAAAGATAAAACAGTTGCAATTGTTGGTGGTGGCAACAGTGCCATGGAAGATGTTGCATATTTAACAAAAGTTGCAAAAAAGACATATTTAATAAATAGGACGGAAAAATACAGAGCATTGCCTGTGCTTGTTTCGGCCATGCAAAAACTAGCAAGCCAAAACAAAATTCAAGTTTTAAACAACACTGTTGTCAAAGAGATTTGTGGAAATCAAAAATTAGAAAAGATTGTTGTTGAAAACACAAAGACCTTGACCAAAACTGAAATTGTGCTTGATGGCTTGTTTGTTGAAATTGGCAGAAAACCAAGCACCGAAATTGTTAAAAAATATGTTGCAACTGACGAATATGGCTATATAATAACTGACGAAAATCTTATGACCAACCAAAGTGGAGTTTTTGCAGTTGGCGACATAAGGCAAAAAACTTTGCGCCAAATTATCACTGCTTGTGGTGATGGTGCTTTGGGCGCAACAAATGCTCAAAAATATATTTCCGAAAGAGAATGGTGAAAAGATATAGTTTTTGTATAAAAACAGATTTAGATTTGCAAAAAATTGCACTTGCAACGCTTAAACGAGTGCACAGTTACACAGTCGTTCCACGAGTGTTAATAAATAGTCACATAGATGAATTTATTAAATGGACAAACGGAACGATTTTTTTGTGCCAAATTGATTTGCCACAGCAAAGTTTTAAAAAAAGTGTGCACAACAAAAACTACGATTTGGGCTTGTATTTTTACAAAAAAGGCAGTGAAATTTTTGCAGATGTGATTGATGGCACTGGCAGTTTTGCCTGCACGCACACACAAAATATTTTTTTGGATATGTTTTTAAAAAATGAAGAAGAAGTTAAAATCGCAAGCAAAAATTTAAAAAAGTTGTGCAAAACGCCAAAAATGACAAAAAAATTGGCTGATTTGTCATATTAGCAAAATTATGTTAAAGTTTATGCACATATGTTAATATGATTTAAAGTTTTAAAACAAGTTAAAATTTGTGTTTATAAACAAGTTAAAATTAGTTTGCTAAAATGCAAAACAATTTTTTAATTTGGTATTATAATTAAAATAAATATCTTTTAATAAATAAATTTTTTGCACTTGACTTTTTGCAATAATAAATGTGTTTTTTTGTTAAAGTTTTTGTTGGAGATTTTTTAAATTAATAGTAAAATTAGTTTGGAGAGTTTTATGTTTTTAATTTCAAAAAATTGGTATGAACTTTTATTAGACGAATTTGAAAAACCATATTACAAAAATTTGGATGCATTTTTAACAAAAGAGTATGCCACAAAAACCATTTACCCTGTACCAGAAAAGGTTTTTAACAGCATAAATCATTTAAAATATGAAGATGTTAAAGTGGTAATTTTGGGTCAAGACCCATATCACGAGCCAAATCAGGCGCACGGCTTTGCGTTCAGTGTTGAAAACGGTGTTGAACTTCCACCAAGTTTAAAAAATATTTTTAAGGAAATACAAGCAGAATATGGCTTTTTAAACACAAATGGCAATTTAACAAATTGGGTTAAGCAGGGCGTTTTGCTTTTAAATTCTGTTTTAACAGTTGAAAAGGGCAGGGCAAACAGCCACAAGGACAAGGGTTGGGAAAATATCACACAAAAGATAGTTGAGCTTCTCAACAGCCGAAACACGCCCATAGTCTTTTTGCTTTGGGGTGCATCTGCACAAAAAATTGGCAAAAACATAACAAATCCAATCCACAAAATTTTTTCTTGTGCTCATCCAAGCCCACTATCTGCCTACAATGGATTTTTTGGTTGTGGACACTTTAAAAAAACAAACGAGTTTTTAAAAAGTTTGGGCAAAACAGAAATTGATTGGCGAACATAAAAATTTAAAAATTGCTATTTACTTTTTATTTTGTGTTTGCTATAATATAGTTGTATTAATTTAAAGTTTATGTAACTATAAAAAGGAGAATTTATGGACGCTGGTTTAATTGTTGGGCTTGTTTTAATTGTTGTTGCAATTGTTGCCGGAATTTTTATTGCAATAAGACTTAATAAAAAAGTTTTAAAAAATATGGATGCTGTTAATTGGGATAAGGTTAAAATTAATGGTATGTTAAAAAAGCACACGCCAATTCTTTGGCCAAAAGAACTTGAATTTTATGAAATGTTTAAGTCAGTTATTCCAAAAGACTTTTTAATCATTCCAAAATTGGGCGTTGACGAAATTGTTAAGCCAAATGGCAATTTGCTTTTGTTTAATGCAATCAAAACAGAACATGTTGATTTTTGTGTTGTAAACATCTCTAATATGGAGCCAATTATGGTCATTGACACATATTATCCTAGCATTTCTGATAGCACAATCCAAGAACTTCCAAAACCTGTGTTAAAAGCACTTGAAAGTGTAAACATCCCAGTTGTTAAATATGAAATTTTGGATGTTCCTTATGACAAAGACGCAATTTTAAAACAATTTTTAGATGCGATTAACCCAATCGCACTTGCTCAATTAAGAAAGAAGTAATAAAATAATATAAATAAAAGGAATTGTTTTTATGAACAAAAGGTTGATGAATTTTAGAGATATTTGCAAAAATGCAAATAAGGAATTTTATAAAAACGGAAAATCTGCAGAATTTGAAAGTTATGAAAAGCTTGTTTTAAACAATCAACGCCCAGATGAAAACTATATTTTTGCCAGAGAAGTTAAGGGTGCAGACCCAATTGCTCATGGCAAAGTTGTGCTTGAGTATGGCGATGAAAAAATAAACTTTTTGTATGGAATGGATGTGGCAGGATGCGATGTTGACGCACATCTAGATTTTTTAAAAAGTCACCAAGCATACAATCTTGCAAAAAAATTGCAACGGGAGCACACTCCAATTTGTGAACTATAAAAAGCATATATTTTGCAAGTTAAAAAAGAAAACTCAATTTTAAGTTAAAAAAAATGTTTTTGTGAACAAACAAATAGTTCAGTTTTATTAAAACTTATATCAATTTGTAAAACAAAAAATATATCAATTTAAGAGTATAAATATTTCAATTTGTCAAATAAAAAACAAATCAATTTAAATGAAAAAAATAGTTGCCAGCGCAACTATTTTTTTATATTTTTTAAGATATGTAATAATTTTTGCAAATAAATTATTAAAAAAACAAAGATTTTTGTTGCAAATTAAAAAAACGCAAACATTTTGCTTGCGTTTAAATTTTTTAAAAAATGCTGTGCAACTTTTTTTGAAAACTCACCCCAAGTGATTTTGCAAAAGTTTTGCTCCGTCAAAGTTTCCTTATGGCACATAAAAGTAACTGCTTAATGCTGCTTCCTTCCAGACCTGACATGGTTCACAGCCTTTTATTGCACAAGACCTTGACTTCAACACAAAATTTTTGCCTTCTGCTTAAAGTTTTGCTTCCTAGAAAAGTATTCTGCCTTGCTACAGCGGATTGCAAGTTCAGGGCACCGCTAACTCCCCACATAGCACAGCAATAATATATTACATCAAACAAAAAAAAATTTCAAGTGTTTTGGTGTTTATGTTTTTAAAAAAGTTTGTATATGTGCGTTTTATGTCTTATTTTATCTTTTACACACAATTTTAAAAAAACTTTCATAATATAGAATATACAACTGAAAAGGAGGTGAAACTATGTCATTTTTTACAAGCAATAGGACTGATAGATGTCCTGGCCCTATTGTTGGCAACCCATTAAATGGTCTTTGCGAAAAGGCGTGTATTGTTACAAAAAAAGTGTTTGATAGTTGTATAAATCAATTTCAAGCACAAAATGTTGATGTTGCTGTTACCGACTTTACACCAGCCAACCCAACTTTGCCATTGACTTTTGTAGGTTGTTCAAGCACAGGAGAAATGGCAACGATAAGCAATTTATCTATCACACGATTTGATGATAGACCAAATTTTGCAAGAGTTACAGTTGATGTAAACATTCCAATCAATATAAATTACACCGATGCAAATGGAGTTCCGGGAGTTGCAACAGGCACAATGACTGTTAGTGAAGATGTTGTTATGTGCGTTCCTCAAGCATCAGTTATACCATTTACAGTAGAAGCGTTTGGCTCTGCAATTTGTAGTGATGGAGAATACATAGGCGAAAATACTTTTAGAATAACCGCTTGTGTAACTGTAATATTAAGAGTTGTTGTAGAAGCAGAATTGCTTGTTCCTAGTTATGGTTATTGTCAAATACCACCTTGCCAAGAATTTAACACTGATGTGTGTGAAGGTGCATTTAACTTACCACTTTACCCAACAACTAGATAGCAAACAAAAAAACAAGGCAAAGAGCATACTAGCCCAAAAGCCTTGTTTTTTGTTTTTTATTTATAACTTTTTATCTTGTATAATTTGCTTTTCAACTGTAATTTAAACAAAATTCTTTAACTTAAATTTACAGTGTTTTATCAAATGCTTTTTTAACAAAAATCTAATATTTGTTTAATTTAAAACTGCTTTTAACAATAAAATTTTTTAAATTTATCAGTTAAAACTAAAAATTTTTTTGATTATTTTGATTGCAAAGATGCAAGTTGATTTTTTAAATCTTCAACTTCTGCTTTTAATTTGGCATTTTCCAACTTTAGCATCTCATTTTCTTTTGCCAAAGAAATTTCTGTTTTTACATCTTTGCCTTTAGCTTTTTCATCACCTTGTTTTTTTGTTGAAACAACAATTGTTGCAATCAAAAGACCAACTGTCAACACGCAAAGCACGCCAAACACTTGCACCATACCATTAATTGAGAACAATTGGACGCCACAAACTAGCAATATAATAAACAATGTTACAATGCTTAAAAGCACATAAGTTACAATTTGAAGTGGCAAAAGTTTTTTGTCAAGTTTTGTGTTTAATGAAATAATAATTGCCATCAAAACACTTAAAAGTGCAACAACACCTGTTATGCGATTAAAAATTTCAACTTCAAAAAGTGGTGTGCAAAATGAAATCAATGCAAGCAAAACAGATAGTGACAAAAATCCAAGACTTACAAAGCCAAGAACTCTGCGTTTTTTTGCAACATTAAGTTCACTCATTGCAATGCCACAACCAAGTGCAAAAGTGCTTGAAACAAGCAAAAGCCTTAAAGGAACACCTGCAAAAATTTCAACTCCAAAAATTGCCAAAATCAACATCAAGCAAGACAATGCCAAACAAGATAGTGATGTTATAAATAAAACTTTATTTGCTGTTTTCATAATAAAACTCCTTATATTATTATTATATATTTTAAAAAAAATATGTCAATAATATTATTTGCATAATAAAAATTTTGCCATTTAAAAATTTTATTGCCAACATTAATTTTTAAAATTTGACAACAAAAATTAATTATGCTATAACTATCAAGTCAATTTAATTTAAAAGGGAAGTTTGATATGAGTGAATTTAAAAGTGTGCCAATAACTTTGATAACTGGTTATTTGGGCAGTGGCAAAACAACTTTGCTTAACAATTTGTTAAAAAACAGCAATGGTTACAAAATTGCCGTTATTGTAAATGATATTGGCGAAGTTAATATTGATGCCGACTTAATTGAAGAGGGTGGTGTGGTTAATTCAAAAGACGAAAGTCTTGTTCCACTTCAAAATGGCTGTATTTGTTGCACTTTAAAACAAGATTTGATTGAGCAAATTTGCAGTTTGGTTGAAAAACAAAAGTTTGACCATATTGTCATTGAAGCAAGTGGAATTTGCGAACCTATGCCAATCGCTCAAACAATTGTTGCAATAGGTGAGATGTGCCAGCAAAATCACATGCCAAAAATCTGCCATTTGGACGCAATTGTTTCGGTTGTTGATGCAAAGAGACTTGCTGACGAATTTAATTGTGGCGAAGATTTAACAAAAGATAATTTGGGCGAAGAAGATATTGAAAATTTGGTCTTTCAACAATTAGAGTTTTGTGATTTGATTGTTCTCAACAAAATAAGCGAAGTTGACCATGAAAGTTTGCAAAAGGTTAAAGCAGTTATAAAGCGTTTGCAACCTGTTGCAAAAATCATTGAAACTGACTATGCAAAACTTGATATAAGTCGAGTTTTAGACACAAATCTTTTTGATTTTGATAAATCTGCTGGCTCTGCTGGCTGGATACAAGAAATGGAAAAGGACACACAAGACGACAATTTTGACGAAGACGACCACGACCACGATGAAGATTGCAATTGCGATGAAAATTGTGACTGCGATGAAGATTGTAACTGTGGCGAGAATTGCGATTGCGACCATCATGACGACCATGATGACAAAGAACATGAGCATCACCACAAGCATGACCACCATCACAATGAACATGACGAACATGGTCATCACCACGAACATCATCACGAGCATAATCACAATGGCGAAACGGAAGAGTATGGCATAAGCACATATGTTTATGCGCGCAAAGAACCTTTTGATCGCATAAAATTTGCAGAGTTTTGCGCAAAAGATTGGGGCAGGAAAATAATCCGAACAAAAGGCTTGGTATATTTTAAAAATGACACAGATATGTGCTATTTATTTGAGTCTGCCGGCAAACAAAAAACTTTGACCGAAAACGGCAAGTGGTGGGCAACAATGCCAAAAGAACAACTAGATGAACTAAAAAAAGCCGAACCTCAACTCTTTGCAAAGTGGGACGAAACCTATGGCGACAGAGAAGTTAAACTTGTGTTTATTGGACAACATTTAAACAAAAAAGAACTTAAAGAAACATTGGATAAAATTTAATAATAGCAACTTAATTTGATG
>JBJFDJ010000006.1:0-16847 GCA_051889975.1 Christensenellales bacterium
AAATTGGCAAGCAACAAATCAAAAACAGTTTTGTAATTTGTTTTTGCACTTTGCAAAATATTTTGTAAATAATCTTGCGTAAACGCCGGAAAAATATCAATTGCAATTTTTCCGTCAAAATTATTTTTGCGACTAAACAAGGCCGACAAATTAAAAACACAAATTCCACTTATGCCATCTTTTTTAAACAAAACTTCGCCAGTTTGAGTTTTAACGATTCCATCACAAACTGCTGTAACTTTTGCGCCACTTATTCTTAAGCCATCAAGTCTTTTTGTTGATTGCTTTGTTTTTAGTGCAACCAAACTAGGCGTATAATTTTTGTATTTGATGTTTAGGTCATTTAATATATTTGTTATGTTTTTGTTATAGCCACAAGCAAAAACTATTTTTTTTGCATTTATTGTGTTTGTTTGAGTTGTAATTTTGTAGCCTGAATTTTGCCTTTCAACCTTTAAGACTTCACTGCCACAAAAACTTGTAACACTTTGATTTTGCAATGCGTTGTTAATTGCAAACACAACCGACTTTGCTGTGTTAGAAACCGGATAGCAACGACCTTCATCATCGGCATAAATTTCCACGCCCAAATCAGCAAAAAACTGTTTTGTGTTGCTATTGTCAAATCGTTTTAAAAACATATCAATGTTTGTGTTGTAAAAATCACTGCACATATTTTCATTTGTTATATTGCACCTTCCATTGCCAGTTACAAGCAGTTTGCTTGCCAAACTTTCGTTTTTATCTATAACACAAACATTTTTGCCATTTTTTGCAAGTAAAAATGCAACCACACAACCACTTGCACCACCACCAATAACGGCTACATCAAAAAGTTTCATATCACTCCTTATTTGTTAAAATAATTTAACAACTCACTAACATTTTTTGTTGAATATTCAATTTGCCTGCAAAAAGTTGTTATTCCTTTAAACTCATAATAATTTTGAGAATCAGTATCAAAATATAGTTGCATTTTATCGCAACAAACAGTGCAAAACAAGGCAAACATAAATCTTGCTTTATTTGATACTTTGTATTGATTGTTTAAAAAATATCTATAAACAAAATAAACAAGCAAATTTTCAACTTTTTCATCATCATAAATAAAACTGTTTAATGACTGTTGTTTTAAAAAGTTTTTGAGACTTTGTCCATCAAAATTCAGCCACTCCAACCCATCAAAAAGGTCAAAGATATCACTGTTTATGTTGGCATTTTTTATTTGCAACTTATCAGCCACTGCGCTAATTCGTTCATATATGTTTTGCTTTTTATCTTGCAACACACCTATCACATCAAAAAGCAGGTTTAGTTGTTGCTCGGTTTTGCTATCTTTGCTTTTGACATTTGTGTTAAAGCAAACTTTTTTGTTGTTGTTTAAAATCAGGTTTGCTACTTCTTCGCAATCCAAACTTAATCCCATAAGACAAATATCTTTTTGCCAAACATAAAATCTGGGATAATCTCGGCAAACATCACAAAGTGCTCTGTCCCCAAACTTTAAAACAAGTTCGCACAAGCCGTTTTTAAAAAACACACAATGCCCGTTTTGTTGTTTAAATGTCTTTGACTTTTTGTCTAAAGCAATGTAATTTTTTATGTCCTTTAAAAATTCGTCATTTAAACTGCAATATCTATCCAAACTTTTGGCGTCAACATCAACTTGCCAACCTGCACTGCAACAACTGTCTATGCACCTATCTGCTTTGCACTTAAAATCATCAAAATAATTTGGTTTTATGATTTTCATAAGCATTTCCTATTTAAAACAATTTTTATTATTTTTTTTATTTGTTATGCAATTGTGCCACTGCCATAACTGTAAAAATATTTTACTTTTTTCGCTTTATGCCAGACCATAAAATTATTGATATTTGAGCAGGTATGCCAACAAAAAATAATGGGAATATATTATATTGTATAAATTGCAAATAAAATGAAGCAATAAGCGTCCACACCAAAATTGAAATGATTAAGTAATTTAATTTTGTTTTGCCCCATAAACTATTAAAAATCAATGCCAAAATGCAAGAAATTGGAACTGACCAAACAAACAACATCCACGCATTGTTTGAAAACAAAATGCTTTCATACACATAAATAACAGTTGCCAAAATCCAAACCAAAGTAATTGCCAAAAGTGATATGACCAATTTGTTGCGTTTGCCATAATCTTTTTGCAAAGATACTTCGGCATCATTATTTAATGGCTTTACAATTTGGTCAAGTGTTACACCATACAAATTGCAAAGCGCATACAAGTTTGCAACGCTTGGCACAACTTCGCCAGTTTCCCATTTGCTAATAGTTTTGTCGCTATATTTAAGCCTGCTTGCAACATCGGTTTGTTTTAAGCCAGATTTTTTTCTTAAAAGCACAAGATTTTGTGCTATGATACTCTCTAAATTTTCCATAGTCATATTATATTTGTTATTTAAATAAAAATCAAGTTTTTTTAAAACAATAAAATTCTACATTCTCTTGTTAAGAGAATAAAGTTTTTAGCCATGAGAATTGGTTTTTTAAACATTAGAAATTATTTTTTTAATTCTATTGAGATTTAAAAAAGTTTGGTCATAAAATATTTATGCAAGGAGCAAATAAATGGCAAAACAAAAGACATTTTATTACAGTTCACTACAAGATGAAGTTGAACAGCAAACACTAACTGAAATTACAATAGACAAAGATTACAAATATACAAGTAATAATCCTTTATATAAATCACTTGAATTTGTTTATTACAACATCATTATGAGGCCGGTTGCTTTTTGTATTTGTAAATTTAAACATATTAAATGGGTTAACAAAAAGTTGTTAAAACAAAGCAAAAAAACAGGTTGTTTTATTTATGGCAATCACACAAACAGCATGACAGACACTTTTGCCCCACCAATAATGAGTTCAAAAAAGCCATACTTTATTGTAAACAGCAAAAACTTAAACTTGCCAATCTTTAAAAAATCTACAAAGATGTTGGGGGCTATTCCACTTGCAAATACCCTGTCGGCACAAAAAAATTTTTTAAATGCAATTGAAGGCAAAATTAAAAAGCATCACCCAATCATAATTTATCCCGAGGCAAAAATTTGGCCTTGCTACACTGGCATAAGACCTTTTAAAACAACATCGTTTAAATATCCTGTTAAATACAATGTGCCATGTTACAGCATGACAACAACATATCAAAAAACAAAGCGTGGCAAATGCAAAATTGTTATTTATATTGATGGACCATTTTACCCAGACAGCAATTTAACCCAAAAAGAAAATGAAATTATGCTACATGACAAAATTTACAATCAAATGACAGAAAGGGCAAAAAACAGCAACTATGAAAGTTATACTTATATAAAAAAAGGAGAAACAAATGATTAATATATTATTTTGTGGCAACGAAAAAGTGTTTGATGGCATTTTAACTTGCAGTTTGTCAATTTTAAAAAGGACAAGCACCAACGAGCCTTTTACATTTTACGTTTACACCATGGATGTGCATCACTTAAAATCAGACTACACGCCAATAACAGATGAACAAATAAATTTTTTAAACTGTGTTGCAAAATCATACAATGGCAATAATAAGTTTGTAAAAGTTGATGTGACCGATATTTACAACAATCAATTTGCAAACTCACCAAATGAACAATGCTATTGTTCGCCTTACACTCTACTTAGGTTGTTTGCCGACATTGTTCCAAATATGCCAGACAAATTGTTATATTTGGATGTTGACATAATGCTAAACCGAGACATATGTTTGCTGTATAACATAGATGTGGCAAACTATGAATATGCAAGCAGTCGTGACCACTATGGCAAGTATTTTATAAATCCAAATTATATAAACGCAGGTGTGTTGCTATTTAATATTGCAAAATGCCGACAGACAAAGTTGTTTGAAAAGGCAAGAGAGTTAATCAAAACAAAAAAACTCCCTTTTGCAGACCAGTCAGCATTGTATAGGTCAACCACAAAAAAATTGATGTTGCCACAGCGTTTTAACGACCAAAAATTTTTGCACAAGCACACTGTTATAAGGCATTTTAGCAAAAGATTGTTTTGGCTACCGTATCCACACACCGAAAACATAAAGCAATGGCATGTGACCAAAGTTCACATAAAATTTAAATACACTCAATTTGATGACATTTTTGAAGAATATATTTATTTAAAAAATTATTTTAAAAAGAATTTTAAGGAGATTAACAATGAAAAATAACAAACAAACTATAACAATATTTTTTGCATGTGATGATGCATATATTCCATTTTTTGCAGTTTCGCTTAAATCACTGATGACTAATGCAAGTGTTAACTACAATTACGACATAAAAGTTTTGCACAACAATGCAATTTCAAAACAAAATCAAAACAGAATTATTGATGAATTTAAAAGCAAAAACTTTAACATTGAGTTTGTTGATGTAACAAATTATGTTGAAGAATTTAACAGCAAACTTCACACAAGAGACTATTACAGCAAGTCAACATATTACAGATTGTTTATACCAAATTTATATCCAAACTTGGACAAAGCACTATATTTAGACAGCGATATTGTTGTAAATGGAGATATATCCGAACTATACAACACGCCTTTAAATGATACTTTTGTTGGTGGAATACACGACAGGGCAGTTGGCAGTTTGGCAGTTGAATTTCAAGAGTATGTTTTAAACAGAATTGGCGTTAAAAGGGTTGAAGACTACTTTAATGCTGGTGTGTTGCTTATGAACCTTAAACGACTTAGAGAAATAAATTTTGAAAATATATTTTTGCAACTTTTGCAAAGAGTTACTTTTAATGTTGCGCAAGACCAAGATTATTTAAATGTAATTTGCAACCAAAATGTAACTTATGTTGACCGAACATGGAACACAATGCCCTTTAAGGCAAAAGATGAGATATTGCCAGAAAAACCAAAGTTGATACACTACAACCTATCATTTAAACCTTGGCACGCTGATAATATTATGTTTGAAGACATCTTTTGGCACTATGCAAAACAAACAAGTTATTATGACGAGATTTTAAAAATCAAACAAAATTACAGCCCGGAATTACAAAAAAAATCACAAGAAGAAACGGTTAATTTAATTAAACTTGCAAAAAGTCAAGCAGATGACACACTTGAAAATTTAAAGATTAAAAATATAGTTCAAGAAGTTTTTGAAGAAAACATAAAGGAAAGTTATGGAAGAAATAAAAAAATCGCAAGACAGGGTTAATGTCCTTAACAAAATTGAAGAATATGAGCAAAATGGCTGGTTTGACAGAGATGTTGAAGATGACCCACCATCAAGAACTCTTCAACCAGATGAAGTTGATTATTTAAACAAAAAGTTAAAAAGCAAAATTGCAACAAAATATGCTTATAGTATGGGTAAAAAATTTTTAGACAAAATTATCAAAGAAAAAAAACTCATAATCAAAGAGACTATTGGCATAGAAAATTTGCAAAATTTAAAATCTGGCGCAGTTATAACATGCAATCACTTTAACGCTTTTGACAGTTTTGCAGTGCAAACAATATTTCAAAATTCAAAGCAAAAACATAAAAAGTTTTATAGGGTTATAAGAGAAGGCAACTACACAAACTTTCCCGGATTTTATGGACTTTTGATGCGCCATTGCAACACCCTGCCCTTGAGTTCTAATCGCAAGACAATGGAATGCTTTTTAAAGGCAGTTGATACAATTTTGCAAAATGGGGATTTTGTGCTTGTTTACCCCGAACAAAGTATGTGGTGGAATTACAAAAAGCCAAGGCCATTAAAACCGGGGGCTTTTAGGTTTGCAGTTAAAAACAATGTTCCGGTTGTTCCTTGTTTTATAACAATGCAAGACAGTGACATTATGGGTGAAGATGGATTTTATGTGCAAGAATACACAATTCACATTTCAAAGCCACTATATCCAAACACAAAATTAGGTAAGCAAGAACAAATTCAAGACCTTATGGAACAAAATTTTAACATTTGGCAAGATATTTATGAAAAAACTTACGGCATAAAACTTGAATACAACACAAAAATAAAAAAGTCTGCAACACTTTAAAACTTACAGTTTAAACTTAAACAATTTTTGTCATTAAAACTTAACTAAAATTTGCTTGCTATCAAAAAAAATCTAAAATGTCAATTTATTAAAAACAAACAAAGTTAAGCAATTATTCAAAAAAATAATAAAAAAAATTTAAAAACATAATTAAAAAAACTACAATAAAAATTGTAGTTTTTTTGATTTTATATTAATGTTGCAAAATTTATTTATATTAAAATTTTAAACTTTAAAGAAATAAATTATCAACAAATTATTTTATTCAACGAACTTAATTGATTTTTTATAGCCAACAAAATCAAATTTTCATAATTTTAATAAACTTTAAATATTTGTTTAACAAACAAAACTTATTTGCCAAAAACTATCTTAATTCATAGCCAAAAGAGTTTGCGTTTTGTATAAATGAGTTTTGAAAGTCATCTATTTCGGCACTTGTTAAGGTGTGGTCATCACTAAACAAAGTTACGGTGTATGTCACACATTTTTTGCCTGCCAAATTTTGCTCATCAACATAAATATCTTTTAAATTTATGTTATATTTTAAATTTGTAACAACCTTTGATAAGTTTTCAACGGTCTCGGCATAAACGATGTGTTTATCCATAACAAAGTTAAAGTCTAGGGTTGTTTTTTGATATTTGCTCAAAGTTTCAAGCGTAATTGGTGCTGGCACAATGTTGGCAAAGTCAGAAAAGTCAATTTCTAGCACAGCAACTGCTGATTTTTTGTCAATTGCGTCCAGAGTTTCTGGGTGCAACGAAGAAATATAACCGATGTTTTTGCCATCAATTAACAAACTTGCGTTGTTTATTGGGTGCAAGTAATTTTTTGTTTGTTCTTTTAACTTATAACAAACTTTTTTGTTTAAAAACTGTTCGCTTAAACACTCGGCAATGTTTTTAACTTGCAAATACAACTCTTTTTCGGTTTGCTGTGTGCTAAACAAAGCAACTGCAAGATATTTTTTTTCTATTGCCAAATTGTTTTCGTCTTTGCCAACAACAACTCTGCCAATTTCAAAAGTTCCAAAATCTGATAGTTGCTTTTTGTTATCATTAACAACTTTTAACAAAGTTGGCACAAGTTCGCTTCTTATTTCGTCATTATCTTTTATGGTGCTGTTTAAAATTTTTATATGTCCATTTGTTTGTATGTTCAACTCTTTGTTTGTTGCAACATCGTTCCAAACATAACTATGTGTTTCGTTTAGCCCAAATCTTTCAGCCAAAACAAGTTTTACATCATATTCTAGCAAATGTTCCCTGCTCTGTTCAACCGGCAAAATGCTGTCTTCAACAGGCTGTGGCTTTATGTTGTCATAGCCATAAATACGCGCAACTTCTTCTACAATATCAACAGGAATTGTAACATCTTTTGTTGCTCTGTAACTTGGCACTTGAATTTCTAAATTATAGCCATCGCTGTTAACTTTAAAGCCCAAACTAGACAAAACATTTACAATGTAGTCTGCACCCAAATTTACACCAATATAGTGATTTATAAAGCCAACAGATGTTGAAATTGTGCGATGAGGATATCTGCTGTTGTAAACATCAGTTAGCCCCGAAACAACCCTAACATCGCCATCAATAACACGCAATATGTGAATAAATCTGCCAATGGCATCAGTTGTCATTTCTGGGTCCAAACTCTTTTCATAGCGAGCACTTGCTTCACTTCTTAGTCCCAAACTGTTTGCTGTTTTTCTTATACTGCTACTTTCAAAATTTGCACTTTCCAAAATAACGCTTGTGCTTTCATCGGTTATTTCACTGTTTAGTCCACCCATAACGCCGGCAACACACATAGGTTCGTTTTCGTTGCAAATTACAACTGTGCCGGGTTGCAAAACTCGTTCTTCTTTGTCTAGTGTAACAAATTTTGTTGGATTGATAATTTCTCTAACTTCAATTTTTTGTGCACAATTGCCATCAAACGCATGCATTGGCTGACCCAACTCTAACATAACATAGTTTGTTAAGTCTGCAAGCAAATTAATTGCACGCATACCACAATAATACAATCTTATTTGAACATTTATAGGGCTAACTTTTTTTGTTATGTTTGCTATTTTAATTGCACTGTATCTATAACAACTTGGCGCATAAACTTCAACGGGAATTGTGTTCATTTGGCTGTAATAACCAAGGTCATCAACCACAATGTTTTTAAGTGGACGATTAAGCAAAACTGCAATTTCTCTTGCAAGACCATAGTGTCCCCAAAGGTCTGGGCGATTTGTTAAACTCTTGTTGTCAACTTCAAAAATTGTGTCTTCAATTTGATAAACCGATTTTATATCTGTTCCCAATTTAACATCGTCTTCAATTTCCCAAATGCCGTCACTCTTTTCTTCAAGTCCAAGTTCTTGTTTGCTACAACACATACCTTGACTTTTGTAGCCAGCAACAACTGCTTCTTTCATCTCTCCTTGCAAAACATGACTGCCCACAGGAGCAAACGCAACAAGCATATCTTCCCTTACATTTTTTGCACCACAAACACAATCAACAACTTCGCTTCCGGTGTCAACTTTTAGCAAATGCAAATGATTGCTGTTTGGATGATTTTGGCAAGACACAACTTTGGCAACTATAACCCCACTTATATCTTTGCCAACTTCATACATATCTTCAACTTCGGCAGTTGAAAGTGTAAATTTGTTAATTAAGTCTTTTAAGTCAACGCCACTAAGGTCAACATAATCATTTATCCAATTTAAACTAATCTTCATATTATCTCTCCTTTGTTTGACTTAAAAATTTTAAGTTTCCACTGTTTAAAGTTCTAATTTCTTTAATTCCATATTTCATCATTGCAAGACGAGTTAAACCAAGCCCAAACGCAAAGCCTTGATAGTTTTGAGTGTCAACACCACCCATGCGCAAAACCTCTGGGTGAATCATTCCACAAGGGCAGAGTTCTATCCAGCCACCTTGTTTGCAAGTTGGACAACCCTTTCCACCACAAAATGGGCAACTTACATCAAGTTCAAAGCCCGGTTCCACAAAAGGAAAGAAGCCCGGTCTTAACCTAACATTTACATCTTTTTTTAACACCTTTGAAAGCATTGTTTTCATAAAGTAAATGAGATTTGCAATGGATATATCTTTGCCAACCATCATGCCTTCAAGTTGAAAGAAAGTGTTTTCGTGGCTTGCATCAACATTTTCGTTTCTAAAACATCTGCCGGGAAAAATAACCTTGCATGGTGCGCCATATTTTCTTAAAATTCTGTTTTGACCAGCACTTGTTTGAGTTTTTAAAACTTCACCATTGTCAAGCCAAAAAGTGTCTTGCATATCTCTTGCAGGGTGATTGCGTGGCACATTAACTGCGTCAAAGTTGTTAAACTCGGTTTCCACTTCGTTGCCATCTTCAACAATAAATCCCATGCTTTTAAAAATTTCTTCAACTTCTTTTTGCACAATGGTTATTGGGTGCAAACTGCCCTGTTTTAAACTGCTTGGCACTGTTATATCAATTTGCTCGGCGCAGTTGATTCTGTTTTGAATTTCTAACTTGTGCAAAACTTTTAACTTTTGCTCAATTTGACTTTCTACATATTGTTTAAATTCGTTTATAACTTGACCTGCTTGTTTGCGATTTTCACTTGGCAAATCTCTCAAACTTTGCATAAGGGCAGTTATTGCACCTTTTTTGCCCAAAAATTCAACTCTAACATTGTCTAAATCATCTCTGCTGTTTACAAGTTTTAAAACATCATAAAAATGTTCTTTTAGTTCCAAAATTTTTTGTTCCATTACATCTCCTTTTTTAGCAACAAAAAAGTCGCCACTCACTAAAAGCAAGGGACGACTTTTGCCGCGTTACCACCCTAATTGTTGCCATGGGCAACCACTCATCATAAACTTTAAACGGGTTTGCTACCGTTGGCATTTCTGCCATAACTCCGACAACCGAAATTCATTTTTAACCGTTGCCACAAATGTTTTCAGCCACGACATTTGCTCTCTTTTGGGCAGTTAAAAACTACTTAATTTGCCATCATAGTTAAATATGATTTTATGATAATATATTTTTAAAAATTTGTCAATCAATAAGTAGCAAAAACAAATTTTGCATGCAAAACTCAAAAATAATTTGCCATAAAACAGGCAAAAACACTTTAAAATGTTTTTGCCTGTTTTTTAATCAATTTTACTCTTTGCTTGATATTGCATTTTGAAGTTTTATGCAAATTTCATCAACTTTTTGCCTGTCGCCCTCTATTGCCACAACTTTCATTGCTGGTCGTTCATAGTCGTCAATTTCAAACTTAACATTGCCTTTTGCATATACATATCTCGTTCGCAAATTGTCGGCAGAAAGTTCAAAATTTGCCACTTTTAACATATCTTTTGCAATGCTTACGTCTTTTTCTGTTAAAAACAACTCTTTTGACTCAATTGATTCTTTGAGTTCTTTGCTTTTGTTGTTGACATTTTTAAAATCCCAAACAATGGATTTTTGGTCATTTTGCCATGTTGTTGTTATGCGAGATATGACACTGCGATTATCTTTGTTTTCAAACACAACCCTATTTTGTTTTGTTTTTGAAACAAAATCAAAACCATTGTCTTTGCAAAAATTTATTGTTGATTGAATTTCTTTAACCTTGATATTAAATTCATATTCTTTCATATGTTAAATTGTAGCAAGATTTTAAAAAATAATCAATACAATTTTAAATTAAATAATTAATTAAATTTTTTGCAATTAAATTTTGCTCAATTTTAAATTTAAGAATTACATTTTGCTGTGCGATTTTAAACTTAAACAATTTTTATTAAATTTTGCTGTGCCGTTAACAATGTTTAACAAATATTTTTTTAACAATTGTTATTTTATCAACTGGCAAAAATGTTTTGGTTTGCGAGCATATTTTTGCAAATTTGTTAAAATTATTCTGACAACTTTGTGATAACAATTGAAACCATTGGGCCAACAAAATACGAAGTTGTTGTTGTTTTTGTTACATCACAGCCATTGATATATATGCTTCGTTGTTGCAAGTTTACAAGTTCATAAACTGCATTTACATCAGAAACCACAAACACGCCTTGACCTGATATATTTTGCGCACAATCATTTTTGCACCAACATGTTGCCCCTGCCAAAATGCTATCTGTGTTTTCTTCCCTAAAAGCAACTGCAACAAAGTCTGTGCTTGGGTCATATTCTGGGTCACTGCATTTTATATAAGCATTTACCACAAAATTGATTGAATAAACGCCCGTTGATTTAAATTTTATTGTGTTGGCGTCAGTGTCAACATCAATCAATTCGCCATAATCTGTTTCTTTTCGCATTAAAGGAAGTTTTTCGTTGCTAGCAATTTCTTGCCCTTCGGCTGGAAAAGTGTCTGGTGAGTTGTTGTAAGACAAAATAAATGCCGATTTTATTTGATAAGGTCCTGTTGCGCCTTGTGGGCCTCTTTCACCAGTTTCTCCCTTTTCACCTGGTTCGCCCTTTTCACCTGGTTCACCTTTTTCACCCGGTTCGCCTTTTTCACCCGTTGCACCTTTTTCGCCTGTTTCGCCTTTTGCGCCTGTAGGCCCAATAGGTCCAGTTACGCCACGAGGAATCACAAACTCAAGTTTGTGAGTGTTGTCTTCAAAATTATCATTTATTTGCGCTTCATCATCTGGGTCGCCTGTGATTACATTTTCAATAATAATCTTTTCTGCAACACCTGTTACGCCTCTTGGTATTGAAAAATCTAAAACTGTGGTATCATCTTCAATTCGCACATTGGCATCGGCACATTCTTCTGGGTCAACTGTTGTTACAGTTCCAATAACGATATCTTTGCAACATGCCCCAGTTGGACCGGTTGGACCGGTTGGACCAGTCGCTCCCGTTGGGCCTGTTGGACCTGTTGGACCTGTTGCACCATCTTCACCATCTTCACCATCTGCACCTTTTGGAATTACAAAATCAAGCACATGATTTGGGCCACCCGTTGTGTCAGTTACAGAAGCGTCTGTTCCAGCATCGCCCGTGGTTGTGTTGCCTATTTCTATTGTTTCTGCCACACCAGTTGGGCCAGTTGCGCCTGTTGCTCCTGTAGGACCTGTTGCGCCTGTTGCGCCCGTAGCACCTGTTGCACCAGTAACACCAACACCTGTTGGACCTGTTGGACCACGAGTGCCCATTGGACCGGTTGGACCTATAATGCCAACAAAATCAAAACGATTGCAAGTATCAAAATCATTAAAACATCTTCTTGTATTTCTATTGCTAGAATTTTCAAAACAATTATTAATTTTATTCATAACAATTTTCTCCTTTACAAAACATATTATGAAAAAAAATTTTTTTTGTTATCTTTTAAACTTAATTTCAACTTGTTTGCCCTTTGACACATTCACAAAAACACATAAAACTTATATATAAAAGTAACTAAAAAATGCTGAAAAAATTTAAAAAAGCTTGCAACTCTACGGTTAATGGGAGTTATTTGCAAAATTTGTGTGATATAATAATGATGAAAAGGAGGAAATTATGGATTTGCTAGTTACGGGAAAATTTATAAAAGAGCAACGAAAAACAAAAGGGCTAACTCAACTGCAGTTGGCTGAAAAAATTGGAGTAAGCGAAAAGACAATTTCAAAATGGGAATGTGGCAACGGCTTTCCCGACACAACTCTTATGCTTCCACTTTGTAACGCCCTTGGCATATCGGCAAACGAACTTTTATCTGGCAAAATACTATCAACTGATGAATATAGGCAACAAGCAGAAAACAATTTGATTAAGTTAAAAAGCGAGCAAGAGCAAAGCCACAAGTTTTTGCTAACAATTGAAAATGTGCTTGGCTATATGTCTTCTATCACATTTTTAATTCTTGTTTTTGTTGCGTCATTTGTCAATTTGCCAACATGGGTTAGAATTTGTTTGATTGTTTTTGGGTTTGTTCACTTTTTGGTTGGTGTGCATTTTTGTTTGATGATTGAAAAAGACGCAGGATATTATGAATGTAAACATTGCCACCACAAACATATTCCAACATACAAGCAAGTTTTGTTTTCGATGCACTGTGGCAGAACAAGATATATGAAATGCCCAAAGTGTAACAAAAAATCATGGCAAAAAAAGGTTACAAAATAATATTTATCAAATATTTTTGTTTTGGCAAAATTTTGCAATTTAAAAATTTATTAAAAAAATCGGTCATACTGCAACAAACAATATGACTGATTTTTTATTTTAATAAGGTGATTTTTGTTTCACTTAAACTAACATATTTAATTTTAATAAAAGTAAGTTTATCAAATCTTCACAAAAACCTGTTTGCAAAATTTATTTGTATGCAAGTTGAGATGATATTTTATTTTTTAAAACCGTAAGCCAAAAATTTTTACAATAAAAAACCAAGGCAACAACCTTGGCTAAATGTTCTTAGAACAATTCTTTAAATGCTTTACCAAATTTGAAAGCAGGAACTTTGCTTGCAGCAATTTTTTGTTTTTGTTTTGTGAGTGGGTTAAAAACTTCTCTTGCTGGTTTTTCTTTTAATTCAAAGCTACCAAATCCAACGAGTTGAATTTTTTCACCGTCTTTTAATGCATCAACAATTGTTTCTACAACTGCTTGATATGCTGCTTCTGCTTGTTTGTTAGAAAGTTCTGCTCTTTTAGCAATTTCTCTAACGAATTCTGTTTTGTTCATAAAGAACCTCCAATTTTTTTAGTTACATTTTAATTTTATCATTTTTTTTATTATTTGCAAACAAAAATATAATATTTTAAAAAAAAATGTCACATTTACACTTTTTATTAAAAACAAATTTTTTGTTGCAAACAAAGTTGTTAACTGCGTTTTGGTTACTTTTTTATTATTTACCACTTTTAAATTTTTAAAACTTTAAACCACATCTATGACAAAATAATTTGTTGCAGACGGGCTGTCAACAACAATTTTTGCCTTGCCCTTTTTAAGTGCAACAATGGCAAAATGTTTGTATTCATGTTCTGTAACTTTTACAACATCTTCGCCTTCAACAATGGCAATATCACACAATGCTTTGCTACTATTTGTAAAATATTCGGCGTAATAATAGTTTTGAACAGACAAATCAATTGTTATGTTTTGAAAATGCACATCTTTTTGTTTAACCATGACATCTATTTCAAAAGTTTTGCACTGCAAACTGCTTAACATATATTTAATTGTGAGCTTGTCACTGCCAACATTTATTGCCGTAACTGTGTCTGCGTCAAAATCATACTTAACACAATTATTTTGCGAATAAACGATTGGCAACACATTTGTTTCTCCGGTTATGGTTGTTGATAAATTTACAGACTCACCAAAATACATATCTATGTCTTCGGCGTTTAAACAAACTTGAGTGGGATAAATTTTTTCTTTGACAACTTCAACCTGTATTTTTTTGTTAATAACGTCATTTTCGTTAATTTTTAAAATTATTAAAATGTTACAACTGCCAACCTTGTTTGCAGTAACCACTCCATCAAAAACACCAACAGATGCAACAGTTTCATCATCGCTAGAAAAAACAGTTTTTTCTGTATAATTATTTGGCAAAACCAAATAATTTTGATTTGATAATTCAAATTTTTCATTGACTTGCAATGAAATTTTGTTTGTCAAAATTGTGATATCATTTGCATAAACAGTTTTTGTTTTAAGCACATATAACAAGGAAACAATTGTTCCAGAAGCAACAACGACGGATAGAACTATAATTAAAACTTTTTTCATTTGTAAACCAAGACTGATAATTTTTATTGTGCAAAGTTAAATGAGCAAATAATTTGCCATTTTGCACATGCGTTTTATATATAATAGCATAAACGACAAAAATCGACAATAGCAAAATTAAAAAATACTGCTTTAAAAATATTAAAACTTTTGTTTTAAGCCAATAGTTGTCTTTTATATCTTTGTCAATCTGTCACATCAACAGATCCATGTTGCAGTTTTAAATTGTTTAAATCATAAACAAGAGCCAGCGAACCCAAAAAATATTTTTTGACTTCTTTAAATCCAAAATGCATATAAAATCCATAGCCCCTGGTCTTGCGATTTTGCGTTACCAAATACATATAATTTATATTATTTTTTAACAAATGTTGCCCAAGTGCAATCAACAAAAGATTGCCAATTTTTTTGCCCTGATGTGCGCTGTCAATGTTAATGTGGAATCCTCCAGAATATTTTTCATCAAGATTTTTGCTGACTTTTAAGCAAATTTTTGTAAACAGCGACAAAATTTTTGAATTTTTAGCAATTTTTTTTAAATATATTTGTTTGAATTTGTCTTGATACAAATTGCTGTTTGTTGAGCAAACAACATATCCACAAGCCTTTCCTTCATCTGTGGCAACAAAAACATTTTGTGGCTCGCAATCTAAATAATAATCAATGTAAGTGTTGCAAACTGCTTCTCGTTTTTTGGAGTTTTTGGCAAAACTACCCTTTGCCGTGTCGGCACAAATCTTTCTTATATCATCTCTATATTTTTGATTGTAATGTTCAATTTTTATCATCATATCACCTTTTGTTTTAATTATAGCACAAAAACATAAAAACACAAAAATGTTGCAATAAAAAAAACCTTTTAAGGTTTTTTTTAAATGAATTTTGACTTTGAAAAGTCAAAGCAAAAACACACAAGATTTTTAATTTGATGTGAATTTGATTAAAATATATTTGTTATTGCACTATTTTTCAACTTGATTTTGAAATTTTTTCAGCCAAGTTTCAATGCGTTTAGAAAGACTTTCTGGGTCAAACTTCATATATTTTTGAACATCAAGTGGATGGGCAGAAGTTCCAAAACTGTTCAAACTTAAAACCAAATCATTTGGCTTTGCCATTTTATACCAGCAATTTTCTGCACTACTTTCTAAAAACACAATTGGCAAATCTTTTAAAACAGATTTTTTGTAAACAGGCTTTTGTTTTTCAAAGATATCAACGCATGGCATGCTAACAAGTCTTGCATAAATTTTGTTTTCTTTAAGCCTATCCAAAATGTTTAGGGCAAGTGTAACATCAGCGCCAGTTGTTACAATGGTTAATTGCGCCCTGCGATCATTGTGCAAAATATATCCACCACAAAGTGCTTTTTCAAGTTCAGTTTGTTTTAGGGTTGGTTTGTCTTTGCTGACGCAAATAACGGTTGGTTTTTTGTATTGCAAAAGCCAAACATAACTTGCAATTATTTCGGTGAAATTGTATGGCCTGCTGACAATTGTGTTAGGTATCATTCTAATTGATGGCAACTGCTCAATTGGTTGATGAGTTGGTCCGTCTTCGCCTGACAAAATACTGTCGTGTGACAACGTTAAAAGTGTGCATATATTCATCAATGCACTCATCCTAAACGCAGGTTTAAGGTAGTCAAAAAATGACATAAAACAACTTTGATATGGCAAATTAAAGCCAAACAAAGCAATTCCGTTTGAAATGGATGCCATTGCGTGTTCTCTTACGCCAAACCTTATCAACTTGCCAGCATAATCATTTGCAGAAAAATCTTTTGCGTTTTTGTCAAATGCCATTGTTGACACAGCAACATCTGCACTTCCACCAAACATATTTGGCAATATCTCTGCCACTTGAGTTAAAATGTCACCATTTATGTCTCTGGTTGCCTGTGCTTCGGTCATTTTAATCTTTTTGATTTTTTCTATCTCTTTTGAGTAGTCTTTTCCTTCAACAAAAATTTTTAACTCTTTCCACTCTTTTGGATAAAGTTTTTTGTATTCTTGAGTGTTTGATTGTTGCTTTAATCTTTGTTTTGC
>JBJFDJ010000007.1:0-3701 GCA_051889975.1 Christensenellales bacterium
TGCAATTTGGCAAAATATTTGCTTAGCGGAAGCAAAAAAACGGATTTGCAGGCAGAAGAACTTTGCGCAGATTTCAATTTTGAAAGTGATTGCATCGCTGTTTGCCTGCTTTGGGCAAAGGAAGATTTGCTAAATGAAATTTCAAAACAAAATATGCAAAAGCTGTATTTTGAAATTGAACTTCCACTTGTTGATGTGCTAATTGACATGGAACAAAATGGGTTTAAAATTGACGCCGAAAGTTTAAAAAAAGTTGGCGAAAATTATAAGCAAAGGCTTGATAATTTAAGTGCAGAAATCATTGCTTATGCAGGTGTTGAGTTTAACATAAAAAGTCCAAAGCAGGTTGACAATGTTTTGTTTAATATAATGCAATTAAAAAGGCCAAAAAACAACAAAAAGTCCACAGATGCCAATGTGCTAGAAAAAATTGCATATCAGCACCCAATTGTTGAAAAAATTATTGAATTTAGAAAAATTGAAAAACTATACAGCACATACATTGAACCTTTTGCTGATTTGGCAGATAAAAACACTGGATTAATCCACACAATATTTAACCAAACATTAACTTCAACTGGCAGATTGTCTAGCAGTGAACCAAATATGCAAAACATTCCAATCCGTGAAGAAGAAGGCAAAAATTTGCGAAAGTTTTTTGTCCCACGCGACAAGCAAGGTTGTTTGATAACAAGTGACTATTCGCAAATAGAACTGCGCTTGCTTGCTCATTATTCTGCCGACCCAAAACTTGTTGAGGCATACAACAGCGATATTGATATTCATTCTCAAACTGCAAGTGACATTTTTGGCTTGCCACTTGAAATGATTACCGAAGAATTAAGACGAAAAGCAAAAACTGTAAACTTTGGCATAATTTATGGCATGAGTGACTATGGCTTGTCGCAAAGTTTAAACATCACACGTGCCGAAGCAAAAGAAATAATTGACAAATATTTTGAGACATATTCTCATGTTAAACAGTTTATGCTTGGCAGTGTAGAAAAGGCAAGGGAATTAGGGTATGTTTGCACACTTTTTGGCAGACGCAGAAACATAGAAACCATAAACAGTGGCAACTATCTGCAAAGGCAGTTTAGTGAGCGTGCAGCCATGAATATGCCACTTCAAGGCACAGCAAGTGACATCATAAAAATTGCAATGATAAAAGTGTTTAATAGTTTAAAAAACAACAACTTAAAAAGCAAACTCATTTTAACAATACATGACGAATTGATTGTTGATTGTGCAAGTGGTGAAGAAGAGCAAGTTAAACAAATTCTTAAGGACTGCATGGAAAATGCAGTTAAACTGTCTGTTCCGTTGCAAGTTGATGTCAAATCAGGCAAAACTTGGTTTCAAGCAAAATAATAGATATATAAATAAATTTTACAAACAAGCAAAAGATACAATCTTAAATTGTTGCAAACAATAATAAAATTTTAAAAAATTCATAAAATAGTTTTATGAAAACATTTAAAAAAAGTATGCTAATTGTTTTGATTGTTATGACATTATTTGTTGTGGCAAGCATTGGCATATTTTTTTTGTCATACAAAACTTTGTATTTAAGCGTTGTTAAGACTTTTGCAACACAAAACAATGTTGATGTGTCTCTTGTTATGGCAGTTATAAAAGCCGAAAGCAAGTTTGACGCAAACGCAAAATCAAAGGCGAACGCCATAGGACTTATGCAAGTTAAGTTGGAAACTGCAAATTACATTTTGTCTTTAAACGGGCAAACAGAAATAACCGAAAGCGAACTTTTTGACCCACAAACAAACATTGAGTTGGGCACGCGATACATCAAATATTTGCTTGATAAATTTGAAAATGTGCAAGTTAGCATTTGTGCCTACAACGCCGGCGAAACAGTTGTTAGTGCATGGCTTAAAGATGAAAACTATTCTAGTGACGGAAAGACCTTAAAAAAAATACCTTTTGCCGAAACAAACACATATTTAAAAAAAATTATGCAAAACTACAGAGTTTACAAAAATTTTTTAAAGGTATAATTTATTTTGATTAATATTATGCTTGTTTATTTGACAATTTTTTTATTTGTTGTTAATCTATCTTTTGAAGATATTTTGCCTGTTTGTTAAACGCAAAAAGCAAATTTACAAAAAAAATATTTTTAAGGGAAGACTAAAAATGGAAAATAATCAAGATTTATTTAGAGAAGAAGATATAAGAAAAGAAAAGATAAAAACCCTCAAAGCAGAAGGCACAAATCCTTATGCCGAAAAATTTGATTGCTCGCATTCAATTACAGGGGCAAGAAACGAAGAACTTGGCAAAGTTGTAAGAGTTGCTGGCAGAGTTATTTTTAAGCGTGTAATGGGCAAATTTTCTTTTATAAAAATTTCAAATGTGTTTGACAGCATTCAAGTTAGTTTTAGCAGAAATGAAATTGAAGAAGAAAAATACAACTTTTTTAAAAAGCAACTTGACATTGGCGACTTTGTTGGCGTTGAAGGTGAACTTTACATCACACAAACTGGCGAACTTACAATAAGAACAACAGATTTCAAATTGCTTTCAAAAGCACAAAAACCATTGCCAGAAAAATTTCACGGCTTAACCGACACCGAAATGAAATATCGTGAGAGATATCTTGACCTTATCAGCAACGAAGAAGCACGCAAAGTTTTTGTTGGTCGTAGCAAACTTGTTGCGTTTATACGTGACTATTTGCAAAAAAATGGCTTCATTGAAGTTGAAACACCAATCATTCAAAGCGCAGTTTGTGGCGCAAGTGCAAAACCATTTTTAACTCATCACAATGCACTTGACAAAGATTGCAATTTGCGTATTGCCCCAGAAACATACTTAAAACAAGTTGTTTGTGGTGGTTTCCCACGAGTTTTTGAAGTTGCAAAATGCTTCCGCAACGAAGGTATGGACAGCAGTCACTTGCAAGAGTTTACACAAGTTGAGTGGTATGCTAGCTACTGGAATTTTGAAGACAATATGAATTTTTATGCCAACTTCATCCGTGAAATGACGACATATATGCTCGGCAAACCAGAAATCACTGTCAACGGAAGCACCTATGACTTGTCAAAGCCATTTAACAAGGTGGACTACACAAAAGCAGTTAATGATGTTTTGGGCTTTGATGTGCTAGAAGTAACAGACGCACAAGAACTCAAACAAAAAGTTGTTGCAACAAACAAATTTGACGCAAAAGAAGTTTTGCAACTTAAAACAGTTGGTGCAATAATTGACTATGTTTACAAAAGAGAAATCCGCCCAACAATAGTTGAGCCAACTTTCCTTTACAACTATCCAGCATCACTTGTTCCACTTGCCCGTCCAAGTGACAATGACCCAAGAACAATTGAAATGTTCCAGTTTTTAATAAATGGCGAAGAACTTTGCAAGAGTTATAGCGAACTTGTTGACCCAGAAATTCAACGCAAAAATCTTGAAGACCAAGCAAGAGCAAAAGCAAATGGTGATGATGAAGCAATGGATGTTGACGAGGGCTTCCTTCTTGCAATGGAACACGGCATGCCACCAATGAGTGGGCTGGGCATGGGCATTGATAGATTGCTTGTGATACTTTTTGAACAACCATCAATCCGCGATGTTGTATTGTTCCCAATAATGAAATAACACCCAATGGGTGTTTTTTATTATCTGTTATTTGATGCTTGTGCATTTGTTGTTTTATTTTCAATTACAAAAATTTATTA
>JBJFDJ010000008.1:0-2119 GCA_051889975.1 Christensenellales bacterium
CAAATTTAAGACTTGAAAACGGCGTGTTTGTGTATGACGAAAACAGCATTGTGGCAAGCACATCAAACGATTGTTATTACAAACTTGTTGTAAATGGCAAAGAACTTTCAAACAACAAGTTGCTTGCAACAGAACTTGGTGGCTTTGCAAGTGGCAATTACTCAATTTGCGTGTATGCTTTTGGCGACAACAACAAATATTTAAATTCTAATGCAAGTGAAACAATTTCTTGCATAAAACTGGCAAGTCCATCAAGAGTTTCAATAAATTCTGGTATGCTAACTTGGGATAAGTCTAACAACTCAACAAGTTATCAGCTGGATATTGCAGGAAATATAATAACTGATATAATTGGTGTTGCATACAATTTAAGCGATTTGCAATGTGGTGACTATGAGGTTAAAGTTAAGGCAATAGGCAACAGCACATCATATTTAAACAGTGATTGGACACAATCAAAAACCATTTCTAAACTTGATGAAATTAAAAACGTGCGAGTTGAAAATGGTGTTATAACTTGGGATTATGTAAGTGGAAGTTATAAAGATATTAGATTAAAAATAAAACTTAATTCTGATGTTAATTACACCGACATTAAAATAGATAGTTCTGCAACAAGTTATATTTTAGATAACACTTACTCTGCTGGCACATACAATGTTTGCATGTATAACGCAGGTGGGGCTAGTGCAATTTCGAGCAATGAAAGCGAAGTTATAACTGTTGTTAAATTAAATTCACCAACCAACTTGCGCATTACAACCGAAAACGACTCTCAATATTTAGAGTTTAACAGCGTTCAAAATGCCAGTGGTTATGTGCTAAAACTTAACATTAACGGGGTAGATAGCACTCCAATAAGTGTAACAAGCACAAAAATTGCAACAAATGAATTGCCAATAGACACAAGTGGAACTTATGTTATAAATATAATGGCAAATGGAACAATCACAGGCAAAGCAACAACATATTATGCAAATTCAGATTATTCTGCTAGCCTTACCATTACAAAACCAAATGCACCAGACCTTGAAGATGTTAAGACAACAGATGGCAAAAGCTCTGGTATGATAAGATGGCAAGCAGTTGAAAATGCAGATTTCTATAGGGTTGTTATTGAAAAAGATGGCGTTTTAGATAAAGAATTTGACACAACAGATACTCATATCTATTTATCAAGTTCGGCAAATTACATTGTTAAAGTAACTGCATGCAAAACACTTAATGGATTTGACAGTGACACAAGCCAAATTGAAATTTCTTATTCCCTTTATGGTGGAAGTGGAACGCAAGCAGACCCTTATTCAATAAAAACTGCTTATGACTTTAACAACATTGCTTACAATTTAACTGCTTATTATCAATTGCAAAATGATATTGATTTTTCTGCAACTTCGTTAAATTCAATTACAAGCGAAGAAAATCCTTTTGTTGGAACAATTGATGGCAACAACTACACGATAAGTGGCATTTCTATAACAACTTATAGTGAAATGTATGGCTTAATTAAAGTTTTGGGCGAAGCTGGTTTAATTAAAAATTTAAGCGTTGATGTTTCTATCAACTCTGGCAGAATTGTTGGTGGAATTGTTGCAATAAATTATGGAAAAATTGAAAATTGCGTGGCAAACGGAACAGTTAGCCCAATTTACAATGTAAATTCTGTTGCATTAAGTGCTGGTGGCATTTCTGGCATAAATTATGGCGAAATTGATAATTGTATAAATAATGCAACAATTAATCCACAAAATAATATGAATATCACTTATGCTGGTGGTATAACAGCATTTAATTATGGCAAAATATCTGGTTGTGGCAATAATGCCGACATCAAAGCAACTTATGCTGGTGGCATAACGGCATATTCTACTGGCAGTTTAAAGTATTCTTACAACAATTTTGATGCAAGCGTTACAGCAACAACATTTAACAATGGATTTAGTTGCAGTGCTTATGCAGGTGGCCTTGTTGGATACATTACAACCGACTCTGTTAACAGCATAGAAATTAGCACTTGCTACAATGTTGGCAGTGTAAAAGCAACAAGTCAATACAACGCAATTTATCCTTATGCAGGTGGTCTTGCTGGTTACAATGCAGGTGCAAAAATTGACAACTG
>JBJFDJ010000008.1:2219-3673 GCA_051889975.1 Christensenellales bacterium
AAAGAATACAAAAATTTTGACCAAGTTGTTGGCAAAGTTGTTGGGCAAAGTGTTATGCTGGGCAAAACTTTGTTTGCACTTATGGAAAGTCCATTGATATTAGTTGGCTTTTTGGGTTGTTTTGTGTTATTATTTGTTTTGAAAGAACAATTTTCGGCAGAAAATTTAAGAATATACAAATAGGAGGGCTGGGCATGCGACAAAAAATTGTCAGTGCAAATAAAAAAACAAAAATAGAATTAATTTTAATAACACTGTCTGTTTTTATAGTGCTATGCCTTTTGGGTTCTACTTTGGCATGGTTTACAAACAACAACCAATTAACAGGCGAGGGCACCACACCAAACGCTAGCGTTAGTTTGTATTCTAACGGTGCATTTGTAAATGGTGGCTCTGGCAACAGTGGCGATGTTGTTGCTGTAACCGGCCCTGTGTTTAACAAAAACATCGCAAGGGATACAACTTCGTTAAGTGGTTCGGTTCAGTTTGACTGCTCTGGCTCCAACATTGATTTGCTTGCAGTTGTTTCGGTTGCTGTTAACTTTTTTGAAGCAGACACAACAACTTTGGTAAATGGCGCTTCTGGTTGGGCAAGTTTAAGTATTTCAAGTAATTTCACTTTGGGAGCTGACGGCAGATATTATTACAATTCAAAGATAAGCAAAGATAGTGTTGCAAACAAAATATCTATTTTTGACACAATCACAATAAATAACAGCAATGCAGAAGGCAAAGATTTGCAAATTGTTGTTTATGTTGATGTTGTTCAAGCAAATCAAACGGGTTTAAACAAATTAACTCAAAGTGGCTATTCTTTGCCAAGCACCTTTACAAGTTTAGTTTAAGGAGAGATAAATGGAACAAAAAAATCTTATTAAAGTTAAACAAAAAAAATCAAATAATAAGTTGTTAATTCCATTAATTATAACAGTTGCTGTTTTGTTGATACTCAATGTGGTGTTAATATCTGTGGCATATTTTTCAGACAAAGCAACAGGCGAGTCAATTATAACCTTTGGCTCTGTTGAAACAAATGCATATATTATGCAAGGTGGCAACAAATTGACAAACATCAGTTTGGATACCAACAACCTTATTGCAGGTGAAGTTACACAAAAAGACTTGCACATTGATGTTACTGGCAAAAGCAACTGCTATGTAAGGCTCACTGGAGAATTTAAAATTGCAACGGATGGCACTAACTATGTAAATGCAAGCAATTTGGTTAGTTTTTCTGTTGACACAACAACTGCAACTGGTTGGAAGTTGTGTGCTGACGGCAAATACTATTACACATCTGAGTTAAATGGCACACAAACCGGAAGCGCAAGCGCTTTAAGTTTGCCAATTAAATTTACTGTAAGCAACGAATTTGGCAATTCTAGTGGTGATGTGATATACAACAACAAACCATACAAAATCATTGTTTTGGTGGAGTCTTGCCAAGCAACTGG
>JBJFDJ010000009.1:0-6050 GCA_051889975.1 Christensenellales bacterium
CTCAAAATCCGGTACTCGCAAGGGTTTGTGGGTTCAAGTCCCACCTTCGGCACCAAGATAGTGACTTTTTGTCACTTTTTTTATTTTTAATTTATAACTAAAATTGTTAGTAAAATATATTAGTATAACAATTTTAGTTTTTTGTTTGTAAACATTTTAAATATCTTTTTTGTGTCAAAATTTGTGTCAAAATTTGTGTCAAATTTATTTTTTTATGAAAAAACGCAAAAAAAATCAAGACGACTAATCTTGATTTTTTTCTTTTTTGCGAATGATAAATTTGTATAGTTCACATACTGCCAAAACAACAAACGATATTGCAAGCAATATCAAAAGTTCAAAGTATGGCACAGTTGTTAAACTTAAAAGTTCGCTAAGTGCTGGGACTTCTATAAATATTATTTGCAAAAGTATTGAACCTATAACGGCAACAAAGAAAAACCAATTTGAGTTGAAATGAGTTTTAAAAACCGATTGTTTTTCACTTCTGCAATTAAACGCGTGTATATTTTGCAAGAACACCATAAGTGTCATAACCAAACTACGTGCAACAACAATGTCAAAATTGAGTGCTTTTGTTAAAACCATCCACGAGCCAAACACCACAAGCCCCATTGTTAGCCCCATAACCAAACATTGAGCAACCATTGATTTGCTAAACAATGACTCTGTTGTTGAGCGTGGTTTTTCTTTCATAAGCCCTTTTTCTGGCTTTTCTAGTGACAATGACAAGTCTTGGAAACCATCTGTTACAACATTAAGCCACAACAGTTGAATTGCAAGCAAAGGTGTTGCTGTGCCAAAGATGAGTGACAACATAAAAAACAAGACTTCGGCAATCGAGCAAGACAACAAAAAGTAAGTTATTTTTCGTATGTTTGCATAGGCATTTCTGCCTTCTTTTACACCTTTAACAATCGAATTAAAATTGTCATCTAAAATAATCATATCGGCAGTTTCTTTTGCAACATCAGTCCCCGAACCCATGGCAATGCCTATGTGGGCAGACTTGATTGCTGGGCTGTCATTTACGCCATCACCAGTAACAGCAACAAATTCGCCCTGCCTTTTTAATGAGTCAACTATATGCAATTTATCAGTTGGTGTAACCCTTGAGAAAACAGTTTTTTGCTTAACAAATTTGTCAAATTCAATCTCGCCAAGTTCAAACATCTTTTCAACTTCTGCTCCCGTTGCAACTTGACTGTAATCACTTGCAATTTTTGTGTCATTTGCAATTGAAAATGCAGTTGCTGGGTGGTCGCCTGTTATCATAACAACTTTTATGCCTGCACTTATGCAATCAGCAACGGCAGTTTTGCTTTCATTTCGCACTGGGTCAATAAATCCTACTAGGCCAAGCAAGGTGAGATTTTTTAAACTGGTTTCGTCATAATTTTCTTTTTTTGATATTTCGCCCAATGCAACTGCAATAACCCTGTAACCCCTTTTTGCAAGCAATTCGTTTTTATCTATGATATCTTTTGCGTTTAAGTTTGCTGTTTGACCATCAAGTTTGATGCTGTTAGAAAATTCCAAAATCCTTTCCACACTACCCTTTACGGTGCAAAAAGTTTTGTTGTCTTGTTTAAAAAATACTGCCGAATACTTGTTTTCTGACTCGTAAGGTATTGTGCTGACAATTTGAAAATCATTTGTGTTAACATTTAGTTTTTTGCCCAAAACCTTAAAGGCAATATCAATGCTGTCGCCAAAATAATTAAAGCCAGTGTCAACCTTTTCAAAAACAGCTTCGTTGTTTAACACTCCCATTTGTGCAATTTGCGTGATGTCAGTTATTTTTTGTTTGTCGTCACACTCTAGTTTGCCATCGTCATTATAGCCACTGCCAGAGATAGAAAATTCTTCGCCATTTGCTAGCATTACTATCTTTGCCGTTTGTTCGTTTAGGGTTAGCGTGCCCGTTTTGTCGGTGGCAATAACGGTGCAACTGCCAAGAGATTCCACTGCGTTTAAGTTTTTAACAACCACATTGTTTTTGCCCATGCGATTTGATGCAATGGTAAGTGCCATTGTTACGGCAAGTGGCAGGCCTTCGGGCATTGCAGAAACAGCAAGAGCAATAACAACCAAAAAGATTTCTTTAAAAGGATTGCCTTGCATTAGCATAATTAAAAATATGACAACGGCAACCAAAACAATTGCAATACTTATTTGCTTTGAAAACTTGCCAATTCTAATCGTCAAAGGTGATTTTTCATCTTTAACTTTGTTTAAGTTTGAGGCAATGTGCCCTATTTGAGTGTGAACGCCAGTTTCAACCACAACGGCTGTTGCCCTGCCCGTTACAACAGAACTGCCAGAAAACAGCATATTTGTTCTATCTGCAAGACTGCATTTTTCTGGCACAACATTTGTGTTTTTAACCACTGCCAAACTTTCACCTGTTAAAAGCGACTCATCAACCGAAAGATTGTTGCAACTGATTATGCGCAAATCTGCACATATTTTGTCACCACTTTCCAAAAACACAATGTCACCCGGCACAAGATTTTTAGACTCGACTTCTGTTTTGTTTCCGTCACGCAAAACTTTTGATTTAACCTTAATCATATTTGAAAGCGAGCTAGCAATTCTCTCTGCTTTTTTTGATTGAATCGTGCCAATAACTGCATCTATCATAACAATTGCCAGTATCACAAAAGCATCTAATATTTCGCCAACAATAAACGAAAAAAACATTGCAAAAACCAATATTAAAACAATGGGGTTTAATATCTCTTGCAAAAATATTAAAAAAACAGATTTTGATTTTTTTTGTGGCAAAGAGTTTTCGCCAAACACGGCAAGCCTTTTTTGAACCTCTGCTGTCGTCAATCCATCTTTGCTTGAATTTGTCTCTTTTAATGCAAAATCTAAATCTTTTGCATGCCAATTTGTGCTAGATAAAGAATTTTTTTTGTTTTCTGTTTTTTTCATAATATTATAATTTTAACACAACTTAAAATTTCCTAAAACAATATTTGCACACTTTTAAAAATATTATTAATTTTATTTAATATTTTTAAAACTAATATTATCTTAATTTTGTTGTTTTTAATATTTTTTCACAGTTATCGGCAAGTAGCCCACAATCAATGTGACAGCAATTGTTGTTTAAAAAACAACATAAATTTTAAGTTGTTTGGCAAATGGCAAAGCAAATTTTTTTGTTTTTTTTGCAAAGCATTTTTTTTGCTCAAAAAATTAAGGTTAATGTTTTTAACAAAACTTATGTTATATGATATAAAATCAAAAGTTCCCCTATTGATTTTTTCTTTGAAAGATTTGATGTTGCAATTAATTTGTCTTTTACTTTAAAAGATACATCTTGGCTGTTTTCAAAAAAGTTAACATCTGTTTTAAGTGCAGTTTTTATTTGCTCTTTTATGTAATTAAAATGCGTGCAACCCAGCACAACATTAACTGGCTTTTTGATAGCAAATCTTTTAAGTTTTTTGTTTAAATATGGTTGCAAAATGTTAAAATCCCCATTGCAGTTGTCAATTTTTTTTGCCAGATTATCAAAGCCCTGCACCCAAACTTTTTTTTGTTTTTTATACTCTTTTAAGTCCTTGTTATATTTTGCAGTGTTTTTTGTGCACAAGATTAAGGTTGAGTTTTGCAAAATGTTTTCGTTTACAGCCGGCAAAACAAAAACAAAAGGCACGTCATAAAATTTTTTTTGCAGAAAACCAGCAAACATACTGCTAATTGTGTTGCACGCAATCACAATCAACTTTATATCAAATTTTGCTGTTAATTTTTTTAGTGTTTTTGTAATTATTTTTTTTAAACTTAATTTTGTTTTGTTGCCATAAGGACAATTTATTTTGTCCATAAACAAAAGATAGTTTTCGTGTGGCAAATATTGTCTTATTTGCTCCATTGTATATTTGCCACCAGTTCCACTATCAAAAACCAAAATCCATTTTTTACCCATAAATTATAATATGAAATGGGTTAAAAGTTAGTTAATTTTTTGCAAACTCATTTAAAATTAAAATTTGATTGTTTAAAAATATTTTAAAACTTGCTTGTTATTTTTGCAATCATTTTACTTGCTTAAATACCGCCCTGTCATGAAGACAATATTTTTTTGATTTTATATGCTAATAATTAATTTTTTGCAAAATTATGATATAAAAAAGCACTCACTCTGTCATTTCGGCAATTTCTTTTTCATCTATGTTGTTAAATGCCAAATTTATGGCTTTTGCAATTATTTTGCTTGTGACTTTAACCTTGTTTTCAACATCTTTTGGGCTAACAATCAAGTTGTCTGTGTTTTTGCACAAACTGCCAGTGTTTATAACAAACGGAACGCCAATTGCAAAAACAGGCACGCCAATGGTCTGTTTGCTTATCTCTTTGCGATTGTTGCCCACACCCCCACCCGGCAAAAGTTTTGTGTCACTTATTTGAACCGATTTTGCAAGTCGTTTTTCATCGCTTGCCACCATACTGTCAACAACGATGACCAAATCAGGCTTAAGGTGTGAACAAACAACATTAACAAAAGTGCTACTGTCAATGCCGGTTGTTCCATAAACGCCAGTGTTTATGGCGTAAATTTCTGCCACTTCTTCTGGCGAAAAAAGTTTTTTATCTAAATATGGCTTTGTTACAAGCACTTTTTCAACCACTTTTTCGCCCAGACTATCGCAAGCATACTTTCCATTGCCAAGCCCAACGACCAAAAGTTTGTTTGCTTTTATGTTATTTTTTTTAGCGAGCGAACCAATTGCAGAAATTAATTTTTTGCACAAATAATCTCTTGCCTTTAAGTCAAAATACAATATTTCATCAAAGTTGAGAGAGATATAATTTCCTTTTTCGCGTTCAATCTGCTTTGAAATTTCATCCGAAAAAATGCCGATGTCAACTTGCTCTATGTTATATTTAAAATTTTTTTTTGTCTTTAAAAAGCCTTTTTGTCGTTTAAAACCATTTGCAACTTCTAAAATAAGTTCTGATTTGATATTTTTTTTCATAGATAAATATATTATTTCACAAAAAAGATAAATTTTTCTTGCAATTTGATTTTTTTTGTGATATTATAGTCAAGTAAAATATAAAAAGGGAGATGTTAACCGTGCCAATTATTAAGTCAGCAATCAAAAGAGTTAGCGTAAATGATAGACAAAGAACAGAAAACAGAGGTGCTAAATCAAGACTTGCAACAGAAATTAAAAAATTTAGAGCTATGGTAGAAGCAAAAGAACTTGAAAAAGCAGAAAAATACCTTCCAGAAGTTATTTCTATTATTGACAACTCAGCAAAAAAAGGCATAATCACAAAAGACAATGCCTCAAGAAGAGTTTCAAGACTTTCTTCTATGCTTGCAAAAGCAAAAGCAGAAAAATAGTTAATTATCGCAAAGTTTTTGCGATTTTTTTTGCAAAAAAAGAGAAAATGCTGTGTGGCTATTCTCTCTTTTTTTATGCTATTTTAAACAAACTTTGTTTTTAATTAATTTTGGTGCAAAAAGTTAAAACAAAAACTTAACAAAATAAAATTGTTTATCAAAAGAACATTACTTTAACAATTTGCACAACAGCTTTTATTGCTAAAATTTGTAAAAGCAAAAATTATATTGATTTATCTATCATGCCAACAGTTGTTTTAACGTCTGTTTTAAATGGCTTGCGAGCGTCAACAAAAGTGCGTTTGTTATGAAATTTTTTGTTGTCTATAACAACGCTGTCAACAACTTCAAAATAACAACTTGCAATTTTTTTGCGCCTTATTTTAAGCACTCTGCCGTCCTGCATTTTGTATATCAAATTGTGTTTGTATGTGCAACTATCACAAGTGTTGTTAAATAGCATTTTAAACGGGCAATGTGTTAATGTCATAAGCACAGGATTGCCTTTTGTGTAAATAACCCCATTTTCATCAATGTCATCTAAGTTTGCTTCAACAGAATAAATTATGTCTTTTGCCCCCAAACTCAAATAAAATGATTTTGAATATTTGTTAACAATGTTAAGTCCCAGACCTGCAATGATATCAAACTTATCTTTGTAATCAAAAACATAAATATTGTT
>JBJFDJ010000009.1:6150-15804 GCA_051889975.1 Christensenellales bacterium
GGAATAAACACATCTTCAAAGTCTGCCGTTAGTTTGTTTAAAACAAACACTGTGTTGTTTAGTTTTGATAGATTTGTTTTTAAATCTTCATAACTTAAAGCACTTGTCTTTGCCTGCGATATTGCTTGGTTGGTGCAAACTGTTGCCTGTTGCCCGTTGCAACTAACTGTGAGTTTTGCAGGCTTGTTGATTTTGCTTTCAAAATGAAAATCACACCCAAGTTTTCTTGTTTTTGACAACAGCTGTTCCTCTAATTTTGCGTCAACAATCAAGTTTACATCGCAATTAACTTGTGGCTTTAACTTGGAATACACAACAAAGTTGCCGTTTTTTAAAATTTCAACATTGCCAACGCCCATGCTACCCATTTCTTTGCTTGCCACATAAAATTTTAGTGCATCGCCTTTTGCTATGGAGTGTTTGCTTTCAATTTGAATTTTGTAGATATCTTTAAACTTGCACACATCAACAACTCTGCCAATTTTTTTGCCAGTGTGATTGTTAAAAACTGTGTTTATGATGTTGTCATTTTGGCTGTCTAGATATTTGCCAGTGTTAAATTCGCCACGCGAAAAAACTTGTTTTAAGACTTGTTGTTTTTGCTTTAAATTTTCACCATTAAGTGCTGATTTAAAAAGCGATACACTGCTGGCAACATAACTTGGCTTTTTAAGTCTGCCCTCTATTTTAAATGAATTAACACCTGCATCTATTAGTTCTTGCATGCGACTTGACAAATTTTGGTCGCTTGGCGAAAGCAAATAGCCTTGTTTAATTTGTTTGTCACCCTCAACGGCAGTGTAAGGCAGTCGGCAAAATTGTTTGCACTTTCCCCTGTTGCCACTACAACTTGTGCAAATGCTACTAAAATAACAATTGCCCGAAAATCCCACACACAATGCACCTTGCACAAAATATTCAATTTCTAAATCAGTGCCATTTTTTATGTCTTTTATATCTTGCAAAGTTGCTTCTCTGCTTAAAACCACACGGCTAAAACCAAGTTGTTCAAGCACTTTTGCGCCTTTTAGATTATGCACGCCAAGTTGAGTGCTGGCATGGAGTTGTATGCCCTTAAAATTTGCCAAAAGCAAACTTGCAAGCCCCATATCTTGCACTAAAAATGCATCAACACCAATGTCAACTGCGCTTTTAACAAGCTTCAAACAATCTTGCATTTCATCGTTTTTGATAATTGTGTTTATTGTCAAATACACTTTTGCATCAAAAAGATGTGCATATTCAACTGCACATTTTAATTCGTCCAAACTATAATTTGTTGCATTTGCCCTTGCACTAAATTTGCTTGCGCCCAAATACACGGCATCTGCGCCGTTGTTTATGGCAACTTTTAAAGTTTGCAAATCACCAGCTGGCGCCAAAATTTCCAAAACATTACTCATAACACAATTATACTATCAAAGCACTTTTTAGTCAATTGTGTTTTTTAACACAAAACAATATTTTAAAATGCTTGGCTTTTGTTTTAAAAAACAAATTAGTTTTAAAAATCTTTTTGCGCAAACATATAACAAAGTTTTTAATAAAATAAGCAAAATTAAATGCTCATTGCACAAATTTTGCTTATATTTTTTATGATTTCTATTTGCAATTTAATTTACTTTTTATTCAAATTTAAAATAAACAAAACAAGATAATTTACAGCGCTGTTATAATTTATTTGGCTTGTTTTAATTTTGATGTCGAGCTCGGCACATTGGTCCACAATTGCCTTTAAATTTGATTTTGAAAACAGACTTGCAACTTCTTTTGCCTTTTTTATGGCATACTCTTTAACGCCAAGCAAACTGGCAATTTGACTGTTTGTGCCAGCAGAAATACTACTTAAAAACATTCGCCTAAAATAGTTTTGTATCATTGCAAAAACACTTGGTGCTGGCTTTTTGTCACTCATCATTTGGTTTAAAATTTCAAAAGTTTTTGCGCTGTTGCCACGACCCAAGTTTTCAGTGAGTTCAAAAACACTAAATTCAAGGTCTTTTGTCACCAAAAGTTCAACATCACCAGTTGTGATTTCTCTGCCATTTGCGTAGTTTATGAGTTTTTCTAACTCTTTTGATATCTTTGATAGGTAGCCGTTTGTATAGTCTATTAACTTTGCTTTTGCACTTTGTTCCATGCTGGCATTTTTTTCTTTTAATGCTTGATTTATCCAAACATAAAGCATTGGGCTATCTAGTCTGTTGCAATTTACAACCACAAATTTGTCGGCTAGGTTTTTTGCTGTTTTTTCGGCAAACATTGGCTCTTTGCTTGTAACAACCAAAACTGCCATATCATTTGGATTTTTTGCCAAATAATCTTCTATAAAATTAACAACTGCTTTGTTTTTGGCTGTGTCTAAATATTTAACCAGCACAACTTTTGTGCCACCAAAAAATGATGTTGTATTAAGCGCAACAGACAGTTTGTTTGCGTCTATGTCATCACTTGACAAAGTTGCTATGTTAAACTCATTGTTATTTGCAACATAGTTAAAAAACATATTTATTGAACTATCAACCAAAAAATTGTCATCGCCAACAAGATTGTAGCAACAAAAATGTTTTTCGCCTATTATGTGTTTTTTTAATTCTACAAAATTCATAATTTCTCCCACCATGTTTTTAAATGTCAAAAATTAATTTAATGATTTAACTAACTTAAATAATATTTTAAATTTAAATTGTTAAATTTTATAAAATGCAAAAATATTATATCAAAAAATTACAATATTTACAATTAAGTTGCATTGTAACTCCATGTTGTATTATTGTCTAAAATTAGCAAATCTTTATCAGTTTCAACTGCGCCGTTGCAAATAAATTTTATTGAAACAATTTTGTTCATTGCAAGGTTAAAATTTTTTGCAAAACACAAGTCATAGTCCTTAAAAAATAGGCTGTTTTTGGAAATTTGATTTGCCGTTAGGCTGTTTTCTATTTTTAAAATGCTTATTTCGTCAAATGCAATGTTTGACGCCTTAAAGATGTCATTTATGTATAGTATATCAATTTTGATTTCATTGTTGTTAGTTGCAAAAGAAATATCTTCACAAAAACTCAAATTTTTGTTGCTCTTTAAGCCTGTTGCAAGACCCACTTTTGTGCTACTATCAAGTCTGCCAAACGCCACAATGTTTTTAACTTTAAAGTTGTTTACAAAATTGCAGACAGTGGATTGCTTGCTGTCTTTGTAATCAAACAGCAACAAATAATCTAGCGTGTTGACTTTTAAGGATTTTAGCATATTTGCAATGTTTTGTGCATCATATTCGTCATCGCCAACATTTATCAAAACTTTTTGATTGTTTTTTGTTGCCAAAAACAAACTCTTTTCAACGCTAGACTGCACCGATAAAAAGTCGCTTGTAAAAATCACGGGCGTGTTGATATCTACAACATAAGTTGACAGCGCAAGCACAACAGTTAACACAACAATCATTTTGCTTTTTAAGTTAATCAAACAAAAACGACTTATGGCAAACAGCAAAACATAATAGATTATGCCCGAAAATGCGTCAAAACTAAAGGTTTTTATTGTTTGAAATTTTGCAAAAACTGCACTCAATGACACAACAATATTTATAAAAAACTCGGCAAAACTCATCAAAAACGGCAAAGGAAATATGAAATTTAAAAATGTGCATGCAAGCAAAACAACAAACATTATGCTAAACAATGGCAAAACAATTAAATTGCTAAAAATTGAGATAAGCGAAATCTCGCCAAAAAACGAAAATACTGCTGGTATTGTGCCAAGAGTTGCGCTGATTGTAACGGCAATCAAGTCACAAATTGCTTTGGGAAGTTTTATTTTTTCAAGCAATTTTGATGTTTGTTTTGACAAAATCAATATGCCAAACACCGAGCCAAAAGAAAGTAAAAAACCAACGTCATAAAGATATAACGGCTGTGACAACAAAACAATGATGCCAGCCAAACTTAAATTTGACAAAGAGTCGTTTTGTTCGCCCAAAACCATGCCCAGCATCAAGCATAAACTCATAACACTTGCCCTAAAAATACTTGGAGAAAAATCACACAACAAACAATAGATAAACAAAACACCAGCAACAACAAAAAATTGATGTTTCTTTTTTAATTTGCAAGCGTTTAAAATAAAAATTACAACAGCCACCAAAAAACCAACGTGCAAGCCACTAACTGCCAAAATATGCGCAAGTCCTGCATTTTTAAATGTATCATAATAAACACTACTCAAAAGCGTTTTGTCGCCAACCAGCGTTGCAAAAGCAAAACCAGCATTTTGCTCATCCATGCTATCAAGCAAGATGTTTTTTGTGTTGTCCTTTGTTAAATCAATCAAACTTGCCTTGCCATCTTGTATTTGCAAAGTGTCTTCATATATATAGCCATAATACTTAATGTTGCTTTTTAAAATATTGGTGTTGATTTTTCCATTTTGCACCAGACTGCTTGCAAACAACTTTGCCGTAAAACTTAATTTGTTGCCAACTTTAATTTCTGTTGAATTTACAGTTAATTTTATGTTAAAGTTGTAGTTTGCATCATCAATTGTTACATTTTTTAACAAAACTGATTGATTGTCGGCATAGTTTGCAACTTCACTCACTTCTGCAACGCAAGTGTATGTTCCGTCTTTAAAAGGTCTAAAATTATTTATAGCAAAACTTATGCCAGAAGCACTGGCACCAACAATAATTCCCAAAAGCATACAAAAACAAGGCCGCAAAAGTCTTTTTGTTCCACAAATTTCAGCAAGTTTTTTTAGCGAATCTTTTTTAACTAAATCAAAAATTAACAAAACAAGGCAAACAACAGTTAAAATTGCACAAAAAATAACTGGCAAAATATTTCCAAGTATTGCCATAATACAAGCAAATATTCCACTCATAAACCCTATAAAAGCAAACAACAATGGCCTAAAATTAAAAAATCTTTTCAAAATATATCTTCCGTGCAAAAAACTTATAACTAAATTAATTGTAAAATTTTAAAACAGATTTGTCAAATATAAATAAACATAGACCAAATACAAAACAATATAAAATCACAAAAAATAAAATATTAAAAAGTTTGGTGATGTATAAAAATATAAAAATAATTTAAAGTTTTAAAATTTATAAAAATCCTATAAGTTTTTGATGAAAAATAAATATTAAAAAGCAACATAAAATCATAATCAAAATTGTTTTTTAACGCAAAAAATTATTAAAGTTTTTAAAAATGCAAAATAAAACATAAAAAATATTGCAAAAGTTATAAATTTGTGATATAATAAAAAAGTGATATATGTGCTTCCATCGTCTAGTGGTTAGGACACTAGCCTCTCACGCTGGTAACATGAGTTCGAATCTCATTGGAAGTACCACACAAAAAGAAGTCTTTGGTAAGACTTCTTTTTTTTAACTATAAAACAATTTCATCGTTTTTGTTTTGTTCTTTAATCTGCTTTATTGTCTCTTTGTCAAACTGCATTTTGCCAAGTTCATTGCATCTAAGCCTTAATTTGTCGGCAATTTGTGCTTTGTCTGCGCAATCTTTTGCGAGTTCCGAAAACAAAACAGGTTTGTCAAAAACAAAAATATTTTCGTCTTTTTTATAATAAGACACAACAATTGGCACATCTATGCCCTGCTTTCTGCACGCTTCGGCAAGCACAACAAATCCAGCAAAAAAGCCTTCAAGTTCAGCAAGATAACCATTTGAACTATCTTCGGGATAAATTACAATATTTTCGCCCTTTTTAATTGATTGTATGCTTTGTTTTATTGTGTTCATAAATCTAACATCTTGGTATGTTGAAATGAGTTGCAACCCCTTGTAAAACATATTTGTGAGTGGGCTTGCAATCAAACAAAACAAGCGTGCCAAACCCAAGTTCCAGCCCTTTTTTTGATGATAATAAACTTTTGTTTGATACTTATACATTTCTTTTAAACCAGAATTCATGGCATAAGTGCCCCACATCCTTATTGGACGATTTAAGTAAATTTCCAAACTCAAAGGTGCATCAGTGCCTTCGTGATTGCTTAACACCACTGCGCCATTGTCAAATTTTTCACCCAAAAAAACAAAAGTAGGTCTTTTGTAGCGAACTCTCATAACTTTTTTTAATGCTCTAAACCAACCTTTGCGTTTGATTTGTTTGTTTTCTTTTTTAGTTTTCTTTTGTTTGCTCATGCGTTAATTATATCATATTTAAACAAAATTCAAAATGTTTTGAAAAAAAATTTTATTTAAAAGTGCAACCAAATTTTTCTATTTTTAAAAATACTTGTTGTTACAAAATAATATTATCTGTTGTAATGAGCAACTAGGGTTAATGTGTAATCACTAAAAATTACAACTCCCCTTTGCTTCTTCCATATTTTTTGGAAAAATTCTGTATCTATTGGACAATTGTTCATTTTGTATATATAAAAACCGTTTTCGTTACACAATTTTTGTAGTTTTTCAAAATTACACTTTTCTAGTCCATCTACATATTTGTAATAGTGTGATGACAATTGATGTTTTTCTTTTATCATGTTATTTAGTTCATTTTTAAAATATTCCAATAATTCGAATTCGTTCATAAATAATTCTCCTATATGTTTAGTTTATAGACAACTATCTTTTAAGTCAATTTTATTGAAAGAATAGTTTTTAAAATTTTAAAAAAATTTATAAACCAAACACAATTTAATCCCCTAACACCATAAATTATTTGCAAAAAATAACTAAATAATTTAAAATAAAATGTTGGATTAGAAAGTGTTTTAAACTTACGATTTCATTAAAACATACTTAAAGTAGCGAGAATATGTTACAAACTAAACCATATTTTTTAACAAATAAAAAATGGTATTACCATGATGATAAAAAGAATAAATATTTTTTAACAAATAAGGCACCAAAAAAGGCTGTAGAAAGCTATAATAAATTTTATGAAGTAAGACATGACTCGTATGAACTAAGCATTTTAGAACTTGCAAAACAACGCTTAATTGATAATCTTAAAAAACAAGGAAAATCCGAAGAAGAAATCCAAAAAGAAGTTTTAGAATGGGAAATCGGCAAATCTAGCAATTAATAAATAAAAATTTCTATAAATCAAAGCCAATAAAGGCTAAAACAATGAAAATTTATTTAAAGGAGCAAGGAATATGTTAACTGAAGACGACAAGTATTTTATGAGTAATGATGAATGGTATGAGTTTGATTTAGAAAAAAACATTTTGATTTTAACCGATAAGGTGCCTAAAAATGACCCTAAAATAAATGAAAGTTACCAAGAATACTTAGATGAAATAGCATTTGCAAAAAGGTGTCGTAGAGCTGATGAACTTCTCAAAATCAATGTTGACAATGACGAAGAATTTGAAAAGATTATGAAAAAATTGCAATAACAACATCATAGCTACAAAATAAACAAAACAATAAAAAGCAACAGATTTTAACTGTTGCTTTTTTTATAAATGTTAAAATAATCTTTGAAAATGGTGTCAAAAGTGGTGTCAAATTTAATTCAAAATTCTTCTCTTTCTTGTAAACATCTACATTTTACTGACAATTTTAACAATAGAAATGGTTGGGGTGGCAAGATTTGAACTTACGCATGCGAGAGTCAAAGTCTCGTGCCTTACCGCTTGGCTACACCCCATCAAACAAATGATTGCTCATTTGTGTGGTGCGTTTGAAGGGATTCGAACCCCTGACCCTCGCCTTAGAAGGGCGATGCTCTATCCAACTGAGCTACAAACGCAAATTTATCTCATTTTGAGATACTGGAGCGGGTGATGGGAATCGGACCCACGTAACTGGCTTGGAAGGCCAGCGCTCTACCATTGAGCTACACCCGCAAAATACTTATTTAATATATCACATCAATTTTTGTTTGTCAACAATAATAAAATATTTTTTTATTTTATATTTAACAATTAGTTTTTGTTGTTGTGCAAATTAAAACAAATCACCATCATTTAATTTTTTTTAGTATTGACAATAATCATTTTTGCGTTTATAATAATCAAAAGGAGTTAAATGTGGAAAATTCAAACGATTTGCAAACGGCACTTAACCATTTTAATTTGTTTTATAAAAACATAAATAATTTAATCAAACAAAACAAAAAAGCAAATAAAAAACTCTTTGGCCACAGCATTTTCAAAAAGAGCGACAATGTTGTGTTTAATGTTTTGGAATCTTTGTTTTTGATTGCTGTTAGCACCTTCTCTTGTGCTGTGCTCAAATACAAAAACCTACTGCCCTACGATTTCTTTTTGTCGGCAGGTGCAACATGTATTGCAACCAGCACAATTGCTATGATATTTAACAACGTGGTTTATCATATAAACAACCACACAACTGGAATTATTGGAAGAACCTATGCGCAAATGCAGTGCGATGATTATTTTGATGTTTTAATATATTATATAAAAAAAGATTGCAAAGCTCTTTTGTCAAGCCCAGCAAGCAATGAACAAAAGAAAGAAAGCTTAATTAAATTTTCTGAAACTTTAGATAACATTTCAACCAACTTACAGTCAGAATATGAAAAATTTTGCAACAAAGTTGACAGATTTTCACCAAGAAAGCAAAAAAAATGGCAACCTATTCTTGAACATATGAAAGAATACAGTTTATACTTATCAAACAATGCTGAAAAATTTAACACATTTGCTGAAAGATTACAAAATGCCGACAATCCTTTACTCATCAAAACTGACGAAAGCCTTGATAAGTTGGAAGTAAGTTGTGACAAACAACACTCTTCTGAATACATAGAATTTAAAAAGTATTTAGAATATAAAAAATACTTAGAAAATAAAGAACACTTTTTTGATAAGTTCAACAATTGCGACAACACAAACACGCGTGAAAAAGATAATGTTAGCACACTATAAAAAAAATCACTTGCTTAAAATAATCAAGTAAGTGATTTTTTAATCTTCAAATTTAATTGCTCCTGTTGGGCAAGTGTTAACGCAAAGTCCACAATTTATGCATTTTTCATTATCAATAACAACTTCTCCTGTTTTTTCGTCTAATGTATAAACTCCCATTGGGCAATAGCTAAGGCCAACACATTTTGAGCATTTTTCACAGATTGACTTATCTATTTTAACTGCCATAATATTCTCTCCTTTTATAAATGTATGCAATTGGTGCTTGTTGCCAAACTAAATAAATTTTTATCGTTCACGCAACTTTGCACAATACAAATTATATTTTAAGCAGTTTATTTTGTCAATACAAAAGCATTCTAAAAAAAATATTGTAAAGTTTTTTGTTAAAAATTTACCTTTTTTGTTACACAAAAAAACTTACTTAAAAAAAATAAAAAAATTTGTAATTATTTATTGACAAAACAAAATGGTTATCGTATAATTGAAATGCTTGTGAATTTGACTCATTAGCTCAGTTGGTAGAGCACTTGACTTTTAATCAAGGTGTCCCGAGTTCGAATCTCGGATGGGTCACCAAGCTAATTGCTTGATGCAAATCGCAAGATTGTATCAAGCATTTTTAATTTAATAACAAAATGCAAAAAGCATATTAAAATATAATTTAAAACCAGATTAAAAAAGTTTAAAACAAACTTGCGGACGTGGCGAAATTGGCAGACGCACCAGGTTTAGGTCCTGGCGGGAAACCTTGGGGGTTCAAGTCCCTTCGTCCGCACCAA
>JBJFDJ010000010.1:0-4480 GCA_051889975.1 Christensenellales bacterium
CGATTTTGGTGTTGAAACAAGCAATGATCACTTTATTCGTAATGACAAATATTGTAAATATGAATGGTTGACAAATAAAACCGTTGCATTCAATATTTTGGAGAATGATGATAACAATTATGACACAAAATTAGGTGCATTATTTTCTTATGACGAAAGCAAATATGTGTATGACAACGATTTCACTTACACAAGCCAAGAAGTTTGCATGATGTTCAATGAAATTGATTTTGACAAACTGCAACAAACATTAAACCAAATAAATGAAGAACAAAACAAAAATGGCTATTATGTTCAAGAAGTAACCATAACTTACATTGATATGGAACTCATTGAAGAATGGGAAAGATGTTCAGACAAAACAAGTTTTTATGGTTATGATTTAGAAGAATTGAATGCATCTTTTGGCGATGCAACGTTAGAATTTACAAGTGATGGTGTTAAGCAAGCAGCACTTATCGAAGACCCAAAACCAACAAATTGGCTAAAAGCCGGACTTATGTTTTTGGGTGGATGTGCAGCAATTTTGATTGGTGCAGCGCTTGCCCCACTTACTGGTGGTTGCTCATTTGGTGCTTCACTTCTTTGCATAGTTAAAATGACAGCAATTGCTATGGCAACTGACTTGCTTGTAAAAGTGGCTGTTTCTACTATTTCTGGCGTGATTAAAGGACAAAACTTTTGGGATTCACTCAGTGGTTCAATCAAGTCAACTTTAACAGTTGAAAACATTGCACAATCATTTATGACTTCTGCAATAATGAGTGCTATTATGGTTGGCAGTGGACTTGTTAAGGCATGCTTTGTTGAAGGCACACCAGTTTTAACAGAGAATGGTTACACAAACATTGAAAATCTTTCAGTTGGTGACAAAGTGTTGAGTTATAGTGAACTAACAGGAATGGTTGCCTTAAAACAAGTTACCGACACTATGGTTAGTCAATCAAATGACATTTGCACAATTGCCTTGGACTCTGGCGAAACAATAACTTCAACATCATTGCATCCTTGGTATGTGCAAAACAAAGGCTGGACACCTGCTTATGCTCTCACAAGCCAAGATAATCTATTGACAGAAACTGGAAAAGAAGTTAGAATACTTGGTGTAAACAGGCAAATACTTGATGAGCCAATCAATGTTTATAACATCACAGTTGACGAAGCCGCAAGCGAAGATTATCACACATATTTTGTTGGCACAGACAACATTTTAGTTCACAATGCATGTTCAACAAAAGCAACAAAAAATGAAGCAACAGCAAATAAACCATCAAAGACACAAATAAAAAATGCAAGACAAAAGGCAGTTAGAGATGCATGGAAAAATGAACAAAAGGCTGTCATGAATGGTAATTCTAAGTATCCTTGGACTGCAGATGAAATCGATGATATTTTAAGATATGGTAAAGTTAAAGGATATGACGGATGCCATTTAATTGATGTAAATAAATGTGGTGAAGATTTAAGTTTAATAGGCAATCCAGACAATATTGTATTTCTAAAAAGAATAGATCATCTTGCAATTCATAATGGTGCGTGGAAAAATGCAACAGACCTTGCAAAAGTCATAGAGTTTTTGCCTTGGGTTATTGAACAATTGGCTAAGTTTATAAAATAAAGGAGAAAGTATGTATTTAGATAAATTGCTAAGCGAATATTGGAAAACAGATGATATTACGAGCGAAGGAAAATTATTTTGCCACATGCCTGAAATCAATGAGCAAGTATACCTTCATCGGCTTTATAGTAAAGTAGAAGTAAAATATTATGAAAAGTTTGAACAATTATTAAATTGCAGTCTTATTCCAGAACTCAAAGAATTTTACCAATATTATAATGGTTGTAGATTATTTCATTCATCAATAAATATTTTTGGTTTCGAAGTTGGAGATTCAAAGCCAATGCCAATGTTGTTAAATAATATAAATCAACATAGAGAACTGGAAAATAGAAAAATAAACGGAGATGATATTATATATTTTGGCAATGTGGGGGATTATTTGATGTATTATAGACAAAGTGAGATAGATAATCCATCTATATATTTGTCAAAACATGGGTCAATAGAAATTTATAAAAAATTTTCATCAATAAAAGAATTGTTAACTTTTTATATAAAACTTTTATCTAATGAATATAAATCAAATGGTTACAGAAAACATCCAAAACAAGACAGCCTTTATAAGAAATATCCAGTGATTGCTAACTCATTCAATGGTGATATTGATTGGGAAGTTCCAGATGATTCTTTAGAAAAAACTTTTGGGAATGTGTAAAATTAAAAAGATATTGTAAACAATGCGATGTTAAAATATAAGCAAGTCAAATTTTAATGTCGCTGTTTGCAAAACTAACAATAAATTATGCATCACAAGTTTGATGTTAGGTGTTTTTGTAGAGCAAAATAAAAGCAAAAGAGTTAGAGTTTTTCTAACTCTTTTTGTATTGACAACGAACAGCAAAAAATTTATAATAAAATTAATTATGATAGAACTAAAAAATTTAACAAAAATATACAAATCTAAAAGCAAACAAGATGTTGTTGCAAACAACAACATTTCTTTGTCGTTTGCCGAAAAGGGATTAATATTTATTGTTGGCGAAAGTGGTTCGGGCAAAACAACCTTGCTCAACATTCTTGCTGGGCTGGATACTCAAACAAGTGGACAATACATAATAAATGGCAAGGATATAAAATCTTTTAAATCTTTGGACGATTTTAGAAATCAATGTGTGGGCTTTATTTTTCAGGACTTCAATCTCATAGATTATTTGACAGTTTATGAAAATATTGAACTTGTTTTATCACTCCAGCAACAGACAGACAAAACAAAAATTTCAAACATTTTGGAAGAAGTTGGTTTAAAAGGCTATGAAAAGAGAAAGATAAATGAACTATCTGGTGGTCAAAAACAAAGAGTTGCCATTGCAAGAGCACTTGTAAAAGATAGTGACTTTATTTTGGCTGATGAGCCAACCGGAAATTTAGACTCTAAAAACAGCAAAGAAATTTTTGATTTGTTAAAAAATATTTCAAACAAAAAATTGGTCATTGTGGTTTCACACAATCAAGAGTTGGCAAAACAATATGCTGACCAAATTATTGAGCTAAAAGACGGAAAAGTAAATGGCATAACAAATATTTCAAAAAAAACACAAAAAAAATCAAAAAATAAAGAAATATCATGTCACAAAACAAAATCTCTGAATCCTAATTATATCTTTAAGTTGGGATTTTACAACATAAAAAATCATTTGTGGAAAAACATTATATCCGTTGCACTGTTTGTATTTACAATTTTTTCAATTTGCATAGGTCAATGTTTTTTAAGTTATAATGCCGAAAATTCAATCACAAAAACTTTTGATAATATGTCTCAAAATTATTATTTTGCTCAAAGCATTTACAATAATAAAGATGGGTATAATGCCGTTGAATTTGACTCGTATGCTGAAATAAATGATGCAGTTTATTCTAGTTTAAAAAACAATGAAATACCTTTTGTAAAAGGCTACAATTTGCCAATAAATGATGCCAGCAATGAAAAATACTTGAGCAACAGTTTTTATGTTATCACTTCAAAAAATGATGTTGAAAAATTGGGTATTGAGTTCTACTCGGCAAATCCAGTTACTGATGATGGAGTGTATTTAACTGATTATGTGATTGATTATCTTTTGTTTGATGAATGCAAACTTTCTGTCAACACAAATGACTATGCAAAAATGAGTGGTTTGAGTTTGTTGGAATATGATGCAACCCAAAATTTATATGTTGAAAAATATAAAATAAATGGCGTGATAAAAACTGACTACAAAGAATATTTTAACAATAATTTTGATGTTGTAACCGATTATGACAAAACCAAATTTAATTCGGCAGATATTTTTAAAAATTATGCTTATCAAAGAAGGAATGTTCAATATTTGCCAATTTTTGTTAATGAAAATTATGTAAAAGAGCATTTTGCAGAAAGCAAGATTGATTTTTTGCAAAACAGTTTTAGAGATATTTCCATTGCATTGGAAGATGATAAAACTGCAATTGACAGAATCTCAATAATTGATAATGCAAATTACAACTATCAAACTATTTATGATGGAAAAGTATGCTGTCAAAACAACATTGAATTGCAAGAAAATGAAATTTTGATAAATTTGGGGCTATACAACAAATTGTTTGATGAAATTAAATACAATGAGATTCGTTCTCACATTTTTTATGATGAATATGGAAATGAAGTTTGTGACTACAATTTTGCTCACATAAATGAATACATAACATTGAATGTTAAAAATTCAATATCAAATGAAACAAATTTGCAAATTTCAAACAAAAAAATTGTAGGTGTTGTTATAAAAACTTATGATTTAAGCAAAAATGATGGTAATGAAATTTACGCCAATAAATCAACAATAAAAAACAATGCCTTGTATTCAAATACAAACAACATAATTTGTTCTATAATTGCAAACAAAT
>JBJFDJ010000010.1:4580-15416 GCA_051889975.1 Christensenellales bacterium
AATACAAACAACATAATTTGTTCTATAATTGCAAACAAATCAAATTTTGAACATCTCATAAAATTTTGCAGAACAAATTTTAACATAGGGCTAATAGATATTCAAGCAGAATCTATTTATGATTTGGAACAAACTGCACAGATGATTAGTTTTATATTTTTGGGTCTAAGCGTTATTTTTGGTTTTATTGCCGTTTTAACAACAATAAACGTCATTTCATTAAGCATAAATAACAAGAAGAAAGAAATTGGAATTTTGCGTGCTCTTGGAACAAAAAATAAGGACATAGAAAAGATATTTATTTTTCAAAATTTTGTTGTTAGTTTGTTTTCGTTTGTCATTTCTATGGCTTTTGTTTATTTGGGAGTTTTCTTTATTAATATAATTCTTTCGTTAAACAGCATTGCAAACACAATTTATCTTATTGCAGACATATATTGCTGGCTTATTGCGTTTGGCGTTTCATTTGTTTTGAGTTTTGTTGCATGTATTATTCCATTAAAAATAATCAACAAAATGAATCCTATAGATTCAATAAGATGTATAAATTAAATATTGTAAACAACATCAAAAAAACATTTTATTAATTGTTTTTATCATAATGATGCATTTTATAATGCAATTTTTTGAAAATATAACGAATTATTGTTTTAATAAATATATATGCAAACAAATAGCACCAAATAATTTATCTGCTTTCTTTGTTTAATTGCAAAATATTTGACTTTATAGTATAATATTTTTTGCAATATCAAAGATTTAATAATTGCTTTAATTTAGATTAATTGGATTCTGTTTATAGTTTTTGTTAGAATTCAGTTAAGAAAACGACACAAAAAACTGCAATAATACTGGAATAGTTTTTAAAAAGGGATATTTATGGATTACGAATTTAGCAAAATAGAAAAAAAATGGATTAAGTTTTGGGACGAACACAAAACTTTTAAAACAGAAGTAAAAGATTTTAACAAGCCAAAGTTTTATGCACTTGACATGTTTCCTTATCCATCTGGTCAGGGCTTGCATGTAGGTCACCCAGAGGGTTACACTGCAACCGATGTGGTGAGCCGTATGAAGCGTATGCAGGGCTATAATGTTTTGCACCCAATGGGCTTTGACTCTTTTGGGCTTCCAGCAGAGCAATATGCCATAAAAACAGGCAATCACCCTGGTGAGTTTACGCAAAAAAACATTGATAATTTTATTTATCAACTTAAAATGCTTGGATTTTCTTATGACTGGGACAGAGTTATCAGCACGGCAGACCCTAGTTATTACAAGTGGACGCAGTGGATTTTTAAACAACTATTTTTAGATGGATATGCGCAAATTATTGACACCCCAGTTAACTGGTGTGAAGAACTTGGAACAGTGCTTGCAAACGATGAAGTTATTGATGGCAAAAGTGAACGTGGTGGATATCCTGTTGTAAGAAAAAATATGAAGCAATGGGTTATAACAATTCCAAGTTATGCCGAAAGATTGCTTGAAGGTTTGGAAGGGCTTGATTGGGAAGAGTCATCAAAAACTGTTCAAAAAAACTGGATTGGCAAAAGCGTTGGTGCAAAAGTTGATTTTAAGGTTAAAGGGACAGATGAAAAATTTACTGTTTTCACGACCAGATGTGATACGCTTTTTGGTGCAACATATTGTGTTTTGTCACCAGAACATCAACTTGTTGACAAAATAACAACAAAAGAGCAACAAGAAAAAGTTAAAGAATATCAAAAGATTTGTGCTGGCAAAAGTGATTTGGAACGCACAGAGTTAAACAAAGAAAAAACTGGTGTTTGGACAGGCGCTTATGCGATAAATCCTGTAAACAACAAGGAAATTCCAATTTTTATAAGTGACTATGTGTTAACAAGCTATGGCACAGGTGCAATTATGGCTGTTCCTGCGCACGACCAAAGAGATTATGACTTTGCCAAAAAATTTGGTTTGGAAATTATTCAAGTTTTAGACGGCGGGGATATCAGCCAAAAAGCATTCACAGAAGATGGCGTTCATATCAATTCTGATTTTCTCAACGGCTTAAACAAGCAAGACGCAATCAACAAGATGTTGGAATGGCTTGAAAAAAACTGTTGTGGACAAAAGACAACAACTTACAAACTTCGCAACTGGGTGTTTGCTCGTCAAAGATATTGGGGCGAACCAGTGCCAATTGTGTATGACGAAAATGGCACACCTATGGCACTGCCTGATGATGACTTGCCTTTGGAACTACCAGAACTTGACGATTACAAGTCAAAAAATGGTCAGCCACCACTAGAAAACGCACAAGATTGGAAGTATGTCAAAATAGATGGCAAAACATACAAGCGAGAAACAGCAACAATGCCGGGTTCGGCAGGTAGCAGTTGGTATTTTTTAAGATATATTGACCCACACAATGACAAAAAATTTGCCGACTATGACTTGATGAAATACTGGCTACCAGTTGACCTTTATGTTGGTGGAACAGAACATTTGGTTGGACATTTGCTGTATAGCAGATTTTGGAATAATTATCTATACGACAAAGGTTTGGTGCCTGTTAAAGAGCCATTTAAAAAACTTGTTCATCAAGGTATGATTTTGGGCGAAAACGGCGAAAAAATGAGCAAGAGCAAGGGCAATGTTATCAATCCAAATGATATTGTGGCAGAGTATGGCGCAGACGCACTGCGTATGTATGAAATGTTTATGGGGGCATTAAAAGATGCAAAGCCATGGAACACTCAAAACATAGAAGGCATCAAAAGATTTTTAAATCGTATTTTCAGGCTTTATTTTGAACTTGACTATATAAGAGATTGTGAAAATAAGACAATAGAAAAAGTTTACAATCAAACGGTTAAAATTGTAACCGAAGATTATGAAAATTTAAGCATTAACACAGCAATCAGCCAAATGATGATTTTTGTAAATGCAGTTTACAAAGAGGAGTGCTTGCCAACCGAAATGGCAAAGGGTTTTGTTAAACTTTTAAATCCTGTTTGTCCGTTCATAACCGAAGAAATTTGGAATGTTGTGTTTAAAAACGACAATTCAATTGCCTATGAACAGTGGCCAGTTTATGACGAAAGCAAAATTAAAGATGACACCATTGAAATTGTTGCGCAAGTTAACAGCAAAATTGTTGCAAAAATCAATTTGCCAAATGGGGCAACACAACAAGAGGCAACTTTGATTGCAATGCAAAATGAAAAACTTGCAAGTTTGCTTTTAAACAAAACAGTTGTGAAGACTATTTATGTTCCAAACAGACTAATTAATTTTATTGCAAAATAAAAACAAAAAACCAACACTATGTTGGTTTTTTTATTAACTAAATTGTGTTTTAACGGTTTAAAATTTTAGTTTGTTATTTTGTTTGTTGCTCAAATGCAAAAAAAAGAAACTCTTTTTTTTGTAATTAAACAAAATTTTAAATTTATGCCAACAATTTTAAATTGATATACTTTTAAATCAATGGTGATAAAAATGCTTTTAAAAAATATTTTACATTTATTGCATTAAAATGTATAATAAAATAAAAAACGACAAGGATGATTAAATGGATAAAAAGAAAATTTTGATAACTTTTATAGAATCTGGTTTTGGACATATAACAAGTGCAAAGGCAATTTCTGACAGTTTAAAAGAAAAGTTTTGTGATAAATATGAAATTATTGACTGCAATATTATGAAAGAAAGTGAAAAAACTGTTGCGTTTGAAAAGTTTTTAACAAATCAAACCAAGGCAACAAACAAAATTCATGGCTATGGTTTTTTTATTTTTACACTTTTGGAAGCTTTTGGTGGCGAAAAGTTTTTAAAATTTACACATAACACAATTTTTCATAGTTATGTTGAAGCCACGGTTCAGGCTTTTGCAAAATATAAGCCAGATTGTATTGTGAGCACACATTATTTTTTAACATTTTGTGCTGTTGAGTATAAACGAAAGGTTGATAAAAATTGTTTAATTGTAACTTACAACCCAGATAACAATGTTCATCCTTGGTGGGACAATAGAGATGGCATATTTATAACAAATAATATATATGCCACAAAAGAGGCCATTGAAAAACGAAAGTTTAAAAGTGAAAACTGCAAGACCGTTAATTTTGCTTGCAGGGCAGAACTTTTGGAGTGCAACAACTCAAAAGAATTTTATCGTGAAAAATATGGAATAAACAAAGATGATTTTTGCGTGATAGTTGCAGATGGTGGATATGCGCTTGGCAAGTGCAAGGCTGTTACTAACGAATTGTTAAAGACGGATAAAAAAATGACTATTATTGCCATAGCAGGCAAAAATGAAAAGGTTTATAATTATTTTTTAAACAAAAAACCTAAAGACAACATTACTTTTATACCGTTGTCATTTATAAATAATATTTATGAATTATACAAGGCTGCCGATTTGTTTATTACAAAGGCTGGCCCAAATGCTGTTTTGGATTGTATTTTTATGAATACACCAGTGTTGATTGACTACTATCCACATCCCATTGAAAAAGCGACAAAGGAACTTTTTGTAGATAAATATAAATGTGGTGAATATATTAAATCTCCAAAGAAAATCAGAAAACGGGTAGAAGAACTTGCAGATAATCCACAAATTTTGCAAGAGTATGTTAAAAATACTTATAATTTTAAAAAAGAATGTAATGGTGCAAATGAAATAGCAGACATAATTGACGATGCACTTAACAATAAGGATAGAGATGAAAAATAGCGATTACAACAAAAAAATGGCGGAACTTGAAAGGCAAAGGAAGTTTGATGTTGATGTCAATTATGGCGAGTATATTGGTGTGAAAGAGCAAGCCTCAAATCATAGATATATATATAATAGATTTTTTGACAAAGTTTATTATGGTTTTTTGAGAATAATAATTTTTATATTTGCACCGATAATTTTGTTTTTTACATACCGATTAAAAATAAAGGGTAGAAAAAACTTAAAAAAGAAAGGCAAGTCTGGAGCTGTAATTATTTGCAACCATGTGGCATTGTTAGATAGTTTAATTATAAAACAAGCAGTGCAAAGTCATATATATTATGTTGCCGCAGACCATAACAACAAAAAAGGCTTTGGCGGTTACACACTTAAAATTTTGGGCTTAATGCCACTTTCAAATTTATATTCCAATCAGAAAAATTTAAATAGTGCGATAGAAACACATTTAAAAAATCATAAATATGTTTATGTTTCACCCGAGCAGGCAATGTGGCGTGGATATAAAAAATTAAGACCATTTAAAAATGGTGCATTTTATTATGCAACAAAAAATAATGTGCCAGTTATTCCAACTGTTGCACTATTGCGAGATGCAAATGCATGGGATAAGTTTTGGGGAAGAAAATTTAAAGTTACCCTGCAAATTTTGCCACCTATTTTCCCAAATGCCAACCTTGCGCAAAAAGAAGCAATAGAAGATTTGAAACTTAAATCAAGACAGGCAATGCTTGAAAAAATGAACGAGTTTTATGGCACTGAGTGCGATGTTGAAAAATGCGTTTTTGATAATAATCAATCATTGTAAATTATATTTATTAAATCCCAAAGGTCAAAAGTTTTTTGGGATTTTTTAACACTATGTTGGTTTTTTGTTTTTAATATGAAATAAAAGCAAAGATAAAATACAAAGCAAAAAACAATATTTGTATTTTAAAAGAGTTAAAATTATATTATTTTAACATTTTATACAAAAAAATTTTTATTTATATATTGACAGGATTTTTTTTAAAGTGATACTATATAAGTAGAGGTGTGGTTTATGATAAACATTAAAGATTTATATATTGGCGAAATTGGTGAATTTAAAGGTTACATCTATCGCAACAACCAAACATTTATTGACTATGAAAAACGTGAAGATGTATCTTTTTATTTAAAAAAAGGTGAATATTTTTATGATATCTTTACAAATAAAAAGTATCAGATTTTAAAGGCCGGCGAACAAATTCCTGCTGATAATATTGGTTTGTTGGAGCCAAAAAAATACAATGAATACTTTTATGATAAAACCAATTCAATGCTAAAAAATGACTTTATGTTTAGTATAAATGAATTAAAAGAAATTAAACAAGCAATGAAAACGAGCTCAATTTTTGGTGGTAGAAAGATTGGACAAATTCTGTCTAACAGAAAACAAAATGAACTTGAAATGTAAATTTTGATATTGCCACAATGGTTTGGCACGAATGACAGTTGTTTTGTTGAATTATTTGTGCACTATAAATTTTAAAAAATTTTGATACATCAAAAAAAACAAACTATAATTAGTTTGTTTTTTCTTTTTCCAGTTTTATTACATATACCATTTTTGTGTTGGCGTCAACTTTAACTTTGTCGCTTATTTCATACCCCAAAACGCAATAGATTTCTTTTCCGTCTGCAAGCACAGGTATTTCACTTCGTATGCGATTTGGCACTTTTATGTCAATAAAATAGTCTTTCAACTTTTTTTCGCCACTGCCAAATTTGGCAAATACATCGCCTAGCTCTCTCGTTCGCCACTTTGCAGTTTGTGGCAATTTTTTTGCATCAATAACCCATTCATTCTCATTGCCCAAAATAAATTTTGAAGTCTTTTTAATTTTGATTTTTCCAAAGTGCTCAAAAATGGTTTCGCCTGTTTTAAAATCTTTTGGAACAGGTTTTTCTTTTTTTTCGGTCACAGATAAAGTCAAATAGTCATACTCCAAGCTTGCCTTCATGTTGTTTGGAAGGTTTATTTTTGTCCCATTTTGACCACTTGCAACCAAATCTTTTATCAAATCTAAATGCTTTTTTTCTATGTCTTTTAGTTTGTCCAAATGATTAAATGCTTTTCTTAAAATGCGATTTGTTATGCTTTCTGGGTATGCAAATTCATAAAGTGGTATTCTTGCAAGGTTTTTTTCAAAAACAAGATCATCAAAACTAATTTGACTTTCTATATACTCATCATCTTGTTTGCATATTTTTGAAAAATTGATGAGATTATTGTCTATGTTTTTCCAATATTGTCGCAATTTTGGCATAATTTCGTTGCGCAAGAAGTTGCGAGAATATTCGTTGTCGCCGTTTGTTTCGTCTTCAACATGCTCCAAATTATTTATGCTTGCATAGGCATAAATTTCGTCTTTTGTTGTGTTTAACATCGGTCTAACATAGTGATTTTGAACAGTTTTCATTCCACTGGCGCCACTTAATCCAGCACCTCTAAAAATGTTTAACAGCACGGTTTCGGCTTGGTCTTGTGTGTGATGACCAAGTGCAATCTTGTCAACATAACCTTTTTCTACCAAACCATCAAAAGCCTTGTATCTTGCAATGCGCGCTGCTTCTTCAAGGCAAATTTTTTGCTCTTTTGCAATTTCAAGTGCATTTACTTTAAATTTGTAACATCTAATGCGATTTTTTCGGCAAAAGTTTGCAACAAAAGCAGTGTCATCAGCACTTGTTGGTCTTATTTGATGGTCTATGTTAACTGCAACAATTTCAATGTCTAAATCTTCTCTTATGCTGTTTAAATAATGCAACAAACAAATGCTGTCAATGCCACCACTGCATGCAACTCCAACCACGTCACCTGCTTTAAATAGCTTATCTTTTTTAATTGTCTTTAATACGCTTTCCATAAAAAATATTCCTTTTCGTGTTTTATTATATATTGTTTAATATTCTTTTTCAACAAAAAAATACACCAAAAACTAAAAAAATTGTATTTTCCTGTCAAAATTTTATTAATTATTATTAAATTATCATAATTTAGAGTAAAAACATCTGCAAGTATAAATTATAAATAAGATATTGATATTTTTCAAAAATTTAAAATCTTAGTTTATTTTATAACTTTAATTTGTGTTGGAGTTTTAAAATTAAACTGTTTTTGTTTGTCATAATTGCAAAAAAATTATATACTTAAACCGGGAGAAAAGATGAAACAAGAGTTTTTGCAAATTTTTAATGATAACATAAAGCGAGAGGGCGCAGATAAACTTCTTGCGTGGTTAGAAAAATCTGACTTCTTTTATGCGCCTGCAAGCACGCGTTTTCACAGCAACTATCAAGGTGGCCTTTGCGAACACAGCGTTAAGGTTTACAAAAGATACAAAAAACTGTTGCAACAAGAATACGGCGAAAATTTAAGCAGTGTGATAACCGAAGAAAGCATTGCAATCATTGCGCTTTTGCATGATATCTGCAAGGTTAACACATACAAAACAGAATATCGCAATGTCAAAACTGATGGTGTGTGGACTCAACAGCCATATTATAATGTTGAAGATGATTTGCCTTATGGCCATGGCGAAAAAAGTGTTTATATGATTTGTGGCTTTATGCACTTAACAAGAGAAGAAGCAATGGCAATAAATTGGCATATGGGTGGCTTTGATATGCGCGTTAAGGGTGGCAGTTATGGTTTAAGCGATGCATACTACAAATTTCCAACAGCATTTTTGTTTAGCGTTGCAGATATGATGAGCACTTATTTAGACGAAACAATTAAAAAATGATTTTATATTAACTTTTGTTGATAATAATTTAGTTAATATATAAATAGATATGTGTTTAAGGTAATTATATATATAAATAATAATTATATAGATATATATACTATAAGAAACAAAATAAAAACAAAATAAAAAAAACAAAAAGAGGATTTTATGAATATTTGGCATGATATAGATGAAAAACGAATAACGCCAGACGAGTTTATTGCCGTTATTGAAATTGCAAAGGGTTTTAAAAAGAAATATGAGTTGGACAAAGAGACTGGGCTAATTTTGCTGGACAGAATTTTGCACACCAGCACGCATTATCCTGCAAACTATGGTTTTATTCCAAAAACTTTAAGTGATGATGGCGACCCAATGGATGTTTTGGTTTTGTCAAGTGAAAGTTTGGACCCACTTGTGCTGGTAAACTGCTATCCTGTTGGAATGATGACAATGCTAGACGGCGGAAAAAAAGATGAAAAAGTTATTGCAATACCTGTCAATGACCCACTTTACAATGAATACAAAACATTGGATAGTTTGCCAAAACATGTTGCAGATGAAATGATACACTTTTTTAGGGTGTATAAAGACGAAAACGAAAACAAAACCATTGTTGAAGGCAAAGTGGCTGATGTAAAAGAAACCAAAGAAGCAATAAAAAAGGCAAAAGCCAATTATAACAATATGTTTAACAAATAAAAGCAAAGTCGTTTTAATGCGACTTTTTTTGTTTAAAAAATTTTTTTATTTTTTTTTATAAAACGCTTGATTTTTTATTTGTTGTGCATTATACTGCTAGAGCACAACTTAATTAATTGTTGTTTTTTATTGAGTTTTTCGACAAAAAAACAACAAAAAAAACAATTTTAAAAAAGTTTAAAAAAAATATTTTTTACAAATTGTTAGTAAAATGTATGTGTTCAACAAAATTCTTAAATTTTCTTAAAAAAATTTTAAAAAAATTTAAAAAAAGTGTTGACATAAAAAAATGGTTGTGATAAACTAAAAAAGCTGTGATGCAAAAGACAACTTTTGTCACAGCAAGCACATTGACAACTGCATAAATATTTAAGAAGAACGATATCAAATATCAATTACAAAAAAGTGTAAATGTATCTTCAATGTTGAAAGGCAAATTAATTTGTCGTTTCAAGCGAATAAACAATTTACGCTGAGTTAATTAATTAGCAAAGCTAAGAAAATCGACGTATACGATCAAGCTATAAAGAGCGTATGGTGGATGCCTTGGCACTAGGCACCGATGAAAGACGTGGTAAGCTGCGATAAGCTACGGGGAGACGCAAACAGTCTGTGAGCCGTAGATGTCTGAATGGGGAAACCTGCTTGTTTTAATCAACAAGTGGTATTGCACGAATACATAGTGTAATATAGGGAACGCGGAGAACTGAAACATCTAAGTATCTGTAGGAAAAGAAAGTAAATTAACGATTGCCTAAGTAGCGGCGAGCGAACGGGTAACAGCCCAAACCAGAGTTAGTAATAACACTGGGGTTCGGACTTACAACAAATGAATTGAGTTAAACATAGCCGAAGTTTTTTGGAAAATTAAGCGAAACAGGGTAATAGCCCCGTAGGTTAAATGTTTGACTAGTCAGAGTAAGTATCCAGAGTAGTGCAGGACACGTGGAATCCGGCATGAAGGTGGGAGGACCATCTCCTAAGGCTAAATATGACCTAGTGACCGATAGCGTATAGTACCGTGAGGGAAAGTTGAAAAGAACCCCGGGAGGGGAGTGAAATAGAACCTGAAACCATATGTTTACAAGCTGAGATAGCACTACGATAGCAATATCACGTGCAATCTCGTACTTTTTGTAGAACGGGCCGGCGAGTTATGGCATGTAGCAAGGTTAAGTTATTATGTAACGGAGCCGAAGCGAAAGCGAGTCTTAATTGGGCAATTTTAGTTGCATGTCATAGACCCGAAACCTGGCGAGCTATTTATGGGCAGGTTGAAGCAGGGGTAACACCCTGTGGAGGACCGAACACACGCCTGTTGAAATAGGCGGTGATGACCTGTGAATAGGGGAGAAATTCCAATCGAGCTCGGATATAGCTGGTTCTCCTCGAAATAACTTTAGGGCTAGCCTGTGATTTAAGATTACTGGGGGTAGAGCACTGACTGGAAGCGGGTCCTTCGCGGGATACCAATTCCTATCAAACTCCGAATACCAGATAATTGTTGTCATGGAGTCAGACAGTGTGAGATAAGTCTCATTGTCAAAAGGGAAACAGCCCAGATCTACAACTAAGGTCCCAAAGTATAAGTTAAGTGGTAAAGGATGTTTTGTTACTCAGACAACCAGGATGTTGGCTTAGAAGCAGCCACTCATTTAAAGAGTGCGTAAT
>JBJFDJ010000011.1:0-1472 GCA_051889975.1 Christensenellales bacterium
AGTTACATTGAAAACATAGAAGTTTTATACAATGATTGTGCCGATTGCATTAGTTGTGAAGCAGAATGCAAAAACGCAAAAAATTCATTGTGTCAAAACTTAAACGATTGCAAAACTTTGTGCGATAAATTAAAAGATGGAACTATTGAACTCTCTTTGGATGAAATTGAAACTTGCAATGAATATATAAAATTGTTGCAAAGTTATGCCGACAGATTAAATTCAACAAAAGGCAACATTAACGCAAAGGTTGGCAATATAGCAAAAGTTAAAAATAATTATAGCACACAAATTAACAATGTTAAACAAGCCTATGAAATATTGTTGCAAGCCCTTGAAACAAGACTTGAATGCTATAACGATTGCAACAACGCAATATGCAACATTAAAGATATAATAAACAAAACAAATGTAAATTTAAAAGAAGCCGAATTAAATAAGAGCAACAGCCAAGATATAAATCAAAATTACACCGACAAACTGGAAAATGTAAACAACAAAACAAATATTTATAACAGCAATCAAAAGACAAACAACAACACAAATTATGCCCCACAACAATTGACCAACAAAAATAACTCTCAATCTTTGACCAATAATAAAAACAATAATTTTCAACAACAAAATAACAAAAACAATAACTCACAATTAACAAACAAAAATACAACTACGCAAAACGCACAAAATAACAATGTTCAAAACAGTCAAAGTTTTAACAAAACACAAACCAGTCAAAACACGCCACCACCTTTTGAGATGCCTGTTGAAGAACAAAATTTAAATAGCACAAATCAAAACAATCAAGCCGTTCCATACAACAACTATCCTGTGCAAAATGGCACATATAACAACGGTTATCCCTATGCAAACAATGCTTATCCCCCAAGAAACATAGATACTTATCAAAACATCAACAAAAATATTGATACTTACAGACCAAACGTTCCAATTTACAACAATAATTATAACAATCAATATTTTAACGAAAACCAAGAAACTGTTACAAATCAAAACACTTTAAAACAAAACAATACAAATGCAAACAACTTAAAAAATGAAAAAACTAACAATTTAAAACAAACCAATGTTAGCAATTTAAAAGATACAAATTTAAAAGATGTAAAAAAGTCAATTAAAAACAATCAAAACCTTTTAAACAAACCAACAAAAAAGAACATTTCACAAGACAAATTAAACAAAAATAATGATAAGGTGGTTTTTGATGAAGAGTCTCCACTTCCTTACCCATATGACAATGAAAAAATTATGGAACAAGACAAAAACAACACGCAAAAAAATGCAACAACAAACAACAACAAAAATGAAAAAGTTGATGAAGACTATGGCGTTATGCCTTTGAATGAACTAGACAAAGAAAGTGGTATGCAAACTCAAAAAAACACCGAAAAATCTAACAAAAACACTACTATGCAAACAAAAAATACTGATGAAAATTCACCACAAAAAAATTT
>JBJFDJ010000011.1:1572-56555 GCA_051889975.1 Christensenellales bacterium
AAAGTTGCTATTTTTTATTTGAATTTGCTTTTAAGTTTTTCAATTATTTTATTTTCTAATCGGCTTACTTGAACTTGACTTACATTTAAGATATCAGCAATTTCGCTTTGAGTTTTATCTTGAAAAAATCGCAAGGCAATGAGTTGCTTGTCCTTTTGTGGCAATTCCTTTATCAAATCTTTTAAAACCAAACTATCAATAAAGTTGTCAGTATGATTTTGGTCCTCTATGCTTTCTAAAATTGTTCTGCTGTTGGGATTTGTTTCGTCTTGTTTGTCATCAAGTGACAAAAGAGCCTTTCGGCTATCAATTGCAAAAACAATTTCTTGCTCATCCACTTTAAATTCGTTTGCAAGATGTTCTATGCTTGGGTCGGCATCGTGATTTTCTCTGTATTTTTGTATATATTTTGTAATTTGCATATTTAGTGATTTTAATGCTCTGCTAACTTTTATTGAGCCGTCATCACGCAAAAATCGTTTGACTTCCCCTGCAATCATTGGCACAGCATATGTTGAAAATTTAACTCCAAAACTTTCATTAAAGTTGTTTATTGCTTTAACAAAACCCAGTGAACCAAGTTGAAAAAGGTCGTCATACTCCACGCCTTTGTTTCTGTAAATTTTGATGACACTTTTTATCAGTGGCATATTTTCATTTACAAGAGTTGATTTTGCTGTTTCATCGCCATTTTGCGCTTTGTGTATTAAATTTATAGTCTCATCTGCTGACAGCATTGTTTTCACCAACCATAGCCATTTTTTTGCTTCCTATATGTTTTGTCATATAAACAGTTACGCCTTTGCTTTTGTTTCGTTCAAGTTTAAAACTGTCCATAAAACTCTCTATAACCGTAAAGCCCATTCCACTTCGGTCTTCTTCTGGCTTTGTTGTAAAAAATGGCTCTATTGCTTTTTCAAGGTTGTCAATGCCAACTCCGTGGTCGGTTATGCTTATGTGAACATCTGTTTGAGTTAACTTAACTTTTATTGTTATGTCGCCAACTTTGTTTGGATATGCATGCACAACACAATTTGTAACTGCTTCACTTACGGCAGTTTTAATTTCTGTAATTTCGTCTAGTGTTGGATTTAGTGGCAAACAAAAACTTGCAACACTGCTTCTTACAAAACTTTCGTTTTCGCTTATTGCTTTAACTATCATTGTCATTTCATTTTTAACTTTCATTTTTAATCTCCTAGTTTATTTTTGGCATAATATTAAACAGACCCGTCATATTAAATATTTTTTCTGCGTGCTTACTTGGGTTGCAAATGTAAATTGGGATGTTTTTTTCTTTAAGTTTTTTGTAACGACCAATCAAAATTCCAACGCCGGTGCTGTCCATAAATTCTAGTTCACTTAAATCAATGATAACTTGATTAAAACCATTTTGCTCAAACAAATCGTCAAGTGTTGTTTTTATGTAAACTGCATTGCTTTCGTCAAGTTCGCCACATAGCATCACATACATAATTCCGCTATATATTCTGTTTCTTATTTCCACAAAATTATCTCCTTTGTTAAATATCAAATAAAGGATATCACTTGCAAATGCAAAAAAAATGACAACCTTTGCTAGATGTTGTCATTTTTTGTAAATAATTTAAAATGAAGATAAAATTATTTTATTCTGTTGCTACGCTTTCATTTGTGGCGTCTTTTTTATTTTTTTGCTTTGCGATTATTTTTTTTACAACAAAATCAATCAAATATATGATTGCGCACATTCCGTAAACAGCAACAAAAACCACAAATGGCATAAGCCATGAAGGTATAAATGGAAATGTTGAGCCAGTTATAAAAAACCAATCATAATGATGTCCGTCAGGTATTCCTAAATATGCGTAATTTCCGAAGAATGCCCAAATGATAATTGCAACAAGACCAACTGCTTCTTTCCAAATATTTTTAAAGTTTAAATTAACAGCTTTAAGTGTAACACTTAAAAAGCCCCAAGCGAAAACAAGTCCATGAAAAACAAATGTTTGAACAACCTTGTAGCACCATGGTGTAACTCCACCAAGTGCAGAGCCAGGATATGTAATATACATTAATGATGCCACAATGGCAAAGCAAGTAATAACGCTTCTCACTGGTTCAAATTTTTTGTTGAATTGTGCAAAAGGAATAAATACTGCAGTTAATGTGCATATATGAAAAGGAAGTTTGTCAATATCAATTTTACCTTGTGAAAAAGGCATTATAAAGAAATCTAGTATGTATATTCCAATAACCAAGTATGCAAGGGTTTTTAATGTAATTGTTTTGGCTTTGTCAGATTTTTTTCTTAAAAGAAAATAGCCACCCAACGATAAACCAAAAATTAAGACTATATATAAAATATGCCAAATTGAAAATAAAGTAATTTCAGCACTTCCTGTGCTTGTTCCAAAAATGTTTTTAAAAAATTCATTCATTATTAATTTTCTCCTGTTTTTTATTGTTATTTAATTTAAGTTTTAGTTTTGAATACCAACGCTCTTCTTTTTTTAAGGCAATTTGTTCAACAAGTGCAGTTATGATAAACACCACAATAATTGAAACTAAACCAATAATATATGTGTTTATCCATGGAATAGCCGAAAATGGATTTTCCAGCAAATACATACAATTTGGAGGTGCTAAATTTGCAAGTCTATAAAGCCCTATGATTATTCCACCATCTAACAAAAGAAAAATCAAACCAAAGAAAACGCTTACAACATTTTTGACGCGAATTTTTATGTATCCACCAGCAAGCAAATATATTGAGCCAAACAACATAACTGAGTGACTTAACAACCCTTTTAACACACCCCAGTCAGCCAAATTTGGATTTGAACTATAGATTTCATTGAACAAAATGCCAATAATTCCACCAGCAACACCAAGATAAAAAGTAAATTCTGCAATATAGGAAAATATTTTTGATTGTTTGTTCTTAAAGAAACTAGAAATTACAAGAAGCCACATTGCTACGTTGCATGGATATATGGGTAAAAGCATAGTGTTTTCAATCATTGCACTTCCCGTTGAAAAAAAATCAACATACAAACTTGAATAATGTATTACAACGGTTAAAATAGCAGATATTTTTAAAATAAAATCCTTACATTTTTGTTGCTTTACAAAAAAACAGCACAAAATAATTAAACATATTGTAATAATACCTGAAATAACAATATATAAGGTGTGAGATAAATCAAATAACATCAACATAATTATACAAAATTCAACATAAAAAGACAATCTTTTAATATGCTTATTCAAGTTTTTTTTAAATTTAAAAAAATATAAAAGTTAAACTTACCACAAAAATTTGTTTTTTAAGTTTTTGGCAAGTTTTAGTTCATGTTTACGGAACAAAAAATTAAAGTTCACAACATAGGGTTGTTGATATATCAGAAGAATTTGCAAATTATCCAACAAAACAATGGACATTTACACAAATATTGACAGAAGTTTAACAAAAGACAGACTGATTAAATTATATAATAATTTATACCCTAAATTCTGACGCAACTTTAGACGCAACTTTTTTCAGAAAAGTTAATAAAAACTAAATTTTCAAATAAATTAATACAAAACAAAAAAAGTGCTGAACTGCTAGATTTTACTAACAAATTCAACACTTTTTAATTTGGTGGGCAGAGATGGATTCGAACCACCGTAGGCTATGCCGACAGATTTACAGTCTGCTCCTATTGGCCACTCAGGCATCTGCCCAAACTCAAAAATGAGTTGTTGAGTTATAAAAACTCGGATAAATAAATGGAGCTGGTGATAGGAATCGAACCTACAACCTGCTGATTACAAATCAGCTGCTCTGCCAATTGAGCCACACCAGCATTTAAGTTAAGCAATGCTTAACTTGGTGCCCAGAGGCGGAATCGAACCACCGACACGAGGATTTTCAGTCCTCTGCTCTACCGACTGAGCTATCTAGGCATGTCAGCCAAACAAGTTGATACTTTTTGACTTATGTATAGGAAAAGCATTTCTGCTATGTTGTTAAATTTGCACCTTTCGGTGCTATTGGCGACCCTAAGGGGGCTCGAACCCCTGACCTCCGCCGTGACAGGGCGGCGCTCTAACCAACTGAGCTACAGAGCCAAACAAAATTGGTGGACCTTCACGGACTTGAACCGCGGACCGACCGGTTATGAGCCGGTTGCTCTAACCAACTGAGCTAAAGGTCCATCACAGTGCAATTGCACTATTATTGGTCGGGGTGGAGAGACTCGAACTCCCGGCCCCATGGTCCCAAACCACGTGCGCTACCAACTACGCCACACCCCGACAAATAAGCCATTTTGTTTGCTGACTTATTTATGATAATATAAAATAAACTATTTGTCAACAATTTTTTTTAAGTTTTTTTAAATATTTATTTACTTTTTTATTAACAAAAAATTATTTAATTTTTATAATTTTTTTCAATCGTTTTTAACCAGTCAGATTGCACATTTTGTGCCTTAACTTTTTTGTTGACAATTACTTTTGCCACAGATTTTTGCGCCAAAACACTGGCAATAAACTTTTCTAAACCACTTACAATGAACACTTTGTCATCTTTTATGGCAATTTTAATTGGTTTTAAAATCTTGCCACACAAAAGTTTGTTTTTGTAATATTTAACATAATATGAATTTATATGCGAAAGTTTTTTGCATGGAATGTAATTTTGCACATCTGTGTTTAAAACAACATTTATATAATTTAAAGTTTCTGGCAAAGACTGATTGTAAATTATAAAATCAAACTTGTTTTTTTGTTTTTGCTCATATTTATATCTTTTAAGACGCAGTTTAATTTGTTTTTCTTCTCTGCCCTTTAAACGATTTTTTAAGTCTTTTTTATGTTTTGTTGTTAAAAATATTTTAACAATTTTTGTTTTGTCGGCAAGTTTAACGCAAATGTTTTGCGCACCTTCAACGCCAATATCTTTTATTAATATCTTGTCCTTTTTTATGTAGTCATCAAAAACAAGATATGATGAGCCGTAAAAATTGTTGTGAATATGCTCATATTCAATGAATTCATTATTTTTTATCTTTGTTTGAAAATCTTCTTTTGAAATATAAAAATAAGGATAGCCTTCAACTTCTCCTGCCCTTTTGTCACGAGTTGTAAAGGTTGGCATCATAACAATATCGCCATTGCTGTTAATCAATTCTTTGATAACAGTGTTTTTACCCACGCCCGAACTTCCTGTTAAAATAACAAACATTTTATACCTCTAAATTATATTTTTGTTTTTTTGATTTCTTTTTGTAGCCATATTGCTGAACAAGACTTTCAAGCCTTGAACTTAAAATTTGATTTATTTCAGCATAAACTGATTTGTCTTTTGCTCTGTCTAAATATGGTGTTATGTTAATTGGCTCGCCAATAACAAGCCTGTTGCGTCTAAAAATTTTTGCTTTTCTTACCAAAACCATTGGAACAATTGGCGCTTGTGACTTTAAGGCAAACATAACAACACCATTTTTTAAATTTTCAACTTCATCTGGTGTTGATGTTCGCGTTCCAGTTGGAAAAATAACAATTGGCTTTTGTTTGTCTTTTAAAATTCGCAAAACGCCTTTAACTGCCTCTATGTCTGCTTGACCACGCTTGACTGAAACACAGCCCAGTCTTTTTAAATAGCCACCAACCAACTTATTTTTAAATAGTTCTGCCTTGCCCAAGGCGTAAATTCTTGTAAAAGTTTTTGTTGCAATAATCATAATGTCGGCATTAGACTGATGCGTGCATGCCCAAATACTTTTGCCTTTAATTAAGTTTTTTTTGCCAATTATTCTTGTTGGAAACAACAGTGTTATCGGCAACCAAATAATTATTAATGTCAACCAAAACCACATAACCAATTTATCCTTTTATATGTTTTAAAAATTCATTTACAACTTCATCTATGCCAAGATTTGTGCAATCAATCACAATGCTATCTTTGCATTTTTTAAGTGGAGAGATGTTTCTAGTTGTGTCGTTGATATCTCTGTTTATCATATCTTGCAAAACTTCGTCATAGTTTGCTTTTTCACCCTTTTGCAACAATTGTTTATATCTTCTCTCTGCCCTAACCTTGACATCTGCGTCTAAATAAAACTTGAAGTTTGCCTTTGGCAAAACCACCGAGCCAATATCTCTGCCATCCATTATAACACTTTGTTCTGTTGCAATTTTTTGTTGCAAAGATTTTAACGATTGCCTTATGACTGGCTGTTTTGAAATTGTGCTTGAAATCATACTGATTTCATCGTTATAAAGCCTGTCACTTACATCTTTGCCGTCCAAAAATGTGTGTTGAGTGCCATTTATAAATTTAACAGTTATATCACTATCTTTTGCAACTTTGCTGGCAACATCAGGTGAATTGATGTCAAGTTTGTTATCTAAATACTTAACTGCATACGCCCTGTATAAAGCCCCAGTGCTGAGATACATTATGTTTAATTTCTTTGAAAGCGCCTGTGCAATAGTCGTCTTTCCTGCCCCTGCTGGGCCATCTATTGCAATTGTTATTTTTTTGTTTAAAATTTTACTCATACAATAATATTATTATATAATAATGAATTTTGCAAACATTTTATTCATTTAAAAATTTTTTTATGTCTTTGATTATCAAATCAACATTGTTGCAATCATACTCTTTAACGTTTTGCATGCCCTTAAACCAAGTTATTTGCCTTTTTGCATAATGCCTGCTGTTGAGTTTAATGTTTTCCTTTAATTGTTGCAAGTCAATTTTGTGTTCAAAATAATCAAAAAACTCCTTGTATCCAATGCCACCCATAGACTGACTATCTCGCGTTAAATTGTATGTTTTAACAAGATTTTCAACTTCGTCTAAAAGCCCCATTTCAAACATTTTGTCAACTCGCTTGTCTATGCGTTCATAGAGTTTTTGTCTGTCATCATTTAAAAAAATGAGCATATAATCATATTCGCTTGTGTTGTTTTGAACAAAAGCTGACTTCTTTTTTCCAGTTAGTTCATAAATTTCAATTGCCCTTATTATGCGAACTAAATCTTGTTCACTTAATTTGTTTGCAGTTGCCGGGTCAATTTTTGCCAAAATATCAAGCACATATTTGTTGCCATATTCTTTTGCAAGGTCTTTATATTTTTGCCTAATTTCTGTCGATTTTTCGCCCAAATCACGCTCCAAGCCAAACAACAAAACTTTCATATAAAGTCCCGTTCCACCACAAACAATTGGCAGTTTGTTTTGCTGTTTTAAGTTTGAAATTATATTGTCTGCATCTTGCTTGTATTCGGCAACGCTATACTCCTGATATGGCTCTTTTATATCAATCAAATGATGTTTTGCAAGTTGTTGTTCTTCTTTTGTTGGCTTTGCCGAGCCTATGTTTAATCCTTTGTATATTGCAATGCTGTCACAAGACAAAATTTCGCCATCAAAAAGATTGGCAACTTTAATTGCCAAAGCCGATTTGCCAACAGCTGTTGGCCCACCAATTAAAACAATCTTTTGCTTTTGCATTACACAATCCTTTTAAACCATTTTTCTATGTCAGTTTTTTTAAGTTCAACAACAACAGGCCTTCCATGTGGACATTGCAGTTGCATTTTTTCTTCTTTCATTTGAGTTATCAAAGAGTTTACTTCGCCAGCCGACAAAATTTTGCCAGCCCTAACAGCACATTTGCAACTGTGTTGCATAAGTTTGTCAGTTATCAAATCACTTTGCTTGTAATTTTTAAAAATAGTTAAATCTTTAAAAATACTATCAAAAAATTCTTTTAAGTTGATATCTCTTAAAATTGCAGGAATGCCTGTAACCATAAATGAAAGTTGACCAAACTGTTCAATTTCAAAACCTATGCATTCTAGTTTGTTTAAATTCTCGTGCAAAAATTCAAATTCTTGCCTGTTTACATCAATGTGAAATGGCACAAGCAAAGTTTGTTTTGTGATGTTTTTGCTGTCAACTTCTTTAACCAGTCTGTCATAGAGCAATCTTTCGTGCCCTGCGTGTTGGTCAATTATGTAAACTTTTTGTTGTTTTTCTATGATTAAATATGTGGCAAAAATTTCACCCACAAATTTGACATCACTCGTTTCAAAAAAATCATCAGTTTTTGACTTTGCGTATTCTGTTTCATTTAGCATTGTTTGTTGTGGCGTGCCATTTTGCTGATATTGTTTTAATGCAAGTTTGTTTAAAATGCTGTTTGAATTGTCATGCATTGCGTCACTGCTTGGCTTAAACAAATCAGTTATAAAACTGCTTGCTTTGGCAAAGTTTTGTGTGTTTTGCATAGTAGTTATTTCAACAACTTTTGGCTTTTCATCAGCTTGTTCAGTTTCGTTTAAATCGTCAGTATTTTCTTGCAATTTTGCAGTTTGCATAGTAGCGTCAAAACTCTTGCCATCCAAAACATCCTTATATGCAAAAAAACTATTGTCAACCGATGTTATTTTTTCACAATTAACAAGTGCTGTGTTAACTGCACTAAAAACATTGCCATATATTTCGTTGCTGTTGCCAAACCTAACTTCCATTTTGTTTGGGTGCACATTTACATCTAATTTATCAAGTGGAATTTGCAAATCTAAAACAAAAAATGGAAATCGTCCTTTCATCAAAAAGTGTTCATAAGCATTGCCTATGCATGCCGAAACAACAGGCGAGTTGACATATCTGCCATTTATGGAAAGCGTTTGATAAGTGCGATTTGGCTTTGAAAATGTTGGCAGACCTATGTATCCACTAACTTTTATGTGGCTTGTCTTGTTAAAACTATCAACTTTAATTATATTTTCGGTGGCTTGTTTGCCATACACAACATAGATTGCATCAAGAAGATTTGTGCCTGTGCTTTGCAAAACTGTCTTGTTGTTTGAGATGTATAAAAAAGAAATATTTGGGTTGCAAAGTATGTATTTTTCAATTAAGTTTGTTATGTCATTTGCTTCTGTTTTTGGCTTTCGCAAAAATTTTGCACGAGCAGGAACATTGTAAAACAAATCACTTACACTTATCTTTGTGCCAGTGTCTGCGCCAACAGTTGAAACCAAACTTTGTTTGCCACCTTGAATGGTGCAAAAACTGGCAAGAGTTTGGTCATAAGTCTTGCTTGTTAGTTCTATTTTTGAAACACTGGCAATGCTTGCAAGTGCTTCGCCCCTAAAACCAAGTGTTCCAATTTTTGCAAGGTCGTCGGCTGACTTTATTTTGCTTGTTGCGTGTGCAACAAAAACTTTGTCAAAGTCATCAGTTTCTATTCCACAACCATTGTCTATCACTGTGATGTTTTTTATGCCACCATCAGTTATGTCAACAGTGATTTTTGTGCTACCTGCATCTATTGCATTATCCAAAAGTTCTTTAACAACACTTGCAGGCTTTTCAACAACTTCACCCGCTGCAATTTTGTTAAAAACACTCTCGTCCAAAATATTTATTTTTGACATATTTTCTCCGTTTTTTTATATGTTAAAATTTTGCTTAAAGTTTTAAATTTTTTGCCATTTGATAACACAAATTTTTTTTTAATCTTTAAGTTTTTCTTTTAAATCATGTATCAAACTCATTGCTTCAAATGGCGTCATTTTGTCAATTGAAACATCTTGCAAAATGTTTATGACTTCTCTCTCATTTCGTTTTGAAGCCACACTTTGTGTGTTTGATTTTTCACTTTCGGCAAGCACTTTGTTGTTGACATCTGCCTGTTCAAGTGACTTTAAAATCTCTTTTGCCCTTGAAATAACATTTTGTGGCAAACCTGCAAGTTTTGCAACTTCAATGCCAAAACTTCTGTTTGCACCACCACGAACAATTTTGCGCAAAAAGATTATTGAGCCATCAAATTCTCTTACATTTATTCTGTAATTTTTAACACCTTTTAAATTGCCTTCTAGTTCTGTTAACTCGTGATAATGAGTGCTAAAAAGCGTTTTTGAAACCAAGTTTTGACTTATGTAGTCCATAACAGCCCAAGCAATAGAAAGCCCGTCAAAAGTGCTTGTTCCTCTTCCAATTTCATCAAGCAAAATTAAACTATCTGGTGTTGCGTTGCGCAAGATGTTGGCAACTTCGGTCATTTCAACCATAAAAGTGCTTTGACCATAAGCTAGGTCATCTGTTGCTCCAATTCTAGTAAAAATTCGGTCAGTAATTGGGATTTGAGCAGATTTTGCTGGCACAAAACTGCCAATGTGAGCCATGAGAGTGATAACGGCAACTTGCCTCATATATGTTGACTTTCCTGCCATATTTGGCCCTGTGATTATCATGGTTCTGTTGTCTTGTTTGTCAAGCAAAGTGTCGTTTGGAACAAAGCCATCTTTTGAAATGACTTCCACAATAGGATGTCTGCCGTCTATGATTTGCAATGCTTCACTTTTGTCAACAATGTTTGGCTTGACAAGATTGTTTTTAACTGCAACCGTTGCCAAACTTGTTAAAACATCCAAATATGCTATAAAACTTGCAGTTGTTTTAAGGCTTGGCAGATATTCAAGCAATTTTTCACGCAACTCGGCAAAGAGTTTTTGTTCAAGTTTTAATGCTCTTTCTTCACTGCCCAAAATCTTTTGTTCAATCTCCAAAAGTTCGGGTGTGACATATCTTTCGCAATTTGCAAGTGTTTGCTTGCGTTGATATCTAAATGGAATAAGCTCTTTTTGGCTGTTTGGAACTTCTATGTAATATCCGAAAATGTGATTGTATTTAATTTTTAGCCCTTTGATATTTGTTTCGGCAATCTCTTGATTTTGAAGTTGCGTTATCCAATTTCTTCCTTCGGTTGACGCAAGGCGAAGTTCGTCAAGTTCTTCGCTGTATCCCTGTTTGATAAATCCACCATCTTTTGTGTTTGTTGGCGCATCTTCAATTATGGCGCTGTTTAAAAGTTCACAAACATCAATATGTTCGTCTATGTGTTGTTGTATATAATTTAAAACTTTGCTGTTTGTTGTTTTAAGCAGTTCTTTGATTTGTGGAAGAACTTTTAAACTTTTTTCTATGCTGTTGCAATCGCATGGCTTTAAGGAATTGTAACTGATGCGACCACAAAGTCGTTCCAAGTCTTTTATTTGTGACAACAACTCAATTATGCTTTCGCGCTTGATTATGTTTTTATATAGTTCTTCTACGCCATCTTGTCTTAATTTAATTTCTTTTATGTCTTGCAAAGGTTCTTCAACAAATTTTCTCAAAAGCCTTGTTCCCATGCTTGTTGAAGTTTTGTTTAAATACCACAAAATCGTTCCATAAGTGCCACCATCACGCGAATTGCTTGTGATTTCCAAGTTTTTGCGAGTTACATAGTCTAAATGCATATTGTTTGAGTAGCAAATATACTTAACGCCATTGATATGAGATAAACTGCGTTTTTGAGTGTCTAAAAGATATGCAACAAGCCCACCACAAGCGCAAACAGATGAAGTTTTGTCATCTAAATCAAAAGGTTTTAAAGATATGCAACCAAATTGTTTTTTTAATTGTTCTGTTGCCTTTGATTTTTCAAAACTAGCATCAAAATAGCAAGTAAATTTTGGCAAAGATTTGCGTTCTAGCATATTAAAACTTTCTTCTAACAACTTTGCCTCTGAATTGCAAATGATTTCGGCAGGAGATATCATTGTGAGTATATCGTTGATTTTGTCATAAGACGCATCTTTGTCAAACTCTGTTGCATACATTTCGCCAGTTGAAATATCGCACCAACTAAGTCCATAGCCGTTTTTAGAAGCATAAAGAGATGCAAGGAAATTATTTTTGTTTTGGTCCAAAATTTCACTTTCCATAACTGTTCCCGGCGTGATAACTCTTATTACATCGCGCTCGACAATTTGACCGGGTTTTGGCTCGGTTAACTGCTCGCAAATTGCAAGTTTATAGCCTAATTCAAGCGCTTTTGCAATGTAAATATCAACTGCTTTTACAGGGATTCCACACATTGGCGCGCGTTTTTCAAGACCACAATCTTTGCCAGTTAAAGTTAAATCTAACTCTTTGCTCATAAGTTCGGCGTCTTCAAAAAACATCTCGTAAAAATCACCCAGACGATAAAAAATAATGCAATCTTTGTATTTTTCTTTGACTTCTAAATAATGAGCCATCATCTTTGATATAGCCATAAATTTTTGGCAGATAAACTGCCTTTCTCCTTTGTGTTTTTTTGTGTTGTTTTGCTTTTAACTTGCAAATTTTTTAAATTTTGCAGTTCATTATTTTTTTAATTTTAACTTTTTTTTAACAACTAATTTTTTTGATTTTTTTTAATATTATTTTTGTTTGATTTATCAATGATTTTTTTCTACATTTAATCGTTTAAAAACATTAAAATTGTTTTAAACAATTTGTGCAATTAACTTTGTGTTTTTTATGTCTGTAATTTTAACTTTTACAAAATCAACTTTAAACTCTGTTGCGTTTTCAATTATGACATTTATGCCACAATCAGTTTTTGCAAAAACCTTGCCTGATTTTCGCTCTGTCATCAAAACAGTTATTTCTTTGCCAAGATATCTTTTAAGTTTTTGTTGTTCTATTTGGCGTTGCAACGCCAACAATCTGTTAACTCGTTCTTTTTTGTCTTTTGCCAAAACTTGTCCATCAAAACTTGCGGCAGGTGTTCCACTTCGCTTGCTATACATAAACCCAAAAACCGTGTTGTATTGCACCTTTTTAAGAAGGTCCAATGTTGCTTGAAAATCTTGCTCTGTTTCGGTTGGAAAGCCAACTATGATATCTGTGCTTAAATTTACATCTGGCAAGTATTTTTTTATCATTTCAATTGTTTTTAAGTAGTGTTCTGTTGTATAGTTTCGGTTCATCAGTTTTAAAATACGGTCACTGCCACTTTGCACAGGCAGGTGTATCATATGGCTTATGTGTTTGCTTGTGGCAATTGTTTTAACAACTTCTTCGCTTAAATCTTTTGGGTGAGATGTTAAAAATTTAATTATAAAATCACCTTGCAAGCCGTCAACTGCCTTTAAGAGTTCGGCAAAATTATCTTTGCCATTGTTAAAGGTGTTGCCATAAGAGTTTACATTTTGACCAAGCAAAGTTACGACTTTGTAGCCCTCGGCAATGAGCATTTTGCACTCGTTGACAATGTCTTGCATAGGGCGAGAACGCTCTCTGCCACGCACATAAGGAACAATGCAATATGAACAAAAATTGTTGCAACCATAGGTTATGTTTACCCAAGCATTGTAACCACTTGTGCGATAACTTTTAACTTCAACTGGAAGTTTGCCATCGTCATCAACAACTTGATATACTCTCTTTTTTTGCTGTTTAACATTTTGCAAATATTCTTTAAACTTAAAACTGTTATGTGTGCCAAAAACTATGTTTACAAAAGGAAAAGTTTTGTATATTTTTTCTGCCATCTCCTTTTGTTGAGCCATACAACCACACACAGCAATTATCAAGTCTTTTTTTTGCTTTTTAAGTGGCTTTAATGCACCAATGTTGCCAAGTGCTTTGTGCTCGGCGGCTTCCCTAACACAACAAGTGTTAAAAACAATGACATCTGCTTTGTTGTCATCTTCTGTTGGCTTGTAACCAAGTTCTTCAAGTGTGCCAGCAAGTTTTTCGCTTTCGTGAACATTCATTTGGCATCCAAATGTAACAATTTTGTAATATTCTTGCATAATAATCTCCAATAGGAATTATACAATGTTTTTTTATAATTTGCTACTAAAAATTGAAATTTATGTCATTTATTATATAAAATATATAATAAACGAAGTTAATTTGATTGTTTTGAACAAATATATTTGCATAAAATTTGTGGCAAATAGCAAAATAAATTGTATGAAAAAGTTTGTTAAGATATCTTTAATATCACTTTCGGCAATACTACTTTTGATAGGTGTTGTTTTTGGTGGCTTTTTTGTGTATATAAACACATCACAACGAGATGTTCAATTTAACAAAGAACTGTTGCAAGAAGCAAATGCAACAATTGATATTTATGACATAAACAATGAAAAAATAAATGATGAAATTGGCAAAAAGGCACTTGTTAAATACGAAGAACTGCCTAACTATGTTAAAAATGCATTTGTGAGCATAGAAGACAAAGATTTTTATAAACACAACGGATTAAATTACAAGCGCATTGCAAAGGCTTTTATCAACAACATAAAAAGTCGTTCGTTAAAAGAAGGCGCAAGCACAATAAGTCAGCAACTCATAAAAAACACACATCTATCAAGTGAAAAGACAATAAAGCGAAAACTCGACGAAATGTCACTTGCCATTCAACTTGAAAAAACTTTTACAAAGGATGAAATTTTGGAAACATACTTAAATGTAATATATTTTGGCAGTGGCGCATATGGGCTTGAAAATGCCAGTGAAATCTATTTTGGCAAGACAGCCAATGAACTGACTATTGCCGAAAGTGCCACTCTTGCAGGAATGATAAAATCGCCAAAAACATATTCGCCAGTGTTAAATATGGAAAAGTCACTTGAAAGGCGGAACTTGGTTTTAAGTGAAATGAAAAAGGATGGCGTTATAACCGAGCAAGAATATCAAACTGCAAAAAATCAACCAATCGTTTTGACTTTAACCAAAAAGACCACAAAAAATTTTTATGAAGAAGCAACTATCAAGGAAGCAATGTCTGTTTTGGGCGTGACCGAACAAGAACTTGCACTTGGTGGCTATAAGATATTTACATATCAAAACCCAGTTGACCAAAAATCTTTGACAAACACCATTATAAATGAAGATTATTACTCAAAAAACTCCTTTGGCAACATTGCTGACGGATGTGGTGTTGTGATAGACAACGCAACTGGTGGAATAACTGCCTTTGATGGCAAAAGCATTTATGATATAATAAATATGAAGCGCAGTCCCGGAAGCAGTATAAAGCCAATTTTAGTCTATGCCCCAGCTTTAGAAAATGGAAAGATAAGCCCCATCACTCCAATACTAGACGAAAAGACAAGTTTTGGAGATTACAAGCCACAAAATGTTGGCGACCAATACTATGGCTGGATTGATGTAACAAAGTCTGTTGAAAAGAGTTTAAACATTCCAGCAATAAAAATTATGCAAATAAACGGGATTGAAAACTGCAAAAAAATTGCTTCTAATTGTGGCATAAAATTTTGCGATGCCGACAAAAACTATGCCTTGGCACTGGGCGCTTTGACAAACGGAACAACTGTTGTTGAACTTGCAAACACATATCTTCCATTTGCCAACAATGGCTGTTTTATATCTGCAAAATTTATCAAAAAAATTTGCAACAAAGATGGCAACGTGATATATGAAAACGCGCAAGAAAAAAAGCAAGTTATAAGCAAAGAAACTGCATATTTGATGACGGAAATGCTGATAAGTGGTGTTAAAAAAGGAACGAGTTGTCGGCTTAATAGTTTAGGCTTTGAAATTGCAGGAAAAACTGGCACTGTTGGTATAAAAAATACAAACTTAAACAGTGATGTTTGGAGTGTTGGTTACACACCACAAAAAACGGTTTGTTGTTGGCTTGGCAACAGCACAGGCGACAAGGAATATATGCTAGAAGGCAAAAATAACGGCGGAACTTTTTGCACAAGCATTGTTAGGGACACCTTTGTAAACCTTGACATTGACAAAACTGCCAAATTTGATAGGCCAGAAAATATTGTTAGCGTAAATTTAGACTTGATGTCACTTGAAAAAGAACACGTTTTGCGTGTTGCAAATGACTTGACACCAGACAGATACAAAATTAAAGCAAACTTTAACAAAAAATATGCTCCAACTACCCTTGCCAAACCTTTTGAAATTTTAAACTATGTTACTTTAAATGGATATTTAAAAGACAAAAAACCAGTTATTAAATTTGATGCAATAAAAAGTGCAACATACAAACTCTATCGCATTGAAGAAGACACCTGCAAACTGCTAAAAGTATTCAACAGCACAAGTGGAAAACAAGAGTTTGTTGACAAAAATGCAAATGATGACACAAATTACATATATTATGTTGAATGCTTAACAGATGAAGGCAAAACAATAAAGTCTAATTCGGTTAAAATTAAAACAAGTGGTAGCACACTTAAAAAAATGTTTAATATGTGGTAAATGTTTGCATACCACCCCGAAAATACTGACAAAAACACTACTATGCAAACTTTTTGCAACAAAAAAAGATAGGCGCTTTTGCCTATCTTTTATTTTGCTTTTTTAAACAAAATATCTTTAACTTTGTCTTCTATTTCGGTGCGAAGTGGTTCGTTTTGTTCAAGATAATTTTTAACATTTTCTTTACCTTGACCAATTTTTTGGTCATTGTAACTAAACCAAGAACCACTCTTTTCTACAATGCCATTTTCGATGGCAATGTCAATCAAGCAACCAATTTTGCTGATACCTGTGCCATACATAAGGTCAAATTCGGCTGTTTTAAATGGACTTGCCAATTTATTTTTTACAACTTTAACCCTTGTTTTGTTGCCTATGAAATCACTGCCATCTTTGATTGTGTCAACTTTTCGCACATCAAGTCTTATGCTAGAATAAAATTTAAGTGCTTTGCCACCCGGTGTTGTTTCTGGCGAACCAAACATAACGCCAACTTTTTCACGCAATTGGTTGATGAATACAACGCAAGTTTTTGTTTTGTTAACAATGGCTGTTAATTTGCGAAGTGCTTGGCTCATAAGCCTTGCTTGCAAACCAATAAAGTTCTCTCCCATTTCGCCATCAATTTCGGCCTTTGGTGTTAAAGCGGCAACAGAGTCAACAATAATGATGTCAACAGCGCCACTCTTTACAAGGCTTTCACAGATGTCAAGTGCTTGTTCGCCTGTGTCTGGCTGAGATATGTAGAGTTCGTCCATATTAACGCCAATTTTGCTTGCATAAACTGGGTCCAAGGCATGTTCGGCATCAATGAATGCAGCTGTTCCACCAAGTTTTTGGGCTTCGGCAACAACATGAAGTGCAACAGTTGTTTTACCACTGCTTTCTGGTCCATAAATTTCTATAATTCTTCCACGAGGCAAACCACCAATGCCAAGTGCACTGTCAAGTGTTAAACAGCCTGTTGGAATGACTTCTACATTTTGAACAACATCTTGGCTCATTTTCATAATAGAACCTTTGCCAAATTGCTTTTCTATGCTGGCAATGGCTAGTTCTAGTGCTTTCTTTTTATTTTCTTCCATACAATCTCCTAATCAAACTTATTATAGCACAAATGTTTGATAAAATCTACTTATTTTGCGCAAATATTGCTTTATTTTTTATCATATATGCAATTAATGAAATAATAGTAAGTAGCACACACAAAATTAGCAATGCATATCCCACCCAAGCAAATATGGTCATAAATGTTGATGTCGCTTCAAATACGCCATTTACACTTGCAAGCATTTTAAAACCTGCAAAGCACATCAAAACAGGAAGTGCAACATCTTGCGCAAAAGTTTTATATTTGCCTATTTTATCTGCTGCAATAACAACTCCCTTTGTTGAAGCAACTTGTCTTAACATATTTATTGCAAGGTCGCGTCCTATGATTATGGCAAGAGAAATTGCCCCAAAAGGCGCTGGAACTGTTCCATCGCAACAAATCAAAATCAATGCACAAGTTACAAGCATTTTGTCAGCTATCGGGTCAAGGAATTTGCCCAAATCAGTTACAAGGTTATATTTTCTGGCAATCTTGCCATCCAAAAAGTCAGTTATCGCACCTATGATGAACAAACCCGTTGCAATAAATTTGCCATAAGGCACAAAATCTGCCAAATAAAAGAACATCATTATTGGCACAATAATCATACGCGTTAAACTCAATTTGTTTGGTAAGTTCATAATATTTCTCCTTTTAAATCAATTCCTTCCAGTCCAACAATTTTAACATCGTAGAACTCGCCTATTTTTAAAGCTTTTGGGCTGTCAACATAAATCACAGTGTCAACATTTGGCGAATTGTATTCGCTTCGCAAAACATAAGTGTCGTCTTGCTTTTGTTCACAAACTGCACAAACTGTTTTGCCCACAAAACTTTGTTGACTTTGAAGCATCAACTGTTGTTGCAAACTTGCAATTTCATTGTATCTTGCTTGCTTTGTCTTTTCATTTATTTGATGTGGCAAATCGTGTGCAACGGTGTGCTCTTCGCGTGAATACTTAAAAAAGCCAACATATTGCATTTTTTGATTTTGCAAAAAAGTTTTTAAAGTGTTAAAATCAGTTTTACTTTCGCCGGGAAATCCAACAATAAAAGTGCTACGCACAGCAACAAACTCTGGCAAGTTGCGTATTTTATCAAGCAAACTTTCATAGTCTTTAAGCGTGTCTTTGCGATTCATCATTTTTAACACATTGTCACTTGCGTGTTGCATTGGAATATCTATATATTTGCAAACTTTTGGATTTGTTGCAATTTCGTTTAACAGCTCGTCAGTTATCAAGTTTGGATAGCAATAATGAAGTCTTATCCATTTTAGCTTTTTAATTTTTGATAGTTCGTGTAATAACTCTACAAGCACTGGTCTGTTAAACAAATCACTGCCATAATTTGTAACATCTTGGGCAACCAAAATAAGTTCCCTAACGCCATTTTTAACAAGTTGATTTGCTTCTTTTATCACATCTTGTGGAAGCACCGATGTGTATCTTCCCCTTATGTGTGGAATTGTGCAATATGAACAGCAATTGTTGCAACCATCAGCAATTTTTAAGTATGCATAGTGAGATGGTGTTGACAAAACGCGTGCAAGGCTTTTTGGTTTTTTGTTTTTTTGTTTTGCACGGCTGTCAAAGCCAAAAAGACCTTCTACAACTTTAACTATGTTTTCATTGTTTTTTAATCTTACAACAGCATCAATTTCTGGCATGCCCTTTTTGATTTCTTCGCTGTATCGTTGTGCCAAACAGCCAGTGACAATCAATTTTTCAAGCCCTTTTTGTTTGAGTTGCGCCACTTGCAAAATAGTGTCTATGCTCTCTTGTTTTGCATCACCAATAAAAGCGCAAGTGTTAACTATAACAAAGTTTGCTTGTTCAAGGTTGTCGGTGTAATCAAAGCCATAGTCTGTAAGCATAAATTTCATTTTTTCGGCATCAACTCTGTTTTTGTCACACCCAAGACATATCATGCTAAATTTTTTGTTTAATAATTCGTCTTTTGTCAAAATAAATCTCCTTAATCATGGTCATCAAAGTCTGTTTCGCCATAGATTTCCACATATTGTTGTTTGGTCATGTAAACTGCGCGTGATTTTGATGAGCCATCGCCTTCTGATATATATCGTTTTCTTGCAAGATAATCAATAATGCGTGCTGCTTTGTTAAAGCCAACGCGTTTAACACGCTGAATGTAACTAGCACTTGCCCTGCCAATGCGAATAAATTCTTTCATCACATCTTTTGCATAGGCTTCCATTTCGGCTTCTTCGTCTTCTTCGTTGGTCATACTTGCAAAAGTGCCGTCTGGGTTTACACTATCTGCTTCTTTGCTCTTGTTGATTTCTTCTTGTATGCTTTCGTCATAATCTGCTTTGTTGTTTGCAACAACATATTCAACAACGCGTTTAACTTCTTCATCAGACACATAACAACCTTGAAGCCGTTTTGGTGCACCGTTTGAGCCCGGCTCAACATAGAGCATATCGCCCCTACCCAAAAGGTTTTCGGCACCACTGTAACCCAAAATTGTTCGGCTGTCGGTTTGAGTTGTTAAAAAGAATGCAATTCGTGCAGGGAAGTTGTTTTTTGCTGTTCCACTTAAAACATCTACACTTGGTCTTTGTGTTGCAAGCACCAAATGTATTCCTGCTGCTCTTGCCTTTGCTGCAAGTTTTGAAACTTTGTTTTCAATATCCTTGCAATCACTTTGCATCATATCGGCAAACTCGTCCATAATGATAATGATGTATGGCATTTTTGCAAGATATCTGTCTTTAACTTCTTGCATGTTGTTGTATTCGTCAATGTTTCTTACCCTGTGTTGTTCTAAAAGCACATATCTCTTTTCCATTTCTTTAATTGCCCAACCCAAAGCATTGTCTGCTTTTCGTGGTTCGCTGATGATATCTGGCAAAACAAGATGTGGCAAGCCTTGATAGATTGAAAATTCAACTCGTTTTGGGTCAATTAAAATAAATTTAACATCTTCTGGGCTAGACTTATACAAAATGCTTAAAATAAGCGAATTTAAGCAAACTGATTTACCACTGCCGGTGCTACCCGCAATTAAGACGTGAGGCATTTTGTTAACTGCACAAACATCAATGTCGCCATTGATTTCCTTGCCAAGTGCAAAAGCACAAGGTGATTTGTGATTTACAAACCTGCCGTCTGACAAGATTTCTTTAAGAGATACTGTTGCAACCACATTGTTTGGAACTTCAATGCCAAAGGCACTCATACCCGGGATTGGCGCTTGTATCATAATTTTTTTGCTTGTTGCAATGCGCATTGCAATATCATTTTGAAGTGCAGGAATTTTGCTAACACTTATGCCCACTGGCATTTCTAGTTCATATCTTGTAACTGCTGGTCCACGAGTTATGCCTATTATCTTTGCAGGAATTTTAAATTCTTCCAAAACATTTTCTATTTTTCTGCCCGTTGCTTCAACATCTCCACCATATTCGCTTGAGTTTGTTGAAACACAAGTTAGCAAATCAAGTGGTGGCTTGTTATATTTGTATTCTTTAATTTTGACAGGTGCAGAATATTGCGTGTTGTCATAACTTTGCGCAGACTCTTTTGTTTTGTTGATTTCGGTTTGAACTGGATTTTTGTTTGTTGTGTCAAAACTGTTTATTTTGCTATATGGGTCACTTTGCAAGCCTTTTGGAAGTTCAATGCTTTGGCTTGGAAGGTTTGAGTTAAACATTTCGTCCAAATTTTTTTCGGGCTTAACTTCAACTTCTTTTATGCCATTTGGCACAACTTCTTCGTTTTGTAGGTCATTAGACAACTTATCCAAAAAGTCACTTTGCTCACTTGGCGATTTATAATCTATATTTATGCTGTTTTGTGCCGTTTCTTCAACAAAATTTCCAAACACTTTTTTGTCTGACTGCTCGGTTGATAAATGTCTACCCATTGAGTCGGCAACGCTTGATGTGTTTGAGCTGTAAGTGTATTGCTCCACTTTGCTATTTGCAAAAGCATCTGCTTGCCTTAAATCTGTTTGTGGATTTTGCGTTGAATTAAAGACTTCTTGATTTTTGCGATTGTCAGTTAGCCCCATAAACTTTAAATACTCTTGATATTTTTGTTCTTGGCTGTTGTTTTGAGTTTTTGAAACTTCGCCTGAAAACATATTGTAGCCAAAACTTCCGTTTGAAATTGGAGCACTTGATTTGTTATAAAAAACACTTCCTCCAGCATTCATATAGTTTTTGTTAAATGTATCTAGTTGATTTGAATTTGTAACTTGAACACTTTGCTCGCCAATTCGGTCAAGCCCCAACTTTCGCCTTGCAATGTCTCTGGCAGTCTCTTCTTTTTTTATTTCTGCGTCAAGCCCAACAGATGTTTCAGCGCTATTGAGTGTTTTGGCGTCCAAATTAAAAGTGAGATTGCTGGTTTTTTCAACCCTTGCGTCTTGTTGCATTTCTGTTTTTGGATTTATCACAGGTTTGCTTTGACTTGCAACATTTTCTTTGGCTTTTGCAAGAGTTTGTTTGTCGGCAATCAAGTTGTAAATCATTGCTATGCAAATAACAAGAAGTATTGCAAAAACAAAATATGCACCTATGCCAAGCAATTTTTGAAATGGATATATAACAAGGCCCAGCAAAACACCACCAATTGATGTTTGCATGGTGTAAATGTCAGCAAGATATGTGCCATAGGTTGAAAGGTCAACCCCACCACTAAATGCCATGTGAAATATTGAAAGTATGCAAACAAGTGCAACACAGAGCCACGCAACATATTTTTTTGAAAGATTGAATTTTGCACCCTTTAACAACTTGCCACTTGCAAAATACATAAGCATAAACATGATATATGAAAAAATGCCAAAAGTGCCCAGCAAAAAATATTTTAAGAATTTTAAAAATGGAACAAAAAGCCCAAAATAGCCAACAGATGCAACAACCGTCAAAACAATTGCCCAAACTTTTGGTTTTGGCATTTTTGGTTTGTTATTATCTTTTTGAAGTTTTTTGTCTAATCCCGAAAAATATGTCACATCTATCTCCAATTTTTTTTAGTCTAAAAATGATTGTAATTTTACAATATAAAATATTGTAACATAAAAAACGAGCAAATACAATCTGTTTTTAAAACTTTTGTATTTACTCTTTAAAATTTTTGTCTTTGCGTCTATTTTATTAAAAAATATTTTTGCAAGTTTAGTCTTGTGTTGTCGCCAACATAACTGATTGAAAAATTGTTTGGCACAAGTGTTTTGTTAAGATATGGCAAAATATCTTTTTGTTTAACTGCATTTACGCGTTTTATATATTGCTCTTTTGTTATAACTTTGCTGTCAAAAGCCATATTTTTTGCATTGAAAAGACTTACAAAAGATGTCGTTTCAAAACTCAATTTTATGGTGCTTATCAAATTGTTTTTTGCGTTTTCAAACTGCTCATCTGTCAAGCCATTTTGCTTAACTTTTTGTATTTCTTCGGCAATTGCAGTTAAAGCAAGTGGCACATTTTTTGTTGTTGTGGCAAATCTGATTGTCATATCTCCACCAGCAGAATTTGCGATGGTGTTGCTATAAATTGAATATACAAGACCAAGTTGCTCCCTTATTCGTTGAAACAAAATGCTACTCATTCCAACACCAAAGGCAACATCAAAAATTTTGGCAACATAAAGGTCGGCATCACCCCGTTTAACACCAGCAAAACTTATGCACACTTGTGATTGAGCATTGTCTTTAAAAGACTTTAACACATTTATGTTGTTTGCCGTTTCAAAATCATTTTTAACATCATTGCCATTTTGCTTAAAATATGGCAGGAAATATTTTTCAACAAGCTTTAGCGCAGTTTCAAAGTCTATGTTGCCAGCAAAAGACAAGGTTATGTTTTGTGGAACATAGTATTTATGCATAAAGGCAAGTATTTTTTCTCGTGTTAAAGATTTAACGCTTTGCATCGTGCCAGCAACATCTCTGCCAAATGGGTTGTTTGAGTAAAATGCCTGATTGATAAGCAATTCTGCTCTGCTTGGCGCATCGTCTTGATACATTTTAATTTCTTCAAGCACAACTTTTTTTTCTCGTGCCATCTCTTGTTTGTCAAAAACACTGTTAAACAGCATATCGCTTAAAATTTCAACACATTTTTCGGTGTTTTCTGCAGTTGATTTTGTGTAATACACTGTTTCTTCTTTGTCGGTGTAAGCATTTACATTTGCGCCAATTTTGTCTAACTCTTTTGATATATCCAAACTACTGCGAGTTGCAGTGCCCTTAAAAAGCATGTGTTCAATGTAATGAGCAATGCCATAAAAACCTTGTTCTTCACACACACTGCCAACTTTTACAAACATATTAAATGACACACTTTCATAGTTTTCCATTTTGTCAACAACAAGTTTTAAGCCGTTTTTAAAAATTTTTGTTTTTACCATATTTCACCACCTATAAGTATAACCATTATAACACATAAAAAACAGATTTATAAACAAAAAACAACCTTAAAAATTATTTTTTGTCGAATTTAAAAAAAGTTACAACAAAATGTAACTTTTATAGATTGTTTGTCATTGATTGTCTGTTTGCAAAACACTTGTTTTAAATAAAATTTGAGTGTTTGACAAAATAAACTATATGTTTGCCAAAAATCAAACAATTTTAATCTTTGATTATATGTCTGCAATTAATTAATGCTCACAAAAAGCAATCAAATTTGCATAAAACTGCTGATTTCAAACAACTAATTAAGCAATGTTTTCGCTGATTGGCACAATGTTAAAACCTGCTGATTTGTAGGCAGTTATTATGTCGTTTAAGGCATTTTTTGTGCATTCGGTTGGGTGCATTAAAACAATGTCGCCATTTTGCATATTTTTTGTTGCCCTGCTAAAAATCAAATTTGTGTCCTTATCGCGCCAATCTATTGTGTCTTTGCTCCACATAATAGTTGTGTAGCCCAAATTTTCTGCTGCTTCTAGCGTATGCGAGCCATAAGACCCACTTGGTGGCATAAACATTGTCATATCAATGCCAACAAGCCCTTTAATCAACTTGTGCGTGTAACTGATTTCTTGCACATTTCGGTCATAGTCAACAAGTTTGTGGTCCTTGTGATAATAACCATGATTGCCAAGTTCGTGCCCATCGTCAACAATTCGTTTTAAGAGTTCAACATTTTCACTTGCCCACATTCCACCAACAAAAAATGTTGTTTTGACATTTTGTTCTTTTAAAATGTCAAGCATATCACTTAAATACTCTGTGCCCCAATAAACATTTATGCAAAGTGTTGCATTTTTGTTGTTTTCATTGCCTCTATAAACAGCTTTGTAACCTGTGCTACTTACAACAACGGTGCTGTCTGTATAAAAACAAACTCCAAACACCGACATAACACATAAGACCAAAATTAAATTCACAACAACGGTGATTAACAAATTTTTTTTGCTTTTTAAACCACATTTCATATTGATATTGTATGCAAGTTAAAAACACAAAATGATTGCTTGTTCGGATTTTAAGTTTTTTATGATAAATGATTGCATTTTTTAAAGTTTTGTCCTATAAGCAAAAATTCGAAAAATAAAAACAATACATAATAAAAAAAGCAAATAAGATGAAATATTTTGAAAAAATAAAAATAATACATAGCCAAAAAGTGCAAATAAATAAAATATTTTAAATAAAATAACACACCATAAAAACTGCAAATGAAACATAAACAGTTTTAAAGCAAAAATTTTGCATAGCACCAAAATTGTAAGTATTTTCTAACTTTTTTTAAGTGCTATGCAAACTTTTGCAAGCAGAAAATTAAAAAACAGCAATGAACTTCACTGCTGTTATATTTGTTATTTTATAACTTCAAGTAGTTTAAGGTCAACCCTTCCCTTGTCGTCAACTTTGATAACTTCAACTTTAACTTTGTCGCCAACTTTTACAATATCTTCAACTTTTTCAACTCTTTCTTTTGAAAGTTTGCTGATGTGTATCATACCTTCTTTTGTTGGGGCAAGTTCTACAAACGCACCAAAACTTGAAATTTTTATAACACGGCCTGTGTATTGATTGCCAACTTTAACATCTTCTGTGATGCCCAAAATGATTTGTTTTGCGCGTTCGTTTTGGTCTTTGTTGATTGATGCAATTGTTACCAAACCTTCGTCTGTGATGTCAATTTTAACACCTGTTTCTTCAATGATTTTGTTTATTGTCTTACCTGCTTTGCCAACAACATCACCAATTTTTTCTGGGTCAATGTTAAAACTGATAATTTTTGGAGCATATTTAGAAAGTTCTGGGTTAACGTGGTCCAAACATTCCATCATTTTGCCCAAGATGTGAAGTCTGCCAACTCTTGCTTGTTCAAGTGCTTCACGCAAAATTTGTTCGTCAATGCCCTTTATTTTGATATCCATTTGAATGGCTGTTATGCCCTTGTCTGTTCCTGCAACTTTAAAGTCCATATCGCCAAGGAAGTCTTCTAAACCTTGAATATCTGTGAGAACTGACAATTTTTTGCCTTCTTTTATAAGGCCCATAGCAACGCCAGCAACTGGTGCTTTGATAGGGACACCTGCGTCCATAAGTGCAAGAGTGCTACCACAAACACTTGCTTGACTTGTTGAGCCATTGCTTGACAAAATGTCACTTACTGTGCGAATTGCATAAGGAAATTCTTCAAAACTTGGAAGGACTGGTTCCAAACTTCTTTCTGCAAGTGCGCCATGACCAATTTCTCGTCTGCCAGGTGCTTTGAGTGGTCTTGCCTCGCCTGTTGTGTAAGGTGGCATATTGTATTGGTGCATATAGCGTTTAACTTCGTCTTTGTCACTTAATGTTTCAACTGTTTGCATATCGCTTATTGTGCCAAGTGTGCAAGTTGTCAAAACTTGTGTTTGACCACGAGTGAACACAGCACTGCCGTGTGTTCTGGCAAGCAAACCGTGTTCGCACCAAATTGGACGAATTTCTCTTAATGTTCTGCCGTCTGGGCGAATGCCTTTTTCGGTTATTTTTGCTCTAACCTTTTCTTTTTTAAGGTTGTAAAGAGATGTTTCAATGTCTTTTTTGTGTTCTTCCAAAATATCTGCAAAGTGGTCAAACACTTTTTCGTTTAAAGCATCTTCCTTTTCATCCCTCTTTTGTCTGTCATACTCGTCAAGCACTTTGTCCATGAGTTTGTCGGCATATTTTCTAACTTCTTTGTCAACTTTTGGGTCAACGTGATATACGTCAACTTTGGCTTTCTTTTTGCCAACTGCCTTGACTATTTTGTTGACAAACTTAACTTGTTCTTTAATTGCTTCGTGCGCAAACAAAATGCCTTGAAGCATTTGTTCTTCCGTAACTTCCTTTGCACCAGCTTCAACCATCAAAATAGCTTCTTCTGTGCCACTTACGGTAAGATTTATCAAACTTTTTTCTCTTTGTTCTAAATCTGGGTTGATGATATATTTACCATCAATCAAGCCAACATTTACACTGCCTGTTGGTCCAGCAAAAGGTATGTCACTTATTGAAAGTGCAATTGAACTGCCAAGCATTGCAAGAGGTTCTGGTGCAATGTTTGGGTCAACAGAAAGTGCTGTGGCAATGACAGCAACATCGTTGTAAAATCCTTTTTCAAAAAGTGGTCTTATGGGTCTATCAATCAAACGACTTGTTAAGATTGCCTTGTCATTTGCCCTACCTTCACGGCGTTTAAAACTGCCCGGTATGCGACCAACGCTATACATTTTTTCTTCAAAATCCACACCAAGTGGAAAGAAGTCCATACCTTCCCTTGGTTTTTCGGACATTGTAACGTTTACCATAACACTTGTTTCGCCACAAGTTACAATGCAATGTCCATTTGCTTGACCACAATATTTGCCTGTTTCAACAGTTACTTCTCTGCCACCTATTGTGGTTTGGAAAATTTTTCCTATTTCCATACTTATCCTTCCTTTTTTGTTTCTACTAAATTAGTATAAAACAAAATTGAAATTAAGTGAAACAAATTTTGATAATTATTTAAAATAACTAAATTTATGTGTGAATATTATTGATTTGCCATAAAAACCTGCGTTTGCTTTCATTAAAAAATTTTGATTTTAATTTGCCGTTTAAATCTAATCATTATTGCCAAAATTGATGTTAAAAAAACCACCCTGATGGGTGGATAAACATTATCTTAAATTAAGTTTTTCTTTTAAACTACGATATCTTTCAATATCTCTACTTTTAAGATATTTGAGTAGTTTGTTTCTTTTGCCTACCATTTTAAACAAGCCGTGACGACTGTGGTTGTCTTGTTTGTTTGTTTTTAAGTGTTCGGTTAAGTGAGCAATTCTTTCTGTTAAAAGTGCAACTTGAACTTCTACACTGCCTGTGTCGCCTTCTTTGGTAGCAAATTGGTTGATTGTATCAATCTTTGCCATTGTCATTTCTCCTTTTTTATATTTTCACCCAAAACTAAGCAAATCGGCAGGAGAGCCAAACAACTGAGCATTGGGAACGCATATATGATATCACATATTTTTTTGTTTGTAAAGGTTTTTTTTGATGTTGACATCGACAAAACCAAATAGTATAATCATTATATGAAAGAAGTTTGTCGCGAACTATCAAAAAACTTTTTGGAAGAACATAACAAAAAGTATGACATGAATGAAATCAAAGATTTTTTTGATTATGCAAAAAGTTTTTATGAAGATTTGGTGGTTGTTGATAGATATTACAAAAATGAGTTTAATTCCATAAGCCCATTGAACATTGCAAAATATTTAACTATATTTGACAATGCCTATAACAACATTGTTAAAACTTTTTTTGATGATATTGTTATGCAACAAATATTGAATGACAATTCAAAATATATGATTAAATGTGGCAGATTTAACCTTGATAAACTAATTGAAAAATACAATGAAAACAAAAGTTTTAAGGATAAATTTAAGCATAAAATTTTAGATGAAGCAGAATATAAAAATATTATCAAATTGGCAAATATTATTTTTAAGTTGGAACTAAAATGCTCAAAATACACCAAAACATTTTGGCATTTTGGCAACAACATTGACTTAAAACAAGGTTTGTTTGTTAAGATAATTTCGCAAGAAAATTGGAGAGAGTTAAAGCCAACCTTGTCCTTAAAAAAATACTTCAACTCTCGCATTGGGCTTTCTGTTTCATACATCAATGACAAAAAGAGCAAGTTTTTTAGAGATGACAAAATGGATATTTTGGCTGGCATTGTTTACAAGCCACAAGAAGTTATTTTTGGTAACTATTTTGACAGTTACACATCCGAGTTTATAGATGGCAAAAACCCAATTGACAATTTGAATTTTAGTTTTTCAAAAGTCAACAAACTTTACAGCAAAAAAATAAACGGCAAACTGCATGAAATTTATGCTTTTGGCACACTTACATCAACGCCACAAAGTGTTTTGATAAGTGATGATTGTCACAATGAAGTTGTAATTAACAAAAACTCGGCAAAGCCACTTGCAGTGTTTTATTTAAACGAGCAAAGCAAACAATATGCACAAGAGCTTGCCAAAAAACTAAACTTACAAATTGTTAAACTAGAAAGTATGAACAAACTCAACCCAGATAAGATTGTTAACACCGAACATATTTTGCAAGAAAAAATTCACTTTTAAACAAGTGAATTTTTAATTTATTTTAAAAACAAATCTTTTTTGCGATTTAACATATCATTTATTCGGGTTATATATGTTGGAATGTCTTTGACATTTGCTTCTCTTTCAATCCTATTTTCTAAATTGAATACTCGCTTTGAAATTGCATTGGCGCCACATGCCAAGATGCTTGTTGTTTCTTCCATACTTTCAATGTTAAATCTGCAAATTGTGTCACCTTTAAAATATCCAACATTTTGCAAGTTGGAAAGTTGATTTTTTTGTCTGTAAAGATAATATGGCTTATAGCCATTTTTTGTTAGAGTTTTGTGTGCATATTCAACCATTTTTTCGGCGAGTGTTGTCTTAAAGATGTTTTCGTTTGTAAGTGCAAACTCGCTTGTATTTTTTAAGCTTAAAGTGTGAACAGTTATGTTTTGTGGATTTAAGCCAACAGCAATGTCAATGCTATTTTTAAAACTCTTTAAGGTTTCTGTTGGCAAGCCGGCAATAAAGTCCATATTTATATCAAAATCATAAGTTTTTGCCAAATTGTAGGCGTTTATGGCGTCTTGCGCAGAGTGTGAACGACCAATTTTTGCAAGCACTTTGTCATTGAACGTTTGTGGATTAACGCTAATACGCGTTACGCCATACTTTTTAAGTAAATCAAGTTTTTCTTTTGTGATGGTGTCTGGTCTGCCTGCCTCAACAGTGAACTCTTTTGCATAAGGAAAATTTAAATTTTGCAAAATTCGTTCAAGTTCGTTTTCTGGCAATGATGTTGGCGTGCCACCACCAATGTAAATGTTTTTAACAAACAAACATTTTTTTCTTATTATTTGTTTGGCAAAGTCAATTTCTTTTAACAAGGCGTCAACATAAGGTGTTACATAGTTTTTAACTTTTTCTAGTGGCGCAGAAATAAAACTACAATAACTGCACTTTGTTGTGCAAAATGGAATGTTAACATAAAAATCAACATAGTTGTCGTTATATTCCATTGGCTTTTGATTTTGCAAAATGTCGGTTATTAAATTTATTTTTTCATCACTAACTCTATAATTATTTTTAAAATAACTTTTTAAATTTGCAAGTTTTATGCCCTTTTTTATTAGGTCATAGGCAAGTTTTGTTGGTCTTATGCCAGTTAAACAGCCCCAAGGAAGTGAGATGTTAAAATAGTTTGAAAGGGCGTCATAAAGGGCAAGTTTACACCTTTTTTTTGGCGTTTCTATTTGTGTTAAATCATAAGTTAAATCATAGTGCTTTTCGCCATTTTGGGCATTTATGTCAATAGATATTTCAAGTTTGTCATTTGCAGTTTTGTAATTTGCTTTTATAACTGCTGTGTTATCAATGCTTGCAGGAAAAAACTCTCGTGCCATATCAAAAAACTCATATTGATATTCGTAATTGTTTAAAAGTATTTCCATTTAGTTTTCTCCCCTATAAATTTCCAAAACATTATCAAGTGCCTGCAATTTTGCAACAACTTCATCTAACTTTTTTGTGTTTGATATGAATATGCTAACATCAACAATTGCCTTGCCAAGTTTAAGTGGTTTTGAGTCAATTTTTGCAATGTTAAGTTTTTGTTCACTGATTTTGTTAATTATGCTTGCAAGACTGCCACTTGCATCTTTTACAATAAGCCTTAATTTTGCAACATAAGTTGTGTCTGATTGGTCACTCCACGTTAACGGCATCAAACGAGATTGTTCCAAAGATTTTATGGATTTGCAATCTTTTCGGTGTATTGTAACGCCTCTGCCACGGCTTATAAAGCCAACAATTTCATCCCCGGGAATTGGGTCGCAACAGTGCGCAAATTTTAGCATCATACTTTCCAGTTCGGCAATACTGCTTTTGTCTGGCTCTTTTTTTGTAAAAGTTGAAGGCTTTATAACAAAATCTTTTTCAACCTTGTTTACTTCTTCATAATTTAAAATAAGTCTGTTTATAACCTGCGTTGTTGTAAGACTGCCCGAGCCAATCATTGCATACATATCTTCTATGTTTTTTAATGAATATCTATCTAACAGATAAACAATTAATTTGTCGTCAATTAATTCCTTAAGGTCAACACCTTTAACTTTGGCACTTTGCTCTAACATCAATTTGCCCTTTTTGATGTTTTCATCACGCATTTCCTTTTTAAAAAATGCATTGATTTTGTTTTTTGCACCACTTGTAACTGCAATTTTCAACCAGTCCCTTGATGGTCCTTTTGCATTTGCGCTTGTTATGATTTCAACAATATCGCCATTGTTTAGTTTGGTGTTGAGTGGCACCATTTTGCCATTTACTTTTGCGCCAACACATTTGTTGCCAATGTTGCTATGAATTACATAGGCAAAATCAATTGGAGTGCTGTCTTCTGGCAAGTTTATAATTTTGCCCATTGGCGACTGAACAAAAATTTCTCCATCATACACATTTGATTTTAAAAGAGTTATTATGTCTTGCGCATTTGTTAAGTTAGGGTTTTCTAACATCTTTTTAATAGAAATTAATCTATCGTCTAAATTGTTAATTTTTTTCTTGTGCTCTTTGTATAAAAAGTGGGCAGCAATACCATATTCGGCATGCAAATGCATATCGTGTGTTCTAATTTGAATTTCAAGTGGTTTGCCATCAATTAAAACAGTTGTGTGCAAACTTTGATAGCCATTTGCCTTTGGCTTTGCAATGTAGTCTTTAAATCTGCCATCAATTGGCTGATATTTTGTGTGCACAACACCAAGCACCGAATAGCATTCGTTTATGCTGTCAACCAAAATTCTTATTGCAGACAAATCATAAATTCCATCCAATTTATAATTTTTTTGTTTTATCTTGTTAAATACACTGCTTACATGCTTTAATCTGCCATACACTTCGCCATTTATTTTAAGTTCTGCAAGCAACGACTTAATTTCTTCAATTGTGTGTTCAATTTGTTTTTTGCGTTCTTCCTGCCCTTCGGCAAGTTCTTTCATAAGTTTTTTGTAGTCGTTTGGTTGTGTGTAAGATAAGTCCAAATCCTGCAATTCGCTTTTTATGTAACTTATGCCCAAACGACTTGCAAGTGGAACATATATGTCAACAATGTCTTTGTGCAATTTTGATTTTTCGCTGTCTGTTAACCGTTTTAAATGCCTTGCATTGTTTAGGGCGTCTGCAAGCTTTAAAATGATGACGCGAATGTCTTTTGCCATTGCAACAAGCATACTTCTAACATCTTCAACATTGGCATCATCACCCAAATTTATTGCCTCTATTTTTAAAACCGTGTTTGCAAGCTCCAGCGCACTTTGATAGTCAGCAAACTGAGTTTCGTCTAACTGATTTTTTCTTAACAACGGCAAAATTATGCCAGCAAAAATCATATCATAATCCAATTCTAGTGGAAAGATTATAACTGTGTTTTGCAAGCCAAAGTCTAAGAGTTCCAACTGCTCGTCACTTTTGCACAATGACAAAACTTTGTCATAGAACTCTTTTACAACATCAAAGTTTTCTTTTGGCAAACGCTCTTTTGCCAAATCTAAAAAATTTTGCACAACGCCTCCTACTTAATTTTTTGCACTAATCTAATTTTGTTGTATAAATTGCTGTTTTCTAAACTGCTTTTCATTTGTTCGTCAATTTCAACCACATAGCCAAATTGTGTGCTCTTTTTAAGAACGCCAATTTCAAAAAACACATACAAGCAAAACACAAACTGGCTGTAACTCATATTTTTTAAATTTGGATACAACTCTTTTATGTTTTTAAACAGGTCAAGTTCAGACGCATAAGCTATGTTGTTTTTTATAATGCCCTTTATGGCATTGAAAACAAGCCCAAAATAACTGTGTTCTGTGTTTAGATATTCAAGTTCATAAATTGCATCGCTTACGGCATAGACATTGCCCTCAAAGTTTTGCAAAAACGACCTTGTAAGCAAGCCGTCCAAAAAGACAAGGTTTTTATAGTTTGACAAGTCCAAAATTTCATCAAGTGCAAAAATAACACAATTTTCTGCAAATTTGCTTTGGCTTGCCCCAACATAATAGTTTAAATTATAATACTTTAAAACATCTTTTAACAAATCAAAAGTCTTGTAGTTATCAATGATGATTGCAGTGCCACAAATATCTTGCAAAAGGTTGTTTAAAACATCTTTTGTTTGACTTTGCTTAAAAAACTTTATGTCTTTTTGCGTGTCTTTTTCGTTGTATAGTTGTTTTAATTTTCTGCCATTTGCAACGTGTTGAAATTTTTGATTTATGCCAGCAAAATTTGAATATTTAACAAGGCCTTTAACATACTCTTTGCCCTTAAATTCATTTATTTGCATTTCAAAAATGCTTTGTTTTTGTTTTGTGTAAAGATAATCGTCAAAATATTCTGCTGAGTTGAAATGTATTAACTTTAACTCATTGTTTGCAACAATGCTTAAATGCTCATTAAAATTTGCTAATTTTGTAACCTTGCAATCTTCATAGGTTATCAAAAATTGAGGCATTGGATTGTCGCAACCAAAAGGCTCTAAAAGTTCAAGTTCTTTGGCAAATTTTAAAGTGATATCTTCTGCGTTTATCTCAACATCATAAGACTTTATTGGCAAATAGTCTTCTTTGGTTGTGTTGTTGTTTAAATAATCAAACACAAGGCTAATAAAACTTTCATAATTGCTTACATGCAAGCCCAGTCCTGCAGCCATGCTATGACCACCAAAAGTGTCTAAAATTTCACTGCAACAAGTGAGCAAAGTGTGAATGTTTATGTTGCCAAAACTACGAACACTGCCCTTTAACTGGTCGTCAACTTGACTAAACAAAAACACAGGCTTGCAAAAATCGTCAACAAGCCTTGCACATGCAATGCCCAAAAGTCCACTGTCCCATTTGTCACTTTTTAAAATTATTGCCTTGTTTTCAAACAACTTATTTTCTTTGATTTGTTGCAAGCATTCGGTGTAAATGCTTTGAGACAACATCTGCCTTTGTGCATTTTGTTCAAGCAATGTTTTTAACGAATTGCTAACCAAATTGCTGTCGTCACTGATAAACAAATCAAGCGCAGTGTAAGCATTTCCCATCCTGCCACCAGCGTTTAATCTTGGAGCTATTTTAAAAGAAATTGCTTGGCTGTTTATTGTGTTAATTTTTAAGTTTTTTGCAAGTTTTTTTATGCCAATTGGCAAGTTTTTTTGCAGATCTAACCCTAATTTAACAATGCTTCTGTTTTCGTCAACCAGTGGAACAATGTCACTTACAGTTGCAATTGCACAAATTGGAAGATATTCACTTAAACCATTATTGCCCACAAAAGATTGCACAACTTTTAAGGCAACACCTGCCCCACACAAGCCGTTAAATCCATAGTTTTGATTTGGCAATTTTGGGTCAACAACAACAGTGTTTGGCAAGACTTCTGCTGGTTCGTGGTGGTCGGTTATAATAATATCTATGTTTTGCGACTTAACAAAGTCCACTTCATTTGCACATGAAATGCCACAGTCAACAGTGATTATCAGTTCCGGTTTAAATTTTTCTATCACTTTTTTTGCACTGTCGGTTGTTAGCCCATAGCCATCAACATATCTGTTTGGCAAAAAATAATTTAAGTTTGTTATTTTGTCTTTTAAAAACTTATACAAAATTGTAACGGCGCTTATGCCATCGACATCATAGTCGCCATAAATTAGCACGCTTTGATTTTTGTCAATTGCCTGTTGCAAACGGTCGTGGCATTCCTTCATGCCTTGTAGCAAAAATGGGTTCCTTAAATCCTGGAGACTAGGATGCAAAAAAGAATGCAATTTTTGGTCTGTATCTATGCCCCGTTGCATTAAGATTTGCGATGTTTTAAAACATAAAGAATGCCTTTGGGCAAAATCTTTTATTTCATTAACACCATTAAAATTTGGTATTGACTTAAATATCATATTTTTTCCTTTATAAAAAAGATATGGCACTTGTGAGCCATATCTAAAACAAAATTTTATATTTTATTGATTGTTTTCTTCTTTTATATTTTGTTCAATATTTGCTCCGTCTTGTAAATTTTCTTCAATAGGATTTTCTTGTGCTTCTGCTTTTTCTTTCAAACTATCTTGTTGAGCCATTTTTTCGCTTTCAGATTTTTTATATGTTTTTGCCTTTTTCTTGCTGTGAATTTTGGTTGACATATAGCATAGCACTGGTGATTGAATTGTGAGATATGTGTAAACAATTACAGCCATCATAACCAAAAATTCTCTAACCAAATCAAACATACTTTGACTTGTGATAATCAAGCCCAAAAGCAAAACTGCCACAAAGGTGATTGAAGTAAAAAACACAACTTTTGAATGTTCTTTTAACGAATTTTTTATCATTTCGTTTTTATCACTTTTTGAACTGATATCTTTGATTGATTGTGAAGACAAAAGTGCAAACAAGGTTGAAATTGCAACAAGCAAAATGTAACCCATAACAATGCTTTCAGAAACAGGAACTCTTAACAAAACAATGAGTGCTGTTGAAAGCAAAACGTTGTTTGCAACAATCAAAACAATGCTAAAAGCCTTTGCAAAACTTGTTGTAAAACCAACAAACAAGAAAATTGCAATCAAGGACAAAAGCACACTCATAACACAACTAAACAGCAAATTGCCAGCAACTATTGAAGTGTTGTAGTTAACGCCAAAAATGATACCAATAACAAGCGCCAAAACATCAACAACAGCATTTGCAATTAAAAAGTAAACCGAATTTTTGTAAAAATCAAACTTATTTAAGTTCATTTACATGCGCCTCCCTTGTAAAACCATAATCTTTGTTTTTGAATGTGATGTTTGTAAGCCATCTTGTAAAAAATCTTGTAAATAACAATGTGCAAAGTGCATAAACACCAAGGCCACAAATAAGTGCCATTGCAAAGTGTTTAACCAAATATGCGCCAAAGAAATATGTTATTATGCTTGGGAATAACATTACAATGAACATAGTTAAAATCAACTTCCAAATTTTGTCATAGCCAAATTTGACACTTGCAGTTAAAATTTTGCCAAGTTTATACTCTTTGCTCATGTTGTTTAACATCAAATAAATTGAAATTGTGCCAACAATCATACAAATTAAACTTGCAAACAAAGATGGACCTGTTAAAACAAAAATTGGAACTGCTTGCAAAAGCACAATTTGTGCAAGCACAGAAATTAACAAAACCAAACTTCCAACAAGACCAAGTTTTTTAAATCTTATGCAAAGAATTGCAACGCAAACTGTAAACAAAACAACAGTTAACAAAATTGCAACAACAACATTTTTTTGTGCGTCTTGCTGGTCAAATGTTTCAACTGAAGTTTGAGTGTAACTTGCACTATACTTTGATGACATTGCTTCGTTTGCATAGTAGTTTGCTTTGTCAACATCGCCAACTGTCATGCCCAAATAATTTTGATTTATTTCAGAACTGTAACTCATTGGTATTTCTGCGTCACCAAAATCAAAGTAAAGCGTTCCACTGCCACTGCTTGTTAAACTTGCAAGTTTTTCTTGTCCTTCGGTTGTAAAAAATATAAACAACACTCCACCTTGCTCGTTTGTTGCATAGGCATTTGTAACCATACTTGCATTTATGGCAACTTCGGCGTCATCTCCACTTGTGCTTTTGATTGCAAATTTTGGCTTTGTGTTAACAATTTCATTTATGCTAATTGGATTGTATTCGCCCTTGAGTTCAACAACAATTTCACTGCCGTTGTCATAAACATTTGCATCATATGAATTGTTTTTTAACAAAGTTTTAATGCGACCGGTGCTATAAGACAAGCCACCATTGAATATATTTGTTTCATTGCTGTCATTGTTAACCTTAAAGTGATAAACTGTGCCACCTTGATACTCAATGCCCAAATTTATAGCCCTTGCAAAGCCCATAAAGTCATAGTCAAACTGAGCGCCCGGCAAGGCAAAACTAAATATAGTTAAGCAAAGAAAAACAGCACATATTAAAGATATAATAACAAACTTGACGATTGAATGCTTTTTTCTCATTTTTAGTAAATTCTCCTTAAACTATTGTTAATTATATAATAATAAATGTTAATTAGTCAAACAATTAAACTTAAATAAATATTTACATAATAACAAATTTTATAATGTTTTTAAAATTATTTGCCTGCAAAATTTTCATAATTGCAAAATTGCAAGCATAACTTAAAATAAAGGAGATAAAAATGGATAAGGTAAGCAACAAAAAAGATAATAGTTTAATACTTTCAATTTTAAAAGGAAGTTTGATTGCGCTTTCAATTTCTCTTGTTGGAATTTTGTTTTTTGCGTTTATAATTAAGTTATTTGGGTTAACTGATGGTTGGATTAAGCCAATAAATCAAATAATAAAAGCCGTTTCTATTTTGGTTGGCGTGTTTTTTGCCCTAAAAAAAGACAAACAAAAAGGGCTTGTTAAGGGGCTACTTATTGGACTTGTTTACACTCTTTTAGCCTTTGTGGTTTTTAGCATTTTAAATGGTTCGTTTGGCATAGACAAATCACTTTTAACCGATGTTTTGTTTGGTGCAATTATGGGTGCAATTTGTGGCATAATTGCAGTTAATTTAAAAGGAAGAAATCAAAAAAATTACAGCAACATATAAATTTCACACTTATCATAACACACAAAAAAAATGCCATAATGGCATTTTTTTAATTTATTCTTTGCTTTTTTGTTCTTTGGCAACTTCTGCATCTACAACTTCTGCCTTATCTTCTGCGTCTTCTGCCACATCAGATGTTTCTTCTGCACTTTCTTCTTTTGCAGGTTCGTCTTTAATAGGTTCGTCTTTAACTTCTGTTTTGCTGTCTATGTTGTAAATTGCGCCAATGTTGACATCAATATAAGAGTTTTCGCCAACTTTTAAAGTTACAACTTTGCCATCTGTTGTGTCAACAATTTTTTCAACAGTGCCATAAATTCCAGAGCCAGTTACAACTTTGTCGCCTATTTTTAAATTTGTTTGAAAATTGTTGATTGCCTCTCTATCCTTTTTGTTTTTTAACATCATCCAAGCAATGTATGCAACAAAAAGAACAAGCAATATGATTAAAAATCCATAACTTTCCCAAAAACTTTCTAATAATAAATTCATAATACATCTCCTTGTAAACAATGATAACAAAAAAATATAAAAAATCAAAATATTTTAGTTATGTTTTTTTGTTTGAAAGGTTATTTTTGATAATTTTTTGTCGTAACCTGTCTTTTTGTAATATTCTTCTCTAAATTCAAGCAATCTATCATTATTTATTGCATCTCGTATTTGTTCCATCAACTTTAACAAATAGGTTATGTTGTGCAAACTTAACATTCGTCCACCCAAAATCTCGTCAACATTTAAAAGATGTCTTAAATATGCCTTTGTGAAATGTTTGCAAGCATAGCAATCACATTCTGGGTCTAGCGGTGTGAAATCTTCTTTGTAAACACTGTTGCGAACTACAACCTTGCCATAACTTGTGTATGCCGTTCCGTTGCGAGCAATTCGTGTTGGAAGCACACAATCCATCATATCAATGTTGCGCAAAACGGCTTCGATAATGCAGTCCGGACTGCCAACACCCATCAAATAATGAGGAACATCTTTTGGAAGTTGTGGTCCCAAATAGTCAAGTATTTCATACATCTCCTGCTTTGGCTCGCCAACCGAAAGACCACCAATTGCAATGCCATGTTTTACATATGGCAAGGTGAGTTTTAAACTCTCTTCTCGCAAATCTCTGTAAAAATTGCCTTGAACAATTGGAAAAAGTGCTTGTTCTTCATTTTTGTGATATTTGTAACATCTATCCAGCCAACGAATAGTTAACTCCATTGCGTTGCGCGCATCCTTGTAACTTGCGCCATAATTTGAACATTGGTCAAAAGCCATGATGATGTCACTGCCCAAATCATTTTGGATTTGCATTGCTTTTTCTGGGCTTATGAAGTGTTTGCTACCGTCCCAATGACTGCGAAACTCAACGCCATCTTCACTTATTTTGCGAAGGTCGCTTAACGAAAAAACTTGAAATCCACCACTGTCGGTTAAAATTGGCTTGTCCCAGCCCATAAACTTGTGAAGCCCACCTGCTTTTTTAACAATTGCTTCACCGGGGCGCAAATACAAGTGATATGTGTTTGCAAGTATGATTTGTGCTTTGCTATCTAAAATTTCTTGTGGAGACAAGCTTTTAACTGTTGCCTGTGTGCCAACTGGCATAAAAATTGGTGTTTGAATGTCACCATGTGGTGTGTGAAAAACGCCAGTTCTTGCTCCACTATTTTTATCTATGTGTGTAACTTCATAACTAAATTTTGCCATAGTTTAATTATATCACAAATGCACATATATATCAAGCAAAATGTAAGCAAATAAGTTATATGGGATTTTTAAAGATTATTTTGAAAAGTATAATTAATTACTTAAAAACAAACAAAAAAACACCAACAAAAGCCAGTGTTAATTTATATCAATCGTGAATCAAAATGTTGAATTTTATTTTTCTCTGCCAACAAGTTCGTCAATAGAAATATTTAAGGCATCGGCAAGTGACCAGCAATCGTTTACATTTGGAATGTTTACTCCATTTTCCCAATAACTTATTGATGCATGCGTCACGCCAATAAGTTTTGCAAGTTGTTGTTGTGACATACCTTGCGACAATCTATTTAATTTTATAGATTTGCCAATATTCCTTTTCTCCATAAAAATAGTATATTAAGAATTCTTACAAAAATGCTTGACTTGTAAGAAATCTTACAATATAATTAGCATATTAAACAAAAGGAGTTTTAAAATGACAAAATCAAACAAAATTGGTAAAGTTTTAATTTCATTTTTGGCTGTTCTCTTTTGCTCGGTATTTTTTTGTGGATGTGTAATACAGGGTTCAATTGAAAAATATGTCACTGTCACGGTTGAAGGCAAAGAACTAACAAAAGCAGATAATTATAAGACTGGAATAACTGTTTCTGCAGGAACAAAAGATGAAAATAATAATATAGTTTATACTATATCAATTAAAGGCAATGTAAATAACACATCTCAAACTAACTTTAACTATTATTCATTGAAATTTGCTGTTTATGATGGAGATAAAAAATTGATAACAACTATTGAAAAATCCATAGGCAAATTGGGACATGCTGGTAGCACGGCACAAGATGATACAGATTCATCATCAAAAGATTTTGAATTTAGCAAAGCTATCAAATCAAAATCTCAATACAGAACAGATGGTGCTTATGCTGTGTTGACATATTCTTCAGGCTGGGCTGTTTGATAAAAAAGTGAGCAAATGCTCACTTTTTTTATGTCTATGTTCGGTTGCAATTACAAACCAAATGATATTATGCCTAAAAAAAATTGATTGCACAAACATCGTTTTTTTGTAACAATAACAAAATTATAAAACGACAAGCAAAAACAAACTTACAGCAACAAACAGCTGTCGCCAAAGCTATAAAATCTGTAACCTTGTTTAACTGCTTCGTTGTAAAATTTTAGGGTGTTGTCAATGCCACAAAAACTGCTGACAAGCATAATTAGTGTGCTTTCTGGCAAGTGAAAGTTTGTTATGAGGTGGTCAACAACTTTCCACTTAAAACCCGGGTATATAAAAATTTTTGTGTCGCCAGAGTCTGCTTTAAGCTTGCCACCAAATTTTTCGGCAACAGTTTCAAGCGTTCTTACACTTGTTGTGCCAACGGCAATAATTTTGTGCCCTTCTGCCTTTGCTTTGTTTATGATGTCTGCGACTTCTTGCGTGATTTCATAATGCTCGGTGTGCATATCGTGGTTTAAGATGTTTTCGGTTGAAACTGGCCTAAAAGTTCCAAGCCCAACATTTAACAAAACTTCAACAACCTTTATGCCTTTGTCTTTTATCTTTTGCAAAAGTTCGGTTGTAAAATGAAGCCCAGCAGTTGGTGCTGCACTGCTACCTTCCACTTTGCTGTAAACTGTTTGATAACGCTCTTTGTCTTTAAGTTTTTCGTGAATATAATGAGGTAGTGGCATTGTGCCAACTTCAAGCAAGTTTTCTTCAAAAGTGCCCTTTGTTTGATAAAACTTAACTAATGCTTCGCCCATCTCAAAATGTTGCAAAACTTCACATTTAAAGTTGTCATTAAAAGCAATAAACTCTCCAACTTTTAATCTTTTTTGTGGCTTGAGCAAAACTTTCCAAACATTTTGCTCTTGCTTTTGTAACAAAAACACTTCAGCTTTTGCACCAGTGCTAACTTTTTTGCCAAGTAGCCTTGCAGGAATAACTCGAGTGTTGTTTACAACAAGCACATCGCCCTTGTTTAAGTAGTCAATTACATCATAAAAATGCTTGTGAGAAATTGTATCATTTTGTCTGTCATACACAAGCATTTTGCTGTGGTCGCGTGGTTCAACAGGTGTTTGTGCAATTTGACTTTCGGGCAAGTCATAATAATAAGTTTTTGTGTTATAAATATCTTTTTCCATTTTTAAAATTTGTCCAGTGAGTTAATTTTTAATCATATCATTTTGTTAGCAGAAAAACACTTGTTGATACTAATTATCAATTTGTGGTTTTATGCTGTTTATTGTTTCCTTTATGCTGTCTGGGATTTTTCGGTCATAATGCTCATACGCCTTTGCAAGACATACTCTGCCACGTGGTGTGCGCGCAATAAAACCAATTTGCAACAGATATGGCTCGTAAACATCTTCAATTGTTGTTGCCTCTTCGCCAGTGCTTGCTGCAAGGGTATCAAGCCCAACTGGCTTGCCACCAAAGCGGTCTATCATTGTCAAAATTATGCGTTTGTCAGTGTAATCGAGCCCCAAACTGTCAATTTCCATAATGTCCAGTGCTTTTTTTGTGATTGGCAATGTTATGCTTGAACTGCCCTCAACTTCGGCAAAGTCACGCACTCTTTTTAAAAGCCTGTTGGCAATACGAGGCGTTCCACGACTGCGAAGCGCAAGTTCTTTGCTGGCATCTGCATCCAAATTCATACCCAAAATGTTTGCAGAACGATTTATGATTGTTTGCAGTTCTTCGGTTGTATAATTTTCTAGTCTTGCAAGCACGCCAAAACGGTCACGAAGGGGTGCAGACAAATTGCCTGCCTTTGTGGTTGCACCAATGAGTGTAAAAGGTTGAATTTTAAGTCTCATTGCCCTTGCACTTGGGCCTTTGCCCACAACAAAATCAAGAGCAAAATCTTCCATTGCAGGATACAAAATTTCTTCCACGCTTTTGTTTAAGCGGTGAATTTCGTCAATGAACAAAACATCATTTTTTTGCAAGTTTGTGAGTATGCTGGCAAGGTCTGCCCCACTTTCAATTGCTGGCCCACTTGTGACCTTCATTTGCACGCCAAGTTCGTTTGCAATGATGTGAGAAAGTGTTGTTTTGCCAAGTCCCGGTGGACCATACAAAAGCACGTGGTCTAGTGCTTCGTTTCTGTTTAGTGCAGCTTTTATAAAAACATCAAGTTGTGACTTGATTTTTGCCTGTCCAACATAGTCTTGTATTCTGGTTGGGCGAAGTTTGTTTTCAATTTCTGCATCACTTTCGTTTTTGGTGCTTGTGATAAATCTGTTATCTATATTTTCCATATTACCCCTAAAAAAGTTTTATTCTTTTCACTTTTTGGCACTTGCATAGCACCAATTTTTATTTATTTGCACTGCTTTAAAATCTTATCAAAGTTTGTTGAAATATTTTTTAAATAAAGCAAAAATATTGTCAAAATAAGTTTTTAAATTTTATCGCCAATTTTGTGTTAATTGCAACATAAAATCTATAAACTTCTCAACACTTTTTGAATTAAGTCTTCTGCTTTATCGTCTGGCCCAGCAAGTTCTCTTAAACGCTTTGTTGCGTCATATTTTGTTAAGCCAAGGCTGACCAAAACATTGATTGCATATTCAAATTCTTGAGAAATTGCAACTTCGCCAGTTGGTGCCATTTTGTCAATGAGTGGCAAGTTGTCTATCTTTTCTTTTAACTCTAAAATAATGCGTTCTGCCGTCTTTTTGCCAATGCCTTTGATTTTGCTAATTGATGTGGCATCGCCACCTAAAATTGCAGTTGCCAAATCATAAATGCTAATTTCACTAAGTATTGAAATCGCAGTTTTTGGACCAATGCCACCAACAGAAGTCAGTTTTAAAAACATTGATTTTTCTTCGCTTGTTGCAAAGCCAAAAAGCGACATCTCGTCTTCTCTCACATTTAAAAATGTGTAAACTTTAACATTTTCACCAATATTGCCAAGTTTTTGAATTGTGTTTTGACTTGCCAATATTTCAAAGCCAACACCATTGCAACTAATTAAAAGTGTGTTGTTGTTTATGTCTTCTAATTTTCCTTGAATAAATCCTATCATAAAAATCCTTTTTGTTTATAATTTAAGTCATAAACTTAAAATTGCAAAAATTTTATTCCTTCAATTTTGCTATGACTTTTGATTGTTTTTTGGGTTATGTTTAAACTATAAAACCTTAGCTATGTTTTAAAATAACATAATTTTATTTAACATCAAATCCACCCAAGGTTTGATTTGTTTGGCTGTGAGTTATGGCAACAGCAAGGGCGTCTGCTGCGTCATCTGGCTTTGGTATGCTATTAAGCCCCAAAATTGCTTTGACCATATATTGCACTTGTTTTTTTTCTGCCCTTCCAACACCTGTGAGCGCTTGCTTTATTTGAAGTGGCGTATATTCATAAAGCCTGCCAATTTTTTTCATTCCTGCAAGTTCTATAACTCCCCTTGCTTGCGCAACAGCAATTGCTGTTTTTTGGTTGTTTTGAAAAAACAATTCCTCAAGTGCCATACAATCTGGCTTGTATTTGTCAATTAAGGCACACAAACTGTCGTAAATATCATTTAATCGCTTTGGCATGCTGTCTTCTTTTGGTGTTGTGATAACGCCATAATCAATGACTTTTATGTTACTACCAATTTTTTCAATGACACCAAATCCAACAATTGCATAACCCGGGTCTATGCCAAGAATTATCATTTGCACCTCTTAAAACATTTGTTCTAGTATATGTTATATTTTTTGTTAAAAAAAGTCAAGTGATAAGCCATATTAAAAAGTTTTTAAAATACAAAATTATGTATTTACAAACGGGTTGTTATATGTTACAATTTATAAAAGTTAATTTAAGGAGAAATTATGTCAGACAAACAAATTTATACTTTTCCAAATGGTTCCACACTGGTTTATTACAAACACAACTACAACAAGTGCACAGATGTAAATGTTGGTTTTAGAATTCCACTCATTGACATTCCAAATCCTAATGAAGTTGTTGGAACATACAAAAATGTTGTGTTTTATATGGATGAAAACAACAATTTAAGAATTCCACGCATCAAACCGGGCATTGCGCACATGGTTGAACATATGTTTTTTACTTCGCTACCAGACCTTCCAAAAAGTGAAATATTTAACAAATTGCAAAGAACAAACACAATATATAATGCCGAAACTTCGCAAGACTATGTTAAAACAGAATTTAATTGTCCAAGCAAGTTTGTTGATGAAATCTTTGAACTAGAAAGCAGATTGTTGTTTAGAGATGGATACAACAAAGAAGATTTGGACAACGAAAAGAAGCCTATTTTTCAAGAACTTGAAATGGTTATTGACAACAAATCAACAGATGTGATTGATATGTTAACCAATAACATGGAAACTTTAACAGAAGAAGAAATTTTGGGACTTGACAAACTTGTTATTGACTCCATAACCGAAAAACAACTCATAAGATTTGCAAAGACTTATTTTACAAAAGAAAATTTAGTTATGACTGTTTCTAGCGACCTTCCTTTTGAAAAAATTAAAGAGCTTTGTGAAAAAAATTTTGTTGAAAAAGCACCATCAATTATCGAAACAAAAATCACCACTCCACCAAGACAATACGAGTTTTATAACGACATTATGTATTTAACACCAAGTGCTGAAAGCAAAACATCAACAATAGAATTTATTTTAAAAGGCTCAACCGACTACGAAAAAAATGACATATTCACAAACATTGAAGATTTTTTGTTAAATAGCTTTAATGGCAGATTGTTTAACAAGTTTAGAAATAACAATGGTCTAGTTTACACTCCTGCGTTTTACACTCTTGATATGCCACAACAACCATTTAAAATATTTTCAATTCAAACAACGCCAAAAAATGTTAGAACATGTATGGCAAATTTAACTGAAGTGCTTGATGATTTGTTGACAAACGGAATTACAGACGAAGAATTTTCTGGATTTAAAGAAATGTGGGAAAATCGCCGAGAACGAAAATCAGCAATAAAATATAACTCAGCAGAAACTTTGTTTAACAAAATGATTTATAACCAACCTTTGTTTGTAAGTGACTTTTATGAAAAGACAAGAAGTTTGACAAAAGAAGAAATAAACAAGTATATTTGGGAAATCTATTCTAAATCAAAATTGTGCGTATTTGTAAGTGGAAATTACAACAAAAAGGACCTTATGCCACTTCAAACAATTTTGGCAAAATATAGACCATATGATAAATACATTAACAAAAATCTCATTGACCATGACGAAGCAAAACAATTGAATGAATATTTGGTATATTATGCACAACACCCAAATGAAAAAACTCAAATTCATTTTGTTGGCGAAGAAGAAGCAAAATTATTAGAGAAAAAACAGGCAAAAGAAAAGCAAGATAAATCAAAATCAAACAAACAAAAAAGTGTAACAAACAAGAAAAAGAAGACAAACAAAAACCTGCAAACAAAAAAACAAAAAGATATGCAAAAAATAAAACAAAGCAAAAAAGATAAAAAATTGCAGGAACAAACACTTTAATTTAAACTTTTAACAAAAAAGTTTTTAAATCAAAAAATTAAATAAGTTAAAAATACGGCAAATAATTGTGCCGTATTTTTTTAAAAAGTTAACAATTAATGTAACTATATATGCTTAGGTTTTTATTAAAAAGCAAACAAAAAATCAAAAAAATTTTTTGTTTTGTTACAGGTTTTGTTTAATATATTTGCAATGAAATTTTTCTGTTTTTTAAATATGGGCTTGATGTTTATATTTTTTAACACGCTAAAAATTAATATAAAAAAACAAGTCTTAAAACTTGTTTTTTTTAACTAATCTTTTAAATTAACATTGTGATATACATCTTGAACATCGTCGTTGTTTTCAAGTTCGTCTAACATCTTTTGAAAAACTGCGTATTTGTCATCATCAAGGTCAACATAACTTTGTGGCACCAAACTTACATCTGCGCTTAAAAATGTTAAGCCTTTGTTTTGAAGATAATCTCTAACTTCGTTAAAGTTTGCTGAACTTGTTACAACTGTGTAAACATCGTCGTCGGTTACAACATCGTCAGCACCTGCTTCTAAACCCCACTCCAAAATTTCGTCTTCACTATGACCACAATTTTTGTCAATTACAATTTGACCTAGTCTGTCAAACATAAATGACACGCAATTTGTGTTGCCAAGTGCACCACCATGTTTGTCAAATGCGTGACGAACATCGCCTGCTGTTCTGTTTTTGTTGTCGGTTAAGCAATTTACAATAACAGCACTGCCACCAATGCCATAGCCTTCATAAGTTATATCTTCATAATTGCCACCACTTGCTTCACCACTTGCCTTTTTTATGCAACGAGTGATGTTGTCATTTGGCATATTGTTTGCTTTTGCCTTTGCAATTGCGTCCCTAAGTTTTGGATTGCTGTTTGGGTCTGCCCCACCAAGTTTTACGGCAACGCTGATAATCTTGCCATATTTGGTAAATAGTTTACCCCTTAATGCATCCATTTTGCCCTTTGTTTGTTTGATATTGTTCCACTTACTATGTCCTGACATAAAAACCTTCTTTGTAATAAATTTTTTTAATGCATAAATCTTTTTAATTAATTTTGCTTTAACGCATAACTACTTTTTAAATTAATTTTGTTTTAATGCACAAACTCTTTTATTATTTTATCATATTTTGCCACAAAAGAAAAGTGCTTTATAAAAATTTTTATAATTAATACAAATTTTATTAAAAACACTAAATTTGTTGTTTGTAAAAAACTTGCTTTTTCATGTATTTTTTAAACTATTTTATCTTGTTGGCAATATTAAACTTTATATTTTTGCGAATAGATGTAATACATAATAACACTTGCGCTTATGCTTGCGTTTAAACTTTCGGTGTTGTTTTCCATTGGCAAACACAAAGTGTTTTTAACAAGCGATTTAATTTGCTCACTAACTCCGTTACCTTCATTGCCGATAACAAAACCACAATTTTGGGGAAAATCTGTCTTTAAAAATATATTTTCACCTTGCATACTTGCAGTGTAAATTGTTGCATTTTTAAATAACAAAGTTATATCTTCATAACTAATATTGATAATATCTAGTTTAAATTGATTGCCCATGCTGGCGCGCAAAGTTTTTGGGTTGTATTGACTTGCGCAGTTTATGCAAAAAATTTGCTTAAAATCACACGCCAAAGCAGTTCGCATAATTGCACCAAAGTTGTCCGGATTTTGCAGGTTGTCAAGTATCAAAAACCTGCCACCTTTATACTCTTTTGTTTGATTTTTTTGCTCAAAAACTGCAATGTAGCCATCAGTTGTAACAGTTGACGACAACTCTTTTAACACACTGTCTTTAACAAAATACACACTTTCAAAGCCATCAAAAATGTTTTGTTTATCTTGCAAAATAAACAAGCAAACTGGCTTTAAACCACAGCTAATTGCTTCTTGTATGACCTTTTTTGTCTCAACCAAAAAAAGCCCAGTTTTGTCTCTGTGTTTTTTATCATGCAATTTTTTTGCGTCCTGAATTTTTGCGTTTGCTTTTGACGAAATGATTTCCATAAAAAAATTATATCACAAATTTAAGCAACAGTATAATTATTTTAACTATTTTTGTGTAAAATTGACTTACAAGCTTAAGTCTTATTTGATGTAAGAAAAAATCAACAGGCAAACTCAACTGGTTAAGATTTTTTTAAAGGATAAATCAAATTTAATTTAAACATAGATTATGTTTTTGCTTGCAAAATATAAAATTGCAAATTGCAACAAAAAAAGGCAGTTAAGCCTTTTTTATTTTTATTTAACATTTTTTGCTGTTGCAACAAGTGCACTGAAAGCTTGTGCGTCACTGATTGCAAGGTCTGCAAGAACTTTGCGGTTAAGATTGATGTTGTTAACCTTTAAGCCATGCATAAATTTGCTGTAGCTGATGTCGTTTTGACGGCAAGCAGCATTGATACGAGCAATCCACAATGTTCTCATATCTCTCTTTTTAAGTCTGCGACCAACATAAGCGTGACGGCGACTTCCCATAACTGATTCTTTTGCAACACGATAAAGTTTGCTGTGTGTGCCACGGAAACCTTTTGCAGCTTTTAAAACTTTTCTACGCTTTTTTAATGCGTTTACACTTCTTTTAATTCTCATCTTTCCTCACTCCTTATGCTTGTATCATTGTTCTTACTGTTGCTTCTTCCTTTTTGCTTGCAAGTTCAACATTTTGTCTAAGAACTCTCTTTCTCTTTGTTTCTTTTTTTGTCAAAATATGACGACGATTTTGTTTTGCATGCTTAACACGACCACTGTTTGTAACAATAAATCTTTTTGCAGCTGCTCTTCTTGTTTTTTGTTTTGGCATAATTTTTCTCCTTTAAGATTATTTTTTTGGTGCTAATATCATATTGATAAATCTGCCTTCTTTAAAAGGCGCTTTTTCTATAACAGCAAATTCACTCATTTTTTCGGCAAACAACTTAAGAGTTTCCATACCTTTGTCTGCATAGGCATTTTCTCTGCCAGAAAGACGCATATTGCACTTAACTTTGTTGCCCTTTGACAAAAATTCTTGCGCTTGTTTTGCACGATATGCTGTGTCGTGCTCGCTTATGTTCAAGCCAAACCTGATTGTTTTTATTTCAACGACTTTTTGTTTGCTTTTTGCTTCTTTTTCTTTTTTTTCTTGAGCGTATTTAAACTTGCCATAGTTCATAATTTTGCAAACCACTGGGTTTACATTTGGTGAAATTGCAACAAGGTCTAAATCTTTTTGATTTGCAATGTCTTTTGCCTCTTGCAAACTCATAATGCCAAGTTGTTCACCATTTTCGCCAACAAGACGCACACTTTGTGCACGAATTTGTTCGTTAATCAATAAATCCTTGATAATTAGTTCCTCCTATTCCACAAAAAAAGTGGATAAATTTCTTAAAAGAATTATCCACCTAAAAAACTATCTTTTGATAGTGATAATTTATAGTCATAACCTAATCTGGCGCCTTTGCCGACTGGTGAGAAGTGGATACTTCTTCTTCAAAACAAAAATATAATATCACATAAATTTTGGCGTGTCAACAGTTTTTAACAACTTTTTTAATTGGCTGTAATAAATGTAAATATATGATATAAATATCAGTAAAGTCATTTGACTTTATTTGAAAAATGCGATATTTAATAATGAGATGGATATGGGAAACTTGGAACAAGATATATAAAAGATTGCAATATTGACCCTTATTCGTTCAAAAACGATTATGATTGCGGTAGTGAGTATGATATGTATGTTGATACTGATGACGGTCAAATTGTTTTAATTTCAAAAATGTACGGAACAGAAATTTATACTGGTGAATATTTAGATGAATATAAGGAGAAAAAAAATGAAGAGTATTGATAAAAAAGATTTTGACAAAATGCCAAATCCAACTATTAGTGCCCGATTTACCATTTATATTGACAATGATTTTGACAAAAAAGAAATTGAACAGGCAATGGGTTTGAAAGCAAAATTTTGCAAACAAAAAAGTGAAATGAAAGTCAGTCCAATAACAAACAAAAAACCAAAGGGTTACATAACATTTTGCTCAAAAGAAATGTCAACAAGAAATGAAAATGATGTTGCAATTCCTATGATTGACTACTTGTATGCACAAAGAGATGAAATACAAAAAATCCAACAAAAATATGATGCAAAACTATGTTTTTGCATTGAAGTTTTGTTAAATAGTTTTAAAGATGCAACCCTCAATTTAGATTTTGAATATATTGAAAAACTAAATCAACTACATTCAAGTTTAGAGCATATCATAGAATTTTAATTGTGACAAAGATGCACAGAATTCCGTCGTCAGTACTTTATCCAACAAAAAAGAACATTGTTAAAAATTCAATGTTCTTTTTGTTATTAAATAAAAATATTTAACCTTAATCATACTTGACCCTATTACAAAAATAGGTTTTTTTTGATAGCATGCGAAAAATTTACTTTGTATATTACACCATCTACTTCAATTTTCATATTTTTGTTCCTAACCATAAATTATAATTTTCTTTCTTTAATTTCTTTTACAACCTTATTGATAAATTCGTCTGGACAATAGTCAATTGCATTATTACTGCCTCTTTGTCGAACAGAAATTGTATTATTTGCCACTTCTTTTTCACCAACAACAATAACATATGGCGTTTTTAAACTAACTGCTTCTCTTATTCTATAAGACAAACTTTCATTACGCAAATCAACACTACATCTTATTTCGCTATTCTCCATTTTTTCTGCAAGAGAATTTGCATAATCTGCACATTTTTCATTAATTGCAATTATTTTTACTTGAATTGGAGCCAACCAAGTTGGAAAAGCACCTGCAAAATTTTCTGTAATAATACCTAAAAATCTATCAATTGAGCCATATACAACCCTATGAATCATAATTGGTTCTTTTTTTGTTCCATCGTCAGCCACATAATAAAGATTGAATCGTTTTGGCAGTTGCATATCCAACTGAATTGTGCCACATTGCCATGTTCTTCCAATTGCATCTTTGATGTGTATATCTATTTTAGGACCATAAAATGCTCCATCGCCCTCGTTTACAATATAATCTTGATTTATGTTGTTAAGTGCATTTTTTAAGCCTTCTTCCGCGATTCTCCAATCGTCTTCACTTCCGATGTGACTTTCTGGCATTGTTGAAAGCTCTAATTTATATGTTAAACCGAAAGTTTTATACATTTCATCAACTAGTTTTAATATATTTTTAATTTCACCTTCTATTTGATTTGGCATCATAAAAATATGTGCATCATCTTGTGTAAAACAACGAACTCTAAACAAGCCATGCAATGTTCCACTTGATTCATGTCTGTGCACTTTACCCAATTCTCCAACACGCAAAGGCAACTCTTTGTAAGAATGAATATTTTCTTTGTAATATAACATACCACCTGGGCAGTTCATAGGTTTAATTGCGAAATCTTCATCTTCAACTTTTAACGTATACATATTTTCTTTATAGTGGTCCCAATGACCAGAGATTTCCCATAATTCTCTATTCATTGCAGTAGGTGTTTCTATTTCTACATAACCATTTTTTCTATGAATTTCTCGCCAATATTTAATTAATTCGTTTCTAACAATTACACCATTTGGCATAAAGAAAGGCATTCCGGGAGCATATTCGCTTATAAAGAACAATCCTAATTGTTTGCCCAATTTTCTGTGATCACGCTTTTCAGCTTCTTCTAGCATTCTAATTTGCTCTTTTAACTCGTCTTTTGTTTCAAAGCAATATACATAAACCCTTTGAAGCATTTTGTTCTTTTCACTGCCACGCCAATATGCACCACTTACCCTGTCAAGTTTAAAACTTACGTTGCGCAAAAATTTTGTGTTTTCTACGTGTGGGCCACGGCACAAATCACTAAACTTGTCTCCCAGGTGATAAATGCTAATCTCTTCGCCTTCTGGCAAGTCGTTTATGAGTTCAAGTTTGTATGGCTCATCGGCAAAAAACTCAAGTGCTTGTTGTTTGCTAATCACTTGTTTTGTCATATCAATGTTTTGATTTATAATTTCACGCATTTTGTCTTCTATCTTTGCAAAATCATCTGGCGAAATGTTTTTGTCAAGGTCAAAATCGTAGTAAAAACCAGTGTCAATGGCTGGTCCAATGCCAAACTTAACATTGCCAAAAAGTTCCTTTACAGCTGCTGCCAAAACGTGAGCCATTGTGTGTCTTTTAACATTTATTTCTTTTTCATAACCCTTGCTATCCATAAAATTACCCTCTTTAATTCACTTTTTAAACAACTAAACAAAAGTTAAATAACAAAAATAAAAAACGCCCTTTGCCTTTTGCAAAGGACGATAATTTACCGTTGTTCCACCTTTTTTTATCACATTTTGTGACCTTGTTTTGCCATGTGCTATGACTTGCTAAAGCCGAAAAAGTGGTTTCACTGTCACAACCCCTATTGTTATCTTTCAGCCAAGGATAACTTCTCTACATAGCAAAATTGTGGGTTACTTGTCTTTTTCTTAACCTTTAATTTAATTGTATTTATATATTACACCCTAAAAATTATTTTGTCAACACAATTTTAAGGCATAAACAAAATGTTTTGATGTATTGCAAAAAAATTTTAGTTAAAACTGCAAATTAAACAATCATTTTTAAATAATATTTGTCAGTTAAATTTATGTTATTTATTGATTTTTTTGTAATAAAATTTTTTATTATTTTATACTGATGTTTGTTGGCATTTGTTTGTTGGCACTGCGATGCCACGATTTTTCGTGGGTTTGCGTTTGGCAAACAAAAATTTTAACTTGGTTAAAATTTTACATCGCAGTGCCACCTAATATGTTTTATCTTTAAATTATTGCAAATATTGTCATTTTAACAACTTAACATTTTCGCCAAATAGCCTATACAAATTGTTTAAAAATTTTACATCAAAATCTTTTGAATTTTCTATTTGAATAAACTTTGGAAATTTGTTAATGATGGCATACAACAAATTGTCATATTCATCTTGAGCATAAAAAATCGATTTTAAAGCCACATCTCTTTTGTTTGAATCAATCACACAAAAACTGTCATTATTTTTTTTGATGGTCAACAGTTCGGCATCTGATTGAAGCCCTGCCATCAAAAATTTTATAAGTTCCTGCCTGATGGTTTTATCAATTAAAAACAACGAGTTTTCGTTGATTAGTTCGCCAATTTCTTGCCACTTGTTAATTTGTTCTTTTAACTTAAAACTGATGTATGATTTTAAATATAATTTGTTAGAAACATTAAGTTTTTTTGATATATCAAAAATGTCTTGTTGATTTTCATAACTTGCCAAAATATCCAGCAAAATGATGTTGTCCTCGCAAGTTAAATCAAAATTTTTTAAACTTTTTAAAATGAAATAAGGTTTGTAATAAACGCAAATAATTTCTGCCAATTTTTGTTTTATTTTTGCTTCATTTTGCTTAAAAACTTGGTTTGGCAAGGCAATCATAAAACAATATTGTTCATCTTTTATGCCAATTGCAACACAGTTAGAATCATTACAAAATTGCAGTTTGAGTTCAGTTTTTAAATCGTTAAAATATGGCAACAAAGATTTTTCAAAGTAAAGAGAAAATTCCCACATAACAGCTCCTATGTGTATTTTATGCAAAAAAAAGTTTGTTACTCTCAACTGCCAAAATTAGTTTTTTAAACAGCTTTTTTTACATAATGTTACATAAAAACTTGATGTTATTTTGATTTAAGCTATTATAGCTGTTCGCTTAAATTTTTTTGCCATTTTTCACTGCTATAACTAAAATTAATGAAAACTAATTCTTATCTTGTTTGCAGTTGTTACTTTTAGTTGTTTTTGCTTTGGGAAGTTTTAAAATTTTTTTGTCATAAGCATAAAAAAACTTGCATAAAGCAAGTTTTTAAAATTTATTTTTGTTTTTGAAATTTACCATTCTTTTTGTGAACGCTAAGGTCTGCATCTTTCTTTTTTGCAAGGTCTTTTGCAACTTTTAGGGCTTCTTCTTTTGTTGCACATCTACGGCTTGCTCGCTTGCCACCATCAACCCTAACAATCCAATTTTTATTTTCTTTGTCATAAACAACACGATATCTTTCTGTTGTTTTTTCTGCTGATTTTTCCATTGTTTCTTCTCCTTCGGCTTTATCAGCGACACTTGTAGCTGTGTCTTGTTCACCAGAAACATCACTTGATTTTTCTTGTTCTTTTGTGTTTTTTACATCAGATTTTTCTGGCTCTTTTGCACTTTTTGAGTTGCCTGATTTTTCTTTGGTTTCTTCAATGGTTTTATCCGTTTTTTTGTTATTTGCTTTGTTGTTGTTTTCTTTTTGTTCGCTTTGTTTTGTTGTTTTGTTAGCTTTTTCTGTTTTCTTGTCTTCTTGAACTTTTTCTTTTTTTGTGTTTTCTGGCTCTGCTTTTAATTCTTTTTCTTCAACTGGCTTTTCTTCTTTTTTTGGTTCTGCTTTTTCTTTTTTAACAACTTTTTCTTTTTCAGTTTTGATTTCTTTTGTTTGTTCTGGTTCGTCTTTAACTTCTGCTTGTTCTACTTTTGCGTTTTTAACTTTTTTAACTTTTTGTTCTTGTGTTTTTTCGTCTTTTGGTTTTTCTTGTAAATTTTTTGCAGGTTCGTCATCTTTTGTTGCACTGGCAGAAGCGTTTTCTTGCACATCGCTTTTTGCTTCGTGATTTTTAATAACTGCTCTTCTTATGCGTTTATCTTTTGTCTGTTTTTCGTCTTCTGATTTTGTGTTGTCAGAACTATTGACTTCAAATTTTTTCTCTGGTTCGGCTTTTGACTTATCTTTGTTGCTTAAAACAACAATTAACAAAACCACTGCAAGCAAAACAATTACACCCAAAACAAACCATACCCAATTATCATTAATAAATTGTAACATATCATTTCTCCTTAATTAAATAATAGCACCAAGGAAAAAAGTTTTCAACAAAAAATTACATTTTTTTTAATTTGGCACAAAAATATCATCACAATTTTGGCTTATGCTTTAATTTTTTTGAAAATAGAAAATGTATAAATTATAAAAAATGCTTTAAAATAACTTTGTTATGAAAAAGAAATTTAAATTTGTAATTTTGTATTTGGTTTTGATACTTGTATTTGTTCCACTGTCAAATGCAACAAACAGCATTTTAGCAAAACCTGTTTTAAATGCTATGGCAAATGATACATATCTATACACAGGAACAATAGAAAATTTTTTTACGCACCAACTCATTAACAGACCAGAAATTGCATTAAATAAGGAAAACAAATACAGATTTAACTTTTACAAATATTGTGTGACATACAAGGAATTTGAGCGTTTTTTAAACCAGATGTATGAGCACAATTATGTGTTGGTTGACATATATGATTGCTACAATGTTGGCGAAACTGTTACAAAAAAAGACTTGTATTTGCC
>JBJFDJ010000012.1:0-1365 GCA_051889975.1 Christensenellales bacterium
GCAAAATATTCAAATAAAAATGTAACAAAAGCAACAAAAAAGTCCTTAATACAACCCATTGTTGCTAGGGACTTTTTTGTTTTATATTAAATAAATGTTTTTACTTTAACATTAATAACTTGATTACAACAACAAATTATCACTTTCTAGGTTAGTTTTTTCGTTCTTTGATTTTTCATTTTTTAATTCAAAATCAGCTGTGCCAAAAATTGTGTAATTTGATTTGTCAACTTGTGCAATTTTAAAATCAATATAATCGCCAACTCTGTAAACTGCATTGCTGTTTTTATCTTTTAAGGTTTGCAAATCGTTTGATAAAACATATTCTGCATTTAAGCCATTTTTAAGCAAAAGTGATGGGATTTGCATTGTAACGCCCTTGTGCCTTACAACTATTTGGGCTGGTGAAACATTGACAATATATCCATTTATAACTTCATCAAGATGTTTTTCTGCCCACAAACAACACAAGAACTTATCACTTTCTTTTTCGGCTTTTGAAGCTTTGACCTCTTGATTGTTTAAATGCTCGGCAATATATGACAAGTGTTGTTTGTTCTCGGTTGTTTTGCCATATTCTAAGTGTTCGCTGATTATGCGATGAGCAATTGTGTCACTGTATCTTCTAATTGGTGATGTAAAATGAGTGTAACCCGTTGAAGCCAATCCAAAGTGCCCAATATCTTCGGCAGAATATTTTGCTTTGTCCAAAGTTTGCATAACAACGCTGTTTAAGTATTCTTTTGCAGGTGCGTCTTTTATTTGATGCAACAAGTTTTGATATGACTTGTTTTCCAATGTTAAATTTTGCGAAAAGTTATATTTTTTTAAAACTTCGTTTGCTGAACTCATTTTAAACTTATTTGGTTTGCCATGAACACGATAAATGCCATCAATCTCGTTTTCTTTAAAATACTTTGCTGTTGCTTCGTTTGCAAGAATCATAAACTCTTCAACAACTTTGTGGCTTCGTTCGGTGCCAGTGTTTTCAATTTCTTCAACAATATTTTTTTCTTTGTTAAACTTAAATTCTGGTTCAAAGTTTAAAAAGTCCAAACTACCCCTGTTTTTAAGTCTTCGCTCCAAAACATCTGTTACTTCATACAAAATGTCGGTGTATGGCTTTGCCTGTGCATACTTTTTGTCATAGCCATCTTGTGACAAATGAACTTTTTCGGCGTTTTCATAACTAAATGCCTGTTTAACATTTATAACAGCCTTTTCAAACTGATAATCAACAATTTTGCCCTTGCTATTTATGTCAATTGTTGTAACCAAAGCCAAACGATCAACACCTTCATTTAATGAACAAATGCCGTTTGATAACTCTGGTGGAAGCATTGGATAAACACCACTGCCAAGATA
>JBJFDJ010000012.1:1465-18626 GCA_051889975.1 Christensenellales bacterium
ATAACATAACAAAAAAAGTTTTTCAACACATATTTAAATTTTTGTTGGTTTTGTTAAAAAAATACTATATTTTGTTGATTTTTGTTTTTTGTTTATGTTGCTATTTTAGCTTTTGATACATTTAATTTTATATAGAGTTTTTAAAGACTTACATTGCTTTAAAAGCTTTTGATTGATAGTGTTTTTAAATGTTAAAATTTGTTTTAAGCCGTTTACATTTTTTTGGTGTTTTAATTAATAAAACAAAAAAATACAAATTAAAAATTAACTTATATAAAAGCAACAAGCAAAAACATATTTAAAATATATTTGTTTTTTTGTTTTTTGTGTTATAATACAAATATGAAGAAAAATATTTTGGTTAAATTTAACATTTTGTTAATTGTGTTAATGTTTTTGCTTGGCGCTGGTTTTGCATTAAACACCAAACAGCCAACAAAAATCGTGTTTGCCGACAGCACCGAAGAGTTAAAAATTGAAAACGACGGCACAGTTATAAGCACAGAACTTTGGGTTGCACTTTACAATGTTTACACCGACACTTATAATAATAAACCTGTTGGCGATGTTTTAACACTTGATATGTTTAAAGATTTTCCTGTTAAAATATTAAATTTAAGCACAAATGCACAAGGTCAAAGTTATGGCATAAGTTCAATTTCTGGTTTGGGCGAATTTGATTTGTCTGCGTTTGACACAATCAATTTAAGTGGCAATCAAATTTATTCTTTGGGCGATGAATTAACAAACATACAAAATCTTAAAAAACTTGACCTATCTAACAATGCTTTGGGAAGTTTTAAAACTGATATGCTATCAAGTAGCAGTTTAAGCAGTTTGGAAATTTTAAATTTAAATAGCAATCAAATTTCTGTTTGTGACTTAACAGGTTTAAATGAAAATGTAACAATAGATTTGTCTGGCAACAAGTTGACGGCAGATAAGATAACTTTTTCGCAAGCAAATTGCAAAATAAATTTGAACAACAACTATATTTTACAGCCGGATGTTGAACGCTTAAACACAGTTTATGGCTATCAAGGTGCAAAAAATGGTGATAGTTTTGAAAAGAACACTGATATTTTGTTTTTGGCAGGTGAAGACATTGGTTTTTCAAAAGTTGTAATTTACAAGGACGAAGAACTTTTTGACACTTTGACGGATGGGGAAAAAATTACTCTGCCAGTTGGAAATTATCAACTAAAATTTTTAAACAGCAGTGACGCAGAAGTTTTGGACGCAATTAGCTTTAAAGTTTTGCTACCAAAAGTTACAGCAAAATTGTTTGTTGATGGCAAAGAAATAGAATGGACAAGCATGCTCACTCAAAACACAACAATCAAATTTTTTGGTGAAGATGGCGCAGAAATTTTTGTTTCGGCTAACAGTGGCGAAACAACAAACATCACCGAATATGAAATAACTCAAAACGGAACTATGATAATTACGGTTTATCAAACAAAAGATGGTTACAGAAGCAACACTACAAGTTTTTATTTTACTGTTAAAAAATCAATGTTAAGCAATTGGATAATACTTGGAGTTGGAGTGATTGGATTTGTTTTGTTGTATTTTGTTTTTAAATACATTTTAAACGGCATCATCATCAAAAGTGCAAAAACAAATTTAAAAGGAAAGCTTGACTGATGCAAAAGATACAATTTACAAACGATGCAAATCAGTTTGTGTTTGATGCAATTTTAAAACACAAGCCAAACTTAAATTATCAAATTTTAAACACTATTTTGCGAAAAAAAGATATTCGTGTAAACAACAAAAAAATTGCAAGCAATCAGCAAGTAAGCTTTGGTGACGAGATTTGTTTGTTTTTGCCAGACAAAAAGCAAACGGATGTAAAAGTTGTTTTTGAAAACGAACAAATTATCATTGTTTTTAAGCCACAAGGGGTTGAAGTTACAAAAACAGACAAAGCATTTTTGCAAAGCGAATGTTTGGAAGATATATTTGATGGTTTTTATGCCTGTCACAGATTGGACAAAAACACCGAAGGGTTGGTTGTGCTTGCAAAAAATGAAAAAATAAGAGATGTTATGTTTGAATGCTTTAAACAGCACAAAATACAAAAAAACTACAAAACTATTGCCTTTGGCAACATAAAAAAGCAAGAACAATTTGTTGACTATCACAAAAAGCAAAATGACAAAGTTTACATCTTTGACAAAGCACAAAAAGATTGTAGCAAAGTTATAACCAGTTATGTTTTGGAACAAACTAACGGCGAATTATCTCTTTTGGATGTTAACATTCAAACGGGCAAAACTCATCAAATAAGGGCGCAACTTGCACATCACGGCATATTTATTTTGGGCGATGAAAGATATGGCAAAAAAGAGATAAACAAAAAATACAAAACAAAAAAACAACTGCTTTGCGCCTACAAACTAAATTTTGTTGATATGCCAAAAATTTTGCAAAACTTAAACAACAAAACAGTTGTGGCTAGTCCAACATTTTTAAACAAATTTGGGTTTTAAAACAAAAAATGTCTATTAAAAATTTGATTGAATATTGATTTTAATAGACATTAAAACTTTTAAAATTTTAAGCATTAATTTAAAAACTAAATTAATTATAAAATGAATTATAACATATCAAAAAAATATAATAAAATTTTTAATAACTTAAGCAAAAGCAAAAAAATAAAATAAAATAAAATAAAATAAAATAAAATAAAATAAAAATTTAAATAATAAAAAAGAATTGAAATTTGTTGTTTTTCAATTCTTTTTTTATGTTATGTTTTGTTTGATAAAACTTGTTTATATAGGTTATTTTTTGTAATTATTTTTTTAATAAAAATAAGTAAAAATTACAAAACAAAAATAGTTTTTAAAAAGCACTTATATTATTTTGCTTTTTTTTGTTACAATCAATCTTCTGTGTGGTTCTTCGCCTTCACTGTGAGTTTCAACAGAACTATAATTTTGAAGTTCGGTGTGAATAATGCGTCTTTCATAGGCGTTCATAGGTTCAAACTTGTGTGCTCTGCCAGTTGCTTCAACTTTTCCGGCAATCTTAATTGCCAAATCTCTTAATTGTTGCTCGCGTTTCTTTTTGTAATCTCCTGCATCAACAACAACTCGTTTTGCGTTTTTGTTGCGCTTTTGTTCAACAATATTTGCAAGATATTGAATTGCACTTAAACATTCGCCACGATATCCAATAACACTGCCAGCGTCTTCTGTTTCTATGGTAACTTGACTGTTGTCTTTTGTTTCTTTTAATTTAACATCTGCAACCAAATTCATTGCACTTAACAAACCTTTAACAAATTCAACGCTTGTTTCGTTGTTTTTTAACACTTTTGCAGGTTGTTCATTTGTAGCATTTTGAACTTCTGTTTTGTTTTGCTCGTTAGCAACTTCTTGTTGCTCGGCTTTTGCTTGTTTGCTGTTATTGTTGTCAACTTTTGATTGCTCGGTTTTTGATACGCTTTCTTTTGTCATATCTTGTTTTGCCACTGCGCTTTCGTTTGTTTTGCCAAAAGTTGTTTGAGTTTTAATATCTTTTTGTTCGCTTTTTGTTTCGACTTTTTTAACATCTGTTTTTGGTTGTTCTTTTCTAAAATTTGTGATTTCTGGCTTGTCTTCAATATTAATAACTATTTTTGCCTTTTTAAACAATCCACCTTCGCTGATGATTTTTATGTCAACATCTTCTTGTTTTTTGTTTAAGGTTTCAAGCCCTAACTTTATTGCTTTGTCAACTGACTTTGCTGAAAATTCATAACTTCTCATAATTCTTCTCCATTATTCAACTCTTACATAATCTGCAACAACTGTTTTTGTTTTCTTTTTGTCTTTGCCACTATCTATTTTGTTGTTTATTAAATTGATTAAAATATTAAATATAATACTTAAAATGCTGTTTGTAACGATGTAAAGTGCAAACATACTTGTGTAGCCAATTGTGAACACAATCATAAGCACTGCAAGAAAAGCACCTGATATCCATTTTGTTTTTGCACCTTTAACTTCGTTGCCTTTTTTGTCCTTGCCCTTAACACCAACTGTTGATAAAAATTGTGAAAGGAAAGTTATTGCGCCAGAAAGAATAACCAAAATTAAGTAGCCGTTCCACTGTCCATCATATTTTTGATTTATACCTGCTGTTACAACATCAAAGTCTGCTTTAAATTTTGCCAATGCTGTTTCGGTTGCAACTGCGCTGATGTTTTTGCCTTCTGTAACAAGAGCTGTGTCGGCATAGACAATGTTGCAAGGAGTTTCATAGCCTTCAATTAAAATTGTTGATGGGTCGGTTGAAGGGTCAGCGCTTGGAATTGCGTAAACATTTAAGTTGACATCAACATAAGGCACAGAAGTGTCTGTTGACAACATAACCATGTTGTAAAAATCACTTTCGGCATTTGTTTCAACATAAAATTTTGAACCTGTTGTGCTTATGAACTCATCTGCTGTTGGGAACACGCTTGACCAATTGTCTGGCCTCCAAATATTTTTTATCCACAAAAATCCTTGACGAACTTCATCATATTTTGTGGCAACTGCATTTTGTGCTGTTGCTTTTGCATAGGCTTCAACGCTGTCATAAATTGAAGTGTCATAATCAGTTTCGGCTAAACTTTGTTTATATACAACCGAATATTCTGTTTGCAATTGATAGTATTCGTAGTTTATTTGAGTTCGGCTGATTGAGCCAAGCCCATTAAACAAAGTAATAAACACAAGCAATGTTAAAACCATATAAACGAGCATAACACCACAACTTGATGTTGGGCTCATGCCGTGTTTTTTGTATAGTTCTGCCGTCTTTTGTTGACCTAGTTCACTGTTGCCATATTTTTGCTTTATTTTTTCAAGCTCTGGTTGCATTTCGGCTTGTTTTAAACTCATTTTTCGCGTAACTGACCTTTGCCAAAAATCAACAGGAAGCAACAACAATTTTAAAATTAATGTTAGCAAAATTATTGCAACTGCAATGTTGCCAACTCCACTTAGCCACTTGATAATTGTTTCCCACACACCACTTGCTGGCCATTGAAGTGGTGCAAGCATATTGCTTATAAAATCCATTTTATATCTCCTTTTATGTTGTCGGGAACGGGGTCATACCCACCCTTTGATTTTGGGTTGCACCTAAGCAACCTTTTAAATAATAAAAAACTCCCCTTAAATGGTCCAAATCTTTTAATTGCCATAACGCCATAAGTTGAACATGATGGTGTATATTTGCAAGATTTTGGAAGAAGTGGGGAGATTAAAATCTTATACAAATAAATAATTGCAAGCAATAATATTTTTATTGGATAAAATATTATATTAAATAACTTATTCATCTTTAATAAAAAGCCCTGATTTTTTTAGCAAAAATTCAACTTCTTTAACAATTGTTGAAAATTCGACATCAACTATTTGTGGCTTTGCAACAAAAATTAACGTGTGATTTTGTGCAATGTTGTTTTGATAAATGCGAACTGCCTCTTTGATTCGCCTTTTAACTTTGTTTCGCACAACTGCTTTGCCAACTTTTTTTGTGACAGAAAAACCAACCTTATAGTCTTTTGCCCAACTTGAATTAAACACAAGTATCAAATTTTTGCCATAACATTTTTGTCCGTTTTTAAAAGTCCAGTTAAATTGTTTTCGTTTTTTTAATCTGTTTTCTTTTTTCATAAACTGCCCATATAAACAAAATAAAAGCACTTTTGTGCTTTTTGACTATTTATGTTTAACTGTTAAAACTTTGCGACCACGACGACGGCGACGAGAGAGAACTTGTCTACCCTTTTTTGTAGCCATTCTTTGTCTAAAACCATGAACTTTTATTCTGTGTCTTTTCTTTGGTTGATATGTTCTTTTCATTATTGCACTCCTTTATTTGATAACTGATTAACTTTATATTTAACTAACTTAATTGGTATGACATAAAAAAGTCATACTTTTTTGATAAAGCAAAACAAGTATATAACTAAATTGGCTGTTTTGTCAAGCACAAAAAACATATTGACATATTTTTTTAAAAAAGAGTTATGTTTGTTTATGTCAAAACTACAATGCCTATTTGATTTTAAAGTTAAATATTATTTAATTATTATTAACATTATTTTAAAGTTTTGTAAAATTTTGTTTTATTCATTTTAAATAAATGACATCATTTTACATTTTAATATTTATTTTGTTATAAATTTTTGCAAATTGTTTTTAAACTTGCTTGCGTTTGCCTTTTTATTTTTTTATTATTAAATAATATTATTAATATTAATGATTGTGTAAATGTGGACAACTTTTTATTTTGGTAAAAAAAGTTAGATAAATCACAAAAAGTTTTCGCAAAAACACAAAAATAATTGTGCAATTTATGTGCAATTCTTGTTGGCAGAAATACACATTTGCACAAAAATGCATTTTTTGTTGTGTTTTGTTGAAATTTTTCTTTTTTTGTATTAATGATTTTGTTAATTAAAATTATTGTTGTTTTAAAAATTGATATTGTGTTTTAAATCAAAATTTTTGCCACTTAAATAAATTATATTTAAAAGCAAGTTTTTAAAGTTTTTGCTGGATTTTTATTTGTTTGCGTTTGGTAAAATTTTGTCTTTGCAAATGCGATTTTTGGTTTTGAAAAATATTAACCCAAGAGCATTTAAATATGCTGATGTAAGTTTATTAAAACTTTACTATAATTTGTTTGTTTGCACGAGAAAATTGAAATTGTTTTGTGTTTTTGTTACAAAAATAAAAACAAAATTTAACTTAAAAAAGGTCAAAAGTTTTTGCTATTGATTGCTTTTGTTTTGTTGATGTGATATAATATGTTACATATATTTATATTGGAGATTTATATGAGAGTTTATGTAGAAGGCACAGACCTATCTAACGCAGTTGCCACCGTAATTAAGGCAACAAGCACAAAGACAACAAATCCTATTTTGGAAGGCATAAAGTTGACGGCAGAAGGTGAATATTTAAACTTGTCGGCAACAGATGGCGAACTTGCCATAGAACGCAAAATCCCTGCAGATGTTAAGTTTGAAGGTTCGGTTGTTGTTCCGGGCAAATTGTTTGCCGAATTTGTTAAAAAACTTGATGGTGAACAAATTGAACTTTTGCTTGATGAAAACAACAAGTTAAAATTAAAATACACCGACAGCGAAGTGTTTATGCAATGCCAAAGTGCAGAGGAATTTCCTAGAATACAAGAAATTGAGCATGCACAATTTTTTGAGGTTAAACAAAAAGACTTAAAAGAGTTGATTGAAAAAACAATATTTAGTGTTGCAAATGACGACACGAGACCTATTTTAAAGGGTTGTTTGTTGGAACAAGACGGCAAACTTTTAACAGCTGTTGCACTTGATGGTTTTAGGCTTGCTATAGCCAAAAAACCTGTTATTCAAAGCAGTTGTGAGTGCAGTATTGTTGTGCCAGCACGCAGTTTAAACGAAATGAGCAAACTTTTAACTGACGAAGAGGACAACATAAAAGTTTTGATAGAACGCAATTATTTAATGCTTCAAATTGGTGGCACACGCATTGTAAGTAGATGTTTGGGCACAAAAGACGACTTTATTAACTACAAACAAATTTTGCCAACAAATTTTGCAAGCGTTGTAACAATAAGCAAAGCACAACTTTTAAATGCTTTGGAAAGAGCTGGCATTTTGGCTAGAACTGGTGGCGACAACAGTGTTAGGTTTTCATTTGTAGGTAATGTGTTAACAATCAGTGCACGAAGTGAAGCAGGTGATTTTACAGAAAATGTAACCGTTGCCCTAAACGGCGAAGATTTAACCATTGCTTTTAATATCAACTTTTTGATGGATTGTTTAAGAAATATAACCGAAGATTATGTTGTGCTTAAATTAAATGGTCAAGTTAACCCATGCTTTATTGTTCCACATGAAGAACAACAAAACTTTACTTATCTTGTTTCACCAATCAGACAAATTTATTAACAAAAAACACCATTTAATAATGGTGTTTTTTTATAATTCGTTAATATTTTGGCTGTCACTTAATTGATTTTTTTCTTTTGTTTTTCTTTCTCGGTCAAATTGTTGTTTTATTTCTTGCTTAATTTGTTGTTCTAATTCTTGTTTTCTTTCTTGTTCCAATTTTTTATAGTAATTTATTGTGTCTTGTGTGGTTTCTTTGTTTTTAACAATTAATTCATTTATTTTATCAAACAATGAATAGTCAAAGTATTTCGGAAAATTATATTTATTTTCGCACATATCAATCAATGTTTCGCTTAACTTATTTTGAGTGTTGATGACATTTGATAGTTCTTCTATAACATCTAAGTGAACATCATAAGGAATATTTGGGTCAATTTTTAGCATAATTTGGTTTAAGTGATAAAATCTTGTAAGGTTGTTGTTAAATAGAGTTTGAAATTTGTTTAAATTTTCAATATATTTTTTTGAAAAATTTTTTTCGTCATGCATTGTTTGGATGTTATTGCAAAAAATTGAAATATCCTTGTTATTTTTTGCATCGTCATTGTAATAATTGTAAAATTGATTTGCATATTTTTTTAAAGTTTTTATTTCAACATTTCTGCTACTTATTTCTAGCAAGTCGCAACAATAGAATATATCGTTCAACCTTTCCCATTGCAAAGTATTTTCATAATTTGCTAGTTTTTTTCTATAATCATCGTCAATAAAATTTCTTAAAAATTTTGGATCACTTAAAAATGTATAAAAATAATCGGTGTCGTCATTTTCCATTTTTTCATAAGTGTTTAAACTTGAAATATCTTTTAGCCTGTTTATGTTTTGTTGTTGCTGTTTTTGTTTTATATGATTTATTTCATGTGCCAAAGTTGCAAATAAATAAAAACCCGAAATTGACAGAATTTTGTCAAAATTCACATAAACTCTTTTGCCAAAAAAATCACAAGAACCAAATATATTTTTATCGTAATTTTTATTAAACCATATTAATCTATATGAATTATCTAAATTTTTTTTGCTTAACAAATCTTTATATGCAAAATTTAAACAAATCAAACGATCTTCAACGGCAAGTTTATCCCAAACTTTTGGATAAAGGGCATAAATGTAAGAACTTGTGTTTAACTTGTAAAATTTTTCTTTTGGCAAAACATCTTTTAAGGCATAGTCAATGTCATATTCTTCCTTTTCATTAAGTTTTGCAAGGCTGTTTACAAAGTTGTTTGCATCAATAAAATCTGTGGGAATATAACCACAATCATAAAAAAATTGTTTTGTCTCTTGTGGCAAATTTTTAAAAAATGTGTATTTGTCTTGATTGGTTAAAAAACTAAGTTTTGCCTTTTTAATTGACATAATATCGGCTTTATTTTTTAAAATGAAATTTAAATTGCAACTTTTATCCATATTTTCATTTTATACTATATTTTGCGTTTTGTAAATATCAAAATTAAAAATAAAGCAAACAAAAAAAGTAGTAACTTTTGGTTGTTTGCTTTAAAAAAATATTATTAATAAACAATGTGCATTATAACAAATAACTTTTTTAAAATTATTACAAATAATATAAAACTTAAAAATTTAATTACAAAATTTAATGTTTTTTGCTATAAGTATTTTTTTTCAACATTAAAATTATTATTTTTTCATTATCAAGTTTTTTAAATCTGTTGCAATTGTTTTAAGTCTTGGGTTGGTTTTGATTTCGGCAGTGATTTTGTCGCGTGCATGCATAATTGTTGTGTGGTCTCTGCCACCAAAGTATGCACCAATAGAAAGAAGTGGAAGGTCGGTGAGTTCAGTGATAAGATAAATGCTCATTTGCCTTGGATCAACAAACTCTTTGTTTTTCTTTTTGCCAATTAAGTTTTGCTTGTCAACATTGTAATATTTGCAAACTGCTTCAACAATTTCATCTGCACCAATCTTTGCCTTTTCGGTTGTTTCGTCTTTAAGTGCTTCTAGGGCATCATCCATATTTGCAAAGTGCTTTGCGTGTATGCCTGCATAAAAGTGAACTTTTGCCAAATAACCTTCTAACTCACGGATGTTTGTGTCTAGTTTTTCGGCAAGATATGTAAACACGTCTTCTTCTATGTTATAGCCTTCGTCTGTTGCTTTGCGTTTTAAAATTGCAACACGAGTTTCAAAATCTGGGCTTTGTATGTCTTGTATCAAACCACTTGTAAATCTGCTGACAAGTCTGTCACTTAAAGTTGCAATGTCTTTTGGTGGACGGTCACTTGCAATGACAATTTGTTTGTTGTTTTGATATAAGTCGTTAAAGGTGTGAAAAAACTCTTCTTGCGTTTCTGTTTTGTTGCTGATAAATTGAATATCATCAACCATCAAAACATCAACATTGCGATATTTTTCACGGAAACTGCTGATTGATTTGTCTTTGTTGTTGCTTCTTAAACTATTGATGTAATCGTTTGTAAATTGCTCGCAAGTTACATAGATTACTTTTAATTGTGGGCTGTGCGAAGCAAGATAATTGCCAATGGAGTGCATAATGTGTGTTTTGCCAAGACCTACGCCACCATAAATAAACAATGGGTTAAATCTCTTGCCCGGATTTTCGGCGACTGCCCTGCTTGCTGCAAAAGCAAACTCGTTGCTCTTGCCAACAACAAAGTTGTCAAAGTTGTATTTGCTGTTAAAACTGATGCCAACTGGCTTTTTAACTTGCTGTATTGCAATGTCTGTTTGATTGTCAACGGCAAAAGTTTCTCGTTCTTCGGGGCTGATTATTTTGTAACTGCCAACATTTTCATAACTTTCGGCAATGGCAAGTTTTAACTGACTTGCGCACAAGTCGTTGCAACGCCTTTTTGCACTTTCACTTGTTGCCAAAATTATCAAACAGTCGTCTTTTATCATAATTGGCTCAAGCGTTTTAATCCACAAATCAAAAGTAACAGTTGTTACTTCGGTTGATATGATGTCTAAAACTTGCTTCCAACTCTCTTTAATGTTTTGCATAAATACCTCAAAAACTATTTTAAAATAATATAAATTAAAAGTCAAGCAACTAAAAAAGGTGGGTTGCCACCTTGTTAATTAATTGTAACTAAAAACATTATATCTTAAAATTGAAATTTTGTAAAATAAATTGCACAACAAGCATTTAAAAAACTACACAACAAGCATTTGTGATGCGGGAACTTTTAAATATGATGCAATTTTTTTTATTATGTTTATGTCTACCAATTTTTCATTTTTTAAAACTTTGTTTAATGCATACAAAGAAATTCCACATTCTTTGCAAAAAGTTGCTTTTGATATTTTGTTAATGAATAAATGGTCATAAATAATCATTGTGTTATATTGTAAATCTGCTGGCATATAAATCACCTCCAATTTAATACTTTGAAAACAGCAATAAACTTGCTAATTGATATTAAAAAAGCATAAAACATATCATTTTAAAACAATAATAATATAAAATATGCGTTTTGTCAACAAAACAGCAAGTTTCTTGTTATATTTTTTTGTTTTTTAAATAATCTAAATGTAGGTTAATTATGAAATTAAAATATTTAAGAAAAGAAAACAAACTAAAACAAAAACAACTTGCAGATTATTTAAATGTTGCCGAAAGCACATATAGAAGTTATGAAAATTGCACAAATGAACCATCTATTGAAACTCTTAAAAAACTTGCAGATTTTTACAAGGTGTCAATAGATTATTTGTGTGACCATCAAACAAATTTATATAATGTTTTGGAATATCCACCTTTTACAAGTGATTTGGACAAGGAAACAATAAATCAATATTTAAAACTGCCAGAAAACAAACGAGCAATTGTTCGCAGTGAAATTAAAGTTTTGGGGTTGAGTGATAAAAAATAAAGCAAAGTTTGAATATGAAATTAAAAGATTTAAGAAAAGATTTTAAGTTAACGCAACAACAATTAGCTGATTATTTAGGTGTTGCAGAAAGCACTTATAGGGGTTATGAAAATGGAACTAGTGAGCCTTCGATTGAAACCTTAAAAAAATTGGCAACTTATTATGGCGTAACATTGGATTATTTGTGTGAATTTAAAACAGTTGAAATTCCTTCTATTTCTGCCGAAAAAGACAAAAAAGTAATAAATATGTTTTTAAAAATGACAGAGACAAAAAAGCAATCTATAAGAGCAGTTATTGAAGCAATTGAAAAAAGCAATTGATAAACAGATTTTTAAATCTGTTTTTTTGTTTTATTTTACTTATTTTGTATATTTTGATATAATTATTATATTGGTTGTGACAATATGTTTTTTGTGGCAGTTTTTTGTTTAAATTGCAGACGAAATGATGTGTCAACAACAATATGGGAGCAAAAATGTTTGTCACAGAATTAAAGTTAAATGGATACAGAAATTATCAAGCAGAAAAGATTGTTTTTGGCGAGCACACAAATTTGATTGTTGGCAAAAATGCGCAGGGCAAAACAAATTTGATTGAAACAATCTACTACTCGGCTGTTGGCAAAAGTGCGCGAACAACAAAAGATAGTGACTTAATAAATTGGTCAAAAGACAGGGCAAGTTACAGTCTGACGGTGCAAAAAAAAGAAGGCAAAAAAGTGATTGAAGCAGTTTTTAGCAGGCAGGCAAAAAAGAGTTTGAAAGTCAACGGGGTTAATCTGTTAAAAATTGGCGATTTGCTTGGCACGATTAACGTTGTTTTCTTTTCGCCAGACGAATTAAAACTTGTTAAGGACGCACCACAAGACAGACGCAAGTTTTTGGACACTGATATTTCGCAAATTGACAAAAATTATTTTTATTTGCTAATTAAATACAACAAAATTTTGGACCAGCGCAACAAGTTGTTAAAGAGTTTTGAAAACACAAAACTCATTGAACAAACTCTGCCAATTTGGGATAGCCAACTTGCAGATGTTGGTAGCAAAATTATTTTTAAACGAATACAATTTTTGGAAAAACTAAAAGGTTTTGCAAAACAATCGCACACATTTTTAACAAATGGCAAAGAAGATTTGGAAATATCTTATGCAGGGATTGTTGGCGAAACAACAGAAGATATAAAGCAAAAATTTTTGGACGGATTAAAACAAGTTAAAGACAAAGACTTAAAAGTTGGCTACACAAACATAGGACCACATCGAGATGACATAAAACTTGTTGTAAACAATGTTGATATAAGAAGTTTTGGAAGCCAAGGGCAACAGCGAACAGTTGCACTTAGTTTAAAACTTGCCGAACTTGAAATTTTTAAGGAAGAAGTTGGCGAATACCCAATTTTATTGCTTGACGATGTGTTAAGTGAGTTGGACCAAGACCGTCAGCAAAGGCTGTTGTGGAAAGTTAGAAATTTGCAAACAATTATCACAACAACATCTTATGACCCATTTATGGTGCAAGAAGCAAACATCATAAAAATAGACGGCGGAAAAAAAGTTTGATGATATAAAAATTGATAAAATAAAACAAAATAATTTAAAATTAAATGCATTTTAAATTATAAAAAGCAACATTAAAATAAAAATACAAACAACAATTATTATTAAAAAAATAAAATTTAAAACAATTTTACAATAAAAAAATAATGAGAAAAAAGGAAAAGATTATGACAAGACAAGAAAGAAACAAATTATACAAAAAAGCAGTTGAAAAATGGGGTGAAGACAGTCAACTTGACCAGATGATAGAAGAAATGGCAGAGCTGACGGTTGCAATTAACAAATACAAAAGGGCAAAACATTTTGTTGCTCAAAAAAAAGAAGGCGTGCTAGACAATTTGTATGAAGAACTTGCAGATGTTAAGATGTGTTTGGAACAAATGGAATGGATTTTTGGCAAGGACAATGTTGATAAAACTTTGGAACAAAAATTTAAAAAATTTATAAAACAACTAAATGAATAAAAAATTTAACAATTTTATGAGTTGTTTTAAATATTAATATAAAAATTTAAAGGCAATTTGACAAAAAGACAATCAGCATGGCGTTGATTGTCTTTTTATAAACTTAAAAATGCTTTTGTGTGGCAGTTTTTATATTTGTTGCCTAGTTTATTGCAAAAAATTAAAAAATGGCAACAATACCTAAAAACCGGCTTATTTTTAAATTATTTTTTAAAAATGCTTTAATTTTGTTTTTATATATGATATAATTAGTTATATATAAATAATATAGGGCAGATTTGCCGTTTAGGAGATATTATGGCTGACATTTTAGAAAAATCACAACATTACAACGCTGGGGACATTCAGGTTTTGGAAGGTCTTGAACCTGTTAGAAAGCGACCTGGTATGTATATTGGTAGCACAGACGAGCGTGGACTTCATCACCTTATAACCGAAATTGTTGACAACAGCATTGACGAAGCACTTGCAGGTTTTTGCACAGGCATAGAAGTCACTTTGCAAAAAGATGGCAGTTGCAAAGTTAAAGACAATGGTCGTGGAATTCCAACAGGCATACATATGCCAGAAAACAAGAGTGCCGTTGAAATTGTTTTAACAAAACTTCACGCAGGTGGCAAGTTTGGTGGCGAAGGCTATCACATAAGTGGTGGACTTCATGGTGTTGGTTTGTCTTGTGTTAATGCGCTCAGCGAATGGCTGACAGTTGATGTATATCAAAATGGCAATCACTATTATCAACTATACAAAAGGGGCATTCCACAACAAGATTTAAAAATTGTTGGAACTGCTGACCACACAGGCACCACAGTAACATTTTTGCCAGATGCCGAGATTTTTGAAACAACTCATTTTAACTATGAAACAATAAGGTCTAGGTTTAGAGAAATTGCATTTTTAAACAAGGGTATTAAAATAAGCATAAAAGACGAACGTGGCGAAGAAGTCAAACAAGACGAATTTCACTATGATGGTGGCATAATTGAATATGTAAACTACTTAAATCAAAACAAAACAGCCCTGTTTGAAAATCCAGTTTACATCAACAAAATGAGCACCAATTATGAAGTTGAAATTGCGCTTCAATACAACGACACATACAACGAAATAATTTACAGCTATGCAAACAACATAAACACCGAAGAAGGTGGAACGCACCTTGTTGGTTTTAAAAACAGTTTGACAAAAATAATAAACGATTATGGCCACAAAGAAAAACTTTTAAAGCCAGAAGAAAAACTATCGGGTGACGATGTTAGGGAAGGTTTGACGGCAATTATAAGTGTTAAGTTAACCGACCCACAATTTGAAGGTCAAACAAAGACAAAACTTGGCAACAGCAACATGAAAGGTTATGTTGAAAAGGCAATGGACGAAGGTTTTGGCTCGTATTTGGAAGAAAACCCAAAAGACGCCAAAGAGATTATACTTCGCAGTATAACGGCGCAAAGGGCAAGAGATGCAGCCCGAAACGCAAGAGAACTTGCACGCCGAAAAGGAGCATTGGAAACAACAACTCTGCCTGGCAAATTGAGTGATTGCAGTGAGCAAAATCCAAAATTCTGCGAAATATATCTTGTTGAGGGTGACAGTGCTGGTGGAAGTGCAAAACTTGGCAGAGACCCAAGATTTCAGGCAATTTTACCACTGCGTGGCAAGATATTAAACGTTGAAAAGGCAAGGCTTGCAAGAGCACTTGGCAATGAAGAAATCAAGTCAATGATAACTGCTTTTGGCTGTGGCATGCAAGATGACTTTGACGAAAGCAAATTGAGATATGACAAAATTATATGTATGACCGATGCCGATGTTGACGGCAGTCACATAAGAATTTTGATGTTGACATTCTTTTTTAGATTTATGCGTGGACTCATTGAAAAAGGACATGTTTACATTGCTCAACCACCACTTTACAAAATTGAGTGTGGCGCAGAACATCACTATTTTTATGATGAAGATAGCTTGACAAACTTTTTGGCAAGCAACACAAAAAAGATAACAAGTCAACAAAGATACAAAGGTCTTGGCGAAATGGACGCAGAACAATTGTGGGAAACAACAATGGACCCAGAACAACGCACCTTGTTAAAAGTTACAATGGAAGACGCCATTGAAGCAGACAGAATATTTAATGACCTTATGGGAGACAACCCAGAAGTTCGCCGAAAATTTATTGAAGAAAATGCAAAACTTGTAAAAGATTTGGATGTGTAAAACGCAATCTTAAATTTGTAATAAAATATTTTTAAAAACTATTAAAAAAGTTTGGATTGCTAAAAAAATATTTTTAAACAAAAACAAGAAGTATATATTAAAAAAACATCAAATAGCAAAAAAACAACTTGCAAAAACATTGCAAAAAACTTTCCAGTATAGGAGAAAAAATGATTAAGAAAAATGATTATAGTGAAGAACTATCAAAAATTTTAGAAAACAGCAAGGTTGTGCCTGTTGAGTTAAACGACCAAATGAAAACAAACTTTATTGCCTATGCAATGGCAGTAAATGTCAGCCGTGCAATACCAGATGTTAGAGATGGTTTAAAGCCTGTTCACAGAAGAATTATTTATGGCATGGGTGAAATGGGTGCAACCTATGACAAGCCATTTAAAAAGTCAGCCAGAACTGTTGGTGATGTTATGGGTAAATATCACCCACACGGCGATAGTTCCATTTATGACGCAATGGTTAGGTTGTCGCAAGATTTTTCAATAAACTGCCCACTTGTTCAAGGACACGGCAACTTTGGTTCTATTGATGGCGATGGCGCTGCTGCAAGTCGTTACACCGAAGCTAGACTATCAAAGATAAGCAACGAAATGTTAAGAGATATTGACAAGGACACTGTTGATTTTGTTCCAAATTATGATGGCGAATTAAAAGAACCAGTTGTTTTGCCTTCTCGCTTTCCTAACTTGCTTGTTAATGGCAGTGACGGCATTGCAGTTGGCATGGCAACATATATTCCACCACACAATTTAAGAGAAGTTATAAATGGCTGTGTTGCAATGATTGACAATCCAGACATTGATATTGACGAACTTATGAACTATATTCCAGCACCAGACTACCCAACTCGTGGAATGATTTTGGGTGGCACTGCAATTAAACATGCTTACATGACAGGTCGTGGTGGTGTTATTTTGCGTGGCAGAACCGAAATTGAAGAAGACGCAAGTGGAAGGTCACGCATAACAATAACCGAACTACCTTATCAAGTTAACAAATCAAAACTTGTTGCAACAATTGCTGAACTTGTCCGAGATAAAAAAGTTGAAGGAATTTCTAAACTTGTTGACCTTAGCAACCGCAAGGGCATCAAAATTGAAATTGATAT
>JBJFDJ010000012.1:18726-25385 GCA_051889975.1 Christensenellales bacterium
AACACACAAGCAAATGCAATACTTGATATGAGACTTCAAAGATTGACAAATCTTGAAGTGTTTAAAATAAAGCAAGATTTAGAAAATTTGCACGCACAAATTGTTGATTTTGAAGACATTTTGGCACATGAATACAGAGTTTGGGAGATAATTAAAACAGAACTCAAAGAAATTGCCGACAAATATGGCGAAGACCGTAAAACTGAAATAAGTTTTGACTATTCTAGCATAGATATTGGTGATTTGATTGAAAAAGAAGATGTTGTTATAAGCTTGACGCATTGTGGCTATGTAAAAAGGCTTCCGGTTAAAGAATATCGTGCACAACACAGGGCGGGCAAAGGCATTGTTGGTTTGACAACAAAAGAAGAAGATTTTGTTGAAAAGATTTTTGTAACACATTCACACGATGACTTGTTATTCTTTACAAGTTTGGGCAAAGTATATCGCATAAAAGCGTATGAAATACCAGAGGCATCTCGTCAGGCAAAAGGCAGGGCGATTGTTAACTTGTTGCAACTTTCTGCTGGCGAAGAAGTTACTTCATTGATACCACTTAAACAAGGTCAAGCAGGTTATTTGATGATGCTGACAAAATCTGGCTTAATTAAAAAGACTGCTTTAAGTGAATTTGACAGCATAAGAAAAACGGGCAAAATTGCCATAAAACTGATTGAAGGTGACAGACTTATTGGTGCAGAATTTACAACCGGAAATGACGAAGTGCTTATTGCAACACACAATGGCAAATGCATTCACTTTGCTGAAACTGATGTTAGAGCAATGGGCAGAGATACCCAAGGTGTTAAGAGTATGGACCTTGAAAATGGCGACTACCTTGTAAGTATGATTTGTTTAAAAAACACACAACAAGCAGACGCCAGCCAAACAGACGCAGAACAAAAACTTGACGAACAAACACAAGCAGAACAAGAAAACGCACAAAATTACAAAATATTAACGGTTACGGAAAAAGGAATTGGCAAGCGCTGTGATATATCAGAATATCGTTTGCAAATTCGTGCAGGCAAAGGTGTTAAGGCTGGTGTGTTCAATGAAAAAACTGGCAAACTTGTTGGATTAAAACAAATTGGCGAAAAGGACGATGTAATTTTAATCAGTGACCAAGGCACAATAATCCGTATGAATGCAAGTGAAATTAGCGAGTTTGGCAGAGACACTTTGGGCGTAAGAGTTATGAGAGTTCACGAAAACGAAAAAATTGTTTCAATTGCCGTCACTCCATCAAACGAAGACGAACTTGTTGAAAGTGAAGCAGACGAACTTGAAAAAGAAAGTCCTGCAAGCGACATTAATATGAGTGATGAGTTGCAGTCAAATCAATTAAGTGATGAATTAAATGATAATCAATTAAGTGATGAATTAAATGACAGCCAAGTAAGTGATTTGCAAGGCGAATTTAACACAGATGCAGAAGGCGAGATATAAACAATCACATTTTTATAATAAAAAACACATTAAGAAAATTTGCTTGATGTGTTTTTTTGTTGCTGGTGCAATGCTTTGCAACTTTGTTATATTTTTTGTTTTTATTGTTAAAATTTGCAATCAAATAACTTGCAGGAATATTGGGCAAAACTTATGTTTATGTAAATTGTGAAGGTGTGATTTATTGTGGGTTTTGCTGACGGCAACATTAAAATTTGACTTGCTAAAATTTAATATCACATAATTTTTATTGACAAAAAAGTCATATATTTTTTAAATATTTAAAAAAAGTGATAAATAAAAAAGCTACAACAATTTAAAAATTTTGAAAAATATTTTTAAAATTATTATAAAATTTAACATAATATTTTTAAATAAAGTTAAAAAATTGATTTATCTGTTTTTATATGTTAAAATAATGAAAATGGAGTTTTAAATGGCAAATTACAATTTTTATTTAACATCTAAACAATGCAAAGAACAAGCAAGTGATGTTTTGCGTGGAAGTTACAAACAATCTGCTGGCATAACTGCAATTTTTTTGGTGATTATGCTTTGTTTGGTTGCGCTGACAACTTTGTTATCAATTTTTGTGGCGTGGTGGATTTCAATTCCACTTGGCTTGTTAACTCTTTTGGTTTTTGCAATTTTGCTGTATGGATACAACACATATTGTTTAAATCTTGCACAAGAAAAAAGTGTTAAAACATCAGATTTGTTTGCAGGCTTTGGCAAGAATTTGGGAAAGATTATCAAAGTGAGCATAAAGAGATTTTTACTATCTATATTTTGGCTTGCTGTGTTGGTTGTTCCTTATTTTGTAAAGTCAATAGGTTACAGTATGTCAACACTTATGTTGATTGATAACCCAAAATACAATGCCGAAAATGTGTTAAAAGAAAGCAAGCATTTTATGAAGCAAAATTATGGTCGCTATGTTAAATTTCAACTGAGTTTCATTTGGTGGTTTTTGCTTTGTGTTGTAAGTGGTGGGATTGCACTTTTGTGGGTATTCCCTAAATATTCAACTTCAAAAGCAGTATTTTATGAAAATTTAAAAACAGATTTTTAAAAAAATCTGTTTTTTTGTGCTTATTCAACTTTTATTTTTTAAAATTGTCTTATGCCTTTGCTGTTTTACTTTTTATTGTGTAAACAAACAAAACATAGTTAAGTTTTAATAAACTCTCATCAGCATACTTAAATGCTTTTGATAATTTTATTGTGATGAAATAAATAAAATTTTTTAGTAATTTTCTTTATCTTTGCCAGAATATGTCACATCGTTTCTTTTAAACAAAATTTTGCCTCTTTGATAAAATGTGGCAAATACAAGCCAAAGAGCAGACAAAAAAACTAAAACATAAACAATTACAGCTCCGGCACTTGGAACAGCACCAAAAATTGCTGTGACCAAATTCCAATCAAAAATGCCAACCAATCCCCAATTTATAGAGCCAATTAACACAAAAATTGCTGTAATTATATTAATAACAACTATTGCCATGTCTTTACCTCCTTTGCCTTATTTTGTGCAAAATACGGTCTTATATACGCAACAACTTGCATACATCTTGGTATATCAAAAAAACAAAAGCGCAGGCTAAAAAAATGACTGTTAATGCTTTTGTTTTTGATAAAATTTTTAAATTTTCAGTGACGAATTTTAATTTTTAAAATAGCTATATTTTGCCAATTTTTAGTGATTAATTAAATAGTATATAGTTTTTGTATTAATATGTTAAATTTTTATTAATTACCTAACTAAGTCTTTTTTCAAACTCTGTTAAGCCTAGTTGAACATATTGTTTTTGTTCGGGATCCAAATAATTTAACAAACCCAAAAGTTCGCCAACGTGGGTTAACTCCTCGTTGCGTATGTTCATCCAAGTTTGTTTTGCCATTGGGTCGGTTGTTGACTTGATGTGATTGTCATACTCTATCACTGCCTGTATTTCGCCACAAAGGTCTTGTCTTGCATTTTGCAAAACATCAAAATTGTTCATTGAAGATTGATTGCTAAAAATATTCATTACTTATTCTCCTTTATAATAAATATTCAAAACAATCTTCATTTGTTAACAACAAAAAATTTAAATATTTTTAAAAATTATTCATTTTTATTAAAAATTGGCAATTTTTTGCAAAATTTTAGTGTTTTTTGTTAAAATTGGACATATTTTTGTTTGATTTTTAAAATTTTAATTTCATAAACCATATTAAAAATTTTGTAAAATACAAATGAAATTAAAAGAGTTGTCAATAATATTGCCACAGCAGAAACGGCGCAAACAACCCAACTGATGTCATACACATAAAAAAATGGATATGGACCTTCCAGCACTTTTAAAATATTTAATACAATGCAAATTACACCATAAAGCAGGGTTGGAATGATTGGAAAAACAATGCTAAATTTTTTTAAATACATTTGATTTTCAAACAGCAAAAATGAAATTATAGACAAAATAGGGCAGGCAAGATGATGAAAAAAACTTGAGCTGTTAAACATCAAAAAATTAAAACTGGCAGGATACATGGGAATTAAAACAAGTGAAACCACAACAAATGTAATTGTTAAGCAGACGGTTGCAACATATTTTAAATAAATCACCCAACTTTTTATGCCATTTTTTGAAAATATTGCATAAATGCAAAAAATTGTGCTTACAATTAATGCAAAATAATTGCTAATTTCGGTGTAATATTTAAAAACTCGTATGCCATGCCTTTTAATGCTTAAAACAAGGGCAATTATTTCAAATGCCACAATTAATAAATTTATTGCAAGTGCCCAATTGATTTTGTTGTATTTTTCTGTTTTTGTCATAAAATTTTACCTTTTTTATTTTGATTTTATTTTATACAAAATTCGCAAAAATACTTTAAAAATTCATATTTATTTGTCATTTTTTTTATATAAAAAATTTTTATATATGATTTTGTTATAAATTTGCGCTAAAGAAAATCTGATAAATAATATAAAAATGCAAAAAGCTTTAACATAAAAATGTTTTAAAAAATTAACTAAAATGGCAAAAAATTTGTGATTTAATTCACATATAACAACAAAAATTAAAATTAATTTGCGTGAAAAATAAGCTTAACGCTAAAAAATTAAAACGCATTTTATTGCAAACTTATAAATCAATATAAATATTTAAAATTTTTAAAAATATTTATATTTAAAATTTTAAAAAAACAGCTAAAGTTGTTTAAAAAAAGTTAAAAAAACAATATAATTAATTTGTATGAAAAAAATTGTTGATGAAAAATTTTTTAAAACCGACACCATAAGCCTTGCAAAAAATTTGCTTGGAAAGTGGCTGTGCGCAGATATTGACGGCAAAACAATTATGTCGCAAATCACCGAAACAGAAGCATATTTGGGCATAAATGACAGTGCGTGTCACACATACAAAGCAAAACGAACAAAACGCACAGAACCAATGTGGCAAGCAGGTGGCACAATTTATGTTTATATGTGTTATGGAATGCATTATTTGTTTAATATAGTGAGCAGAGAAATAGACGAGCCAGAGGCAGTTTTAATACGTGCTGTTGCAGATGCAAATGGGCCGGCAAAAGTTACAAAATATTTTGGAATAGATAAAAATTTGAATGGCCAAAAAATTATAGATAACAAAAAAATCAGCTTGTTTGATGATGGAAAAACCTACAAATACACAACTTCAAAAAGAGTTGGCATAAATTATGCTCTGCAAAAAGATAGAGATGCTTTGCTTAGATTTATACTTGATAAAAAATAGTTTAATCATAAAATTGAAATATTAATTTAAAATATAGTAACAAAATAATAGACAAAATAGTTATTAAATAATAACCAAATAAATTTAATATTATAACAAATTGACAAATAAATATAAAAAATTTATAATGTAAATATGATAAGCGAAGAAATAAAACAAAAAAATGAAAAAATGCTGTGCGAAGTGTTAAATCAATTAAACATCAAACCAACAGAGCAAATGTTTAAACAATTTTATACATACTTTGAATATTTGGTTGAATATAATAACAAGGTAAATCTAACTGCCATTACAACAATTGATGAAGTATATCTAAAACATTTTGCCGATAGTATGCTGGGTGCAAAATATATAAAAGCCGGTTCAAGTGTTTGTGATATTGGAACTGGTGCTGGTTTTCCGGGCGTTGTCTTAAAAATTATCAGACCAGATATAAAGTTGGTTTTGGTGGATAGTTTAAACAAAAGAGTTGAATTTTTAAATACTTTGTTAGAAAAATTGCAAATTGAAGATGTAAAAGTTTTTCATAACAGAGCAGAAGATGTTGCATTTAAAAACTTGTTTTTAAACTCATTTGATTATGTTGTTTCTAGGGCAGTTGCCAAGTTAAATACTCTATGTGAATATTGTTTGCCATATATCAAACCAGATGGTAATTTTATTGCATACAAAAGCGTTGAAATAAATGACGAAATCAATGAAGCAAAAAATTGCATAAAAGTTTTGGGTGGTGAAATTGCCAACATTGAATCGGTGCGTTTAAACGATGTTACAGAAAGAAATTTTGTCATAATTAAAAAGGTTGCCAAAACGTCCTTAAAATATCCACGGGGTCAAAACAAACCAAGATTAAAACCATTATAATAAAATTGATGCGCAACGGCATTATTTATTTATAAATATTTTAAATATTAACGAATAAAAAGAGCGCATTCTTGACGCGATTTCTTATTTGATTAAAAATTGTTCCACGTGGAACATAATTTCAAATAATTTACTTGGCTTTATTAATTAATACTTTTTGGTTAAAAATTTTAAACAGCTTAAAATATTAAATAAACACAGTTGCAAAAAAGAATTTACATTAAATATTTAAAAAGTTATTTTTAGTTTTTGAAATGTTTCATATGAAACATTTTTTTATTTATATTCAATAAAAATCATTAACTCTTATAACATCGGAAGTTTTGTTAAACAGCCAATATGGCATATTTGGCAGTAAAACAGCACCACACGATTAAATATTAATGAGTTATATCTTATTTATTGCAAATCTTTACACTTGGAAACATTTATCCTAGTTGACATCTTGTGTTTCACGTGAAACACTTAAAATTCGTTATAAAACTTATTAAAAAACGCAATAGTAGGATACACAAATTTTGTTTTTGTGCAAACAAATTATAGTGAAGTTTTAACAAACCCACATCAGTCATATAT
>JBJFDJ010000012.1:25485-51472 GCA_051889975.1 Christensenellales bacterium
AATTTTATTGATTAAAATAGTAAATACTATATAATTTTAACTCTTTTCTTATTTGTAGTATTGATATATGTCACTTTGCAAATAACTATTGCTAATGTATTGAAAATTGTTTCATGTGAAACAATTAATTTTGTTTGTGCCTGCAAGCAAACCGATTTTTTGGCGACACTTTGGCCAAACCACACATTTAGGTTAAAACCGTTTAATTAAACAAAACATACAATTATTGCAATAAAATTTTATTAAACTCGATTTTGAATTAAATAAGTTTATTCAATGCTGAAATGTTTCACGTGGAACAATGTTAAATAAATAAACGAAAATTAACAAAAACAATTTGCAATTTTAACCTTTTGTGATATAATCTTTTATGTAAGGAGATATTATGGGAAAAACTATTGCATTTGCCAATCAAAAGGGTGGTGTTGGCAAAACAACCACTTGCGTAAATGTCAGTGCTTACCTTGCAACCAAGGGTAAAAAAGTCTTAATTGTCGACTTAGACCCACAGGGCAATGCTACAAGCGCAGTTGGCGTAGATAAATCTGGTGGGTTAAAAAGTGTTTATAACGTAATCACCGGTGAAAATTATGTTGAAGAAGTTATCATAAAAACTTGTGTAGATGGCTTAGATATATTGCCAAGTGAAATAAATCTTGCAGGTGCTGAAATAGAACTTGTTTCTATGGATAACAGAGAAAAAGTGTTAAAAAATATAATAAATAGGCTAAAAAATTTTTATGATTATATTTGCATTGATTGTCCACCATCGCTTGGACTGTTGACGGTTAATGCATTGACAGCTTGTGATTCTGTTTTAATACCAATCCAATGCCACTTTTTTGCTTTGGAAGGCTTAACACAACTTATGAACACTGTAAAACTTGTTAAAAAACATTTAAATTCTAACATTGACGTTGAAGGTGTTGTTTTAACAATGAAAGATAACCGAAGCAACCATGTAAATCAAGTAAGTGACGAAATCAGAAGATTTTTTAACAAAAAAGTATTTAATACTGTGATACCAAACAATATTAGGCTTGCCGAAGCACCTAGTTATGGCTTGCCAATTTGCAAATATGACCCAAAAAGTAAAGGTGCAAAAGCTTATAGCGATTTGGCAGAAGAAATTTTAGAAAGAAATAATCAAAGATAATTCAAAGGAGAAAGTTTTGTGAAAAAAGGTTTAGGAAGAGGTTTGGATAGTCTGTTTGGCGTATACGACAACACAAACGAATTAAAAGAAGAAAAATTAGACGCAAAGGTGGTAAAATTACCTGCTGATTTGGATGGCGATTTAACAAATGATGAGGTAAAAGAATTGCCTCTTAGTGAAATTGACACAAACATCAATCAGCCAAGAAAAGTATTTGATGAAAACACATTAAAAGAACTTAGCGAAAGCATTAAAATCCATGGCGTTATTCAACCTATCATCGTTGTTAAAATGGGTGAGAGATATATGATAATTGCAGGTGAAAGAAGATTTAGGGCAAGCAAACTCGCCGGCTTAACCACTATTCCTGCAATTATAAAAAATTACAACGAAAAAGAAATTGCAGAAGTAAGTTTGCTTGAAAACTTGCAAAGAGAAGATTTGAACCCAATGGAATGTGCAAGGGCAATGAAAAAACTTATGACAGATTTTGGTTGGACTCAAGAAATTGTTGCTGATCGCCTTGGCAAATCTCGTCCTGTTGTTGCAAACACAATCAGACTTTTAAATTTAGAGCCAGAAGTTATTGATATGATTGAAAAAGGCAAATTGTCAGCAGGCCACGCAAGAAGTTTGGTTGCAGTAACCGACAAAAAAGCACAAGTCAAACTTGCAAAGCAAGTTATGGAAAAGAAATTAACTGTTAGAGATTTGGAAAAAGCAGTTAGAAGTGTTAACAATCCAAGAGCAGTTGCAACTCAGTCAAGTGAACTTAGGGATTTGATTGACAATATGAAAAGAGTTTTGGGAACAAAGGTTAGCGTTTTGGGAACAGACCAACGTGGTAGAATTTACATTGACTATTACAGCAGAGCAGACCTTGACAGAATTTTTGAATGCATTGAAAAAATAAAATAATAAAATTGCAAAGCGTTTAATTGCTTTGCTTTTTTGATTGTTTTGTTATGATAAAAAATTGCTGATGTGAGTTCATTAATTTGTTTGTGCAGACAAATAAACATTTGTTTATATATGTTGTTTCACATGAAACAAATGGTTAAAGTATTTGTTCAATTTATTAAATTGGTTATCTTTTATTTGATTTTATGGTTTTATTTTAACAAGTGCATACCTATTTTTTATTTTGCAAGCACTTTTCTTTTGCAAAACAAAAGTTAACAAAAAATAATAGTTATAAAAATATAACTATATTTTATATTTATTTGCAATAATTATTGATTTTCTTTTTACATTGTGTTATTATTAAGATAGTCAATAAAATATTAGAGGTCAACATGGAAGAATTTGAAATTTCAAAGATACATAAAGTTAAAGTATATGAAAGCAAAGATTATATCGAAAAAAACAAGGAAGTTAATGATAGTTTTTTAAACATTTTATCTAGTTATGAATATGACAATGAAACCTTTGACATAACCAAAGCAAGAGACTATATTGAAAATTTAAATTATGAGATGTATTTGTCTAATTTAGATACAAGGATTTATGTTTTATCTCGTGAGGACAGACCGGTTTCTTTTGCAATTTACAATCGCATTGAACATACAAATGATTGGGTTCTTGAGTTGATTTATACTCACAGTGAATATGTAACTCTTGGCTTGGCAGGCAATTTGTTGAGATTTAGTGCGCGTGACTTAAAAGATAGATTTGGTGCAGAAAATATTCACTCAACAGTTGCAAAAAACAATCACGCAAGTTTTTATTTACATAACAGTTTTAGCAAGGTTGATGGAGTTAAAGGAACAACAGAAGATTGTGATTCAAGATTTAAATATTGCTTTGATATAAGGCAAATGAAATCAAACAAAAACAAAACCAGCGAAGAAGAAATGTTGTTTTAAAAATTAAGGCAAACTTATATTAGTTTTAAGTTTGCTTTATTTTGTTATTAACGAATTGAACAATAATAGTCTAAAAAATTTTGATAACAAGGTGTTAATATCAAGGTTTAAAAAAAGCAAAGCAATTATAATAAAAATTTAAATACAAAAAATATAAATGCAAAAAGGAACGACAAATTATGATACAAGTAAGTAATGTTATGTTGCAATTTGACGGAAAAAAACTTTTTGACGATGTCAATTTAAAGTTTACCAAGGGAAATTGCTATGGAATTATTGGCGCAAATGGTGCAGGGAAAAGCACTTTTTTAAGATTGTTAACCGGCGAACTTCAGCCAAGCAAGGGGGATATTTTTATCACTCCAACCGAAAGAATGAGTGTTTTAAAACAAAACCAAGAGGAATACAATGATTTCACTGCGCTTCAAACTGTGCTTTCGGGTCACAAACGACTTATGGAAGTCATGACCGAAAAAGATGCACTTTATTCAAAGCCAGATTTTAGCGAAGAAGATGGTTTGAAAGCCGGCGAACTTGAAAATGAGTTTGCCGAACTTGGTGGATGGGAAGCAGAGAGCAATGCCGAGTCGCTTTTAAACAGTTTGGGCATAGCACCAGAACTGCACAACACTTTGATGAAAGACATTGACCCAAAAGTTAAGGTTAAAATTTTGCTTGCACAAAGTTTGTTTGGCAACCCAGACATTTTGGTTTTGGACGAACCCACAAACAACCTTGATGCAAAAACCATTATGTGGCTAGAAGACTATTTGCTTAACTTTGAAAATATAGTTATTGTTGTAAGCCACAATCGTCACTTTTTAAACAAGATTTGCACAAACATTTGCGATGTTGACTATGGCAAAATTAATATGTATGTTGGCAACTATGATTTTTGGTATGAAACAAATCAGTTGTTGCAAAAACAAGCGCGTGACCAAAACAAAAAAATGGAACAACGAGCAGAGGAACTCAAACAATTTATTGCAAGATTTAGTGCAAACGCCAGCAAGAGCAGACAGGCAACAAGCAGAAAAAAGGAACTTGAAAAACTCACTTTAAACGACATTGTTCCATCAAGCAGAAGATATCCTTATGTTGATTTTCAGCCAGAGCGAGAAATTGGCAATGAAATATTGACAGTTGAAAACTTAACAAAACCGGGTATGTTTGAAAATGTTAGTTTTATTGTAAACAAAGGTGAAAAAATAGCATTTTTAAGCGACAATGCATTGATTCCAACTGCCTTGTTTAACATCTTGGCAGGCGAGGACCAAGATTACACAGGCACTGTTAAGTGGGGAAAAACAATAACAACAAGTTATTTGCCACAAAACAACAACAAGTATTTTGAAAATTGTGATTTAAATCTTGTGCAATGGATTGGGCAATATTCAAAAGAAAACGATGAAACTTTTTTGCGTAGTTGGCTTGGCAGAATGTTGTTTTCGGGGCAAGATGCACTTAAAAAAGCAAAAGTTTTGTCTGGTGGTGAAAAAGTTAGATGTATGCTGTCACGCATGATGTTAACAAGTGGCAATGTTTTAATTATGGACGAACCAACCAACCACTTGGATTTGGAAAGTATAACTGCACTAAACAATGGCATGATAAATTTTAAAGGTTGCATACTTTTTACAAGTCACGACCAAGAAGTTACACAAACCGTTGCAAACAGAATTATCAGCATCAACAAAACAAAAGACTATGACAAACAAATTTCTTATGACGAATATTTACAGCAACTTTATGGACAAAAGAAATAGTGATTTGTTAAACAAAGGGTCAGCAAAAAATTAATGCCATAAAAAATATAAATCATAAATAATAAGTGATTTTGTTATGTTTTTTGAGCATTATTTTTGTTATCTAATTTTAAATATTTAAAATATTACTGAAAAATTTATTTAAAAAAGACATCAAAGCAATTTAAACTTTGATGTTTTTTATTGAGAAAGTGTATTAAATGCGTTACATTATTGTTTTGCTTTCACTATGATTTGTTTGCACGAAAAAGTATTTTGACGAAAATAATAAAAATTTTTAACACCTTGAACTAATGAGAACAATTATCATTTATGGCTATTAAATTTTGGCGTGAAAACATAAAAATTTTTTTGTTAATGGAACAACTCATAGTAATCTTCTTCTAGAGCAAAAATAACTAGAAGCAAAAAACTGCAAATAAGATAAGAATAGTTTAAACACTCATAACAAGCAAAAAATAAATGAGATTAAATCTTACTTTAATTGTGTTGTTTAATTGTTTTATTTATTTTGTCTTATAACTTCTTTTTTTGTTTAGTTAATTTGTTTTATAGCTAAATTTTTTAAAAACATTTTTATTTGCAGTTTTGTTTATTATTGCAATGAGTTTGCTTGTTTTTCAATTAAGTTATTTAAAGTGTTAAGTTGACTTTTTAGGTTTAACAAAACAATTAAAATCGTTTGAGAAATTTGAGTGCTACCCACACGATTAAAAAGGCGCAAAGTTAGTTCGTGTATGTGAAAAACGCGTGAATACATTTCTTGCAAGGCTCGAAGATAATTGTTTGGAAGTGGCATATTGTTGCTGGCAAAAAATGGAATATTTCTTCTGCCTGACAACTCGTTGTAAATACGCAACATTGTTAATGCGAGTATTTGCATTTGACTTTTTAAACTGCTTATTGTTTGTTTGTCTTGCACAGGTGCAATTGTTTCTAAATCAGCATAATCTCTTGTTGCCCGTTGCATTTCAAGGTATATTCGTCTGCTTAGTAGTTGTGGTGGCAGATTTGGAATGCGTCTTCGCCTAAATGGTGCTGGTGGCTGAAAGTCAAAACTTTCTTGTGGCATGGAAGCCGGAAGGTTTGGTAAATATGTTGCCAAGTTTTGATTTATCTGTGATGTATCTTGCAAATTTTTTATTAAATTATCCATTTTTATGCTCCTTTTATATAATTTTTTTGATATTTTTGTAATTATTTGCAGTTTTTGTTTGCAAAAGCTTTTGCACCATTTATCACAAGTTGGTGTTTTAAAATATTGTTTGTTTTTTAGTTTGTCAATAGTTTGCAATACCCAAATAGTTTATGATGCCAGAATAAATGCTATAACACATTTTGTTCATATATTCTTCTGTTTGCAGGTTGCGTTCTTCGGTTGGATTTGACAAAAAACCACATTCAACAAGCACGCCCGTCACATTGGTGCAGTTTAAAATATAAAAGTCGCCAGCAAGTGCCAAATCTCTGGCGTTGTCAAAATTTGCTTGCAACATAGCCTTTATGCTGTTTGCCATCTTTTGACTTTCTTCGTCACCTTGCTTGTAAAAAACCTGCGCACCATTTTCGTTTGGAGAAGTGTATTTGTTCATGTGCAAACTTACAACCAGTTGAGCATCGCAACCGTTTATGATATCGCTTCGCTTTTGCATATCGTTTTGTTTGTAGTCTTCGTTAAACTCGTCATATAGTCCGTCCATAGTTTCACGAGTGTTCACAACAGTTATGCCAAAGTTTTGCAAATATTCGGTCAATTTTTTTGCGTATCTCAAATTTAACTCGCTTTCGGTTATGCCGGTTGATGAACCAACTGTGCCACCATCAATCCCACCATGCCCGGCATCAATCACAACAGTTATGCCAAGTGGTGTTGCTGTAACATTTTGGACGTTTAAGCTAACCAAAAATCCAAAACTAAAAACCACACACAAAAATAGTGCTAACATCAAATACATTTTTTTTCTAATTTTTTTTGTCATAATATATAAATATACAAAGTATGTTGCTTAAATGCCAAAAAATGTGAAGTTTAACAGCACTGCCATAATTCTTACATATACAAAATACCTTCAGGTTTTGCAATTTTTATAGTTAATATTTGCTTTTTAATATTGCAATTTAAAATGACAAAATAGTTTATTATTGTCAATTTTTGTGTTATAATAAATTTGGGAAATATGGAAGAATTTGAACAATTTGTAAAAACTAACAAAGATATAATAACCAAAAGTCAAGGCAAGGACCGCAACAGCCTTGTTTTTGCCTTTGTTGGAGATGCAGTTTTTGGGCTTTATGTTAGGGGCTTACTTGCAAGCGCAAGCACGGCAAAAGCTGGTGTTTTGCATGGACTTGCAGTCAAGTTTGTTAGAGCAAGTTATCAAAGTCAGTTGTTGGATAAAATTTGGGACAAATTAAATGCCGAAGAACAGCAAATTGCAACAAATGCACGCAATGAAAAAACAAACAATGTTGCAAAAAACAGCAATCTTGCCGAATACAAAAAAAGCACATCTTTTGAAGCAGTTGTTGGTTATTTATACATAACAAATCAAACTCAAAGGTTGTTTGAAGTTTTGGAGTTATGCCGTGTTTATATTTTGCAAGATTTAAAAAATAGCAAGTAAAAGAGTGAGAAAAAATGAAAGTAGAAGGAAAAAACGCAGTTGCTGAACTTTTTGCCAGCAACAGCAAGGTTGAAAAGTTGTTGGTGCAACAAAATTTAAAACAAGAGTTAGACAATTTAATTTTTCAGGCAAAAAAAAGAAATGTTAAAGTTATGTTTTGCCAAAAAGAAGTTTTGGACAAAGAAAGCACAACAAAACATCATCAAGGTGTAATTGCTTTTATCAACGGTTTTGTTTACAGCACAATTGATGAGATGTTTGAATTGGCAAATAAAAAAGATGAGCAAATATTTTTGGTGCTTATTGACGAAGTTGAAGACCCACATAATTTGGGTTCGCTTATTAGAAGTTGCGAGTGCGCTGGTGTGCACGGCATAATCATTCCAAAAAACAGAGCTTGCCAAGTTAATGACACTGTTATAAAAGTTAGCACAGGTGCTTGTTTTAATATGAAAATTGCTTGTGTTAATAACTTAAATGAGTGCATAAAAGAGTTAAAAGAACGGGGCGTTTGGGTGTATAGCCTAGAAGCAAATGGCGAAAGCATGTATTCGGTGGACTTAACTGGCAATGTTGCACTTGTTGTTGGAAGTGAAGGTTTTGGCGTTAGCAAGTTAACAAAAAAATTGAGTGATGGAGTTTTAAGTTTGCCAATGAAAGGCAAGATAAACTCATTAAATGCTTCTGTTGCAGGTGGCGTTGCAATTTATGAAGTTTTAAGACAAAGACTGTCAAAATAACAAAAAAGTTTAAAACAAGGTAACAAATGAACGAAAAAGAATTGTTAAAAAGAGCAAAAACTGATGAAAATGCAGTTGAACAATTGTTGCAAAAATACAAAGCGTTGGTGCTTAAAATTGCAAGACATTATTATATTGTTGGTGGTGATATTGACGACCTTACGCAAGAGGGTATGATTGGTTTACTTAGGGCAATTAAATGTTATGATGACAGCCAAGATGTCGCCTTTATCACCTTTGCCTACACTTGTGTTAAAAGGCAAATTATAAGTGCCATAAAAAAGGCAAACAGCAAAAAAAATCAAGTGTTTTTAAACTTGTTTGATAATGATTGTTTAAGATTTTTGGACAAGCCAACCGACAAAGAAAACCCAGAAATCAATTTTATTAGCAAAGAAAATTATAGTTATTTAAATGAAGTTATTTTTTCAAAGTTAAGCAAAATGGAAATCAAAGTTTTGCGTGAATATTTGTCTGGCGAAACATATTTGCAAATTGCAAACAAATTAAACATGACAAAAAAAAGCGTGGACAATGCGCTTGGCAGAATAAGACAAAAACTATCGCGTGTTTTAGATGACAATTGTGCATAACTTTGTTATAATTCAATCGTAAAATAGGAGTAAAAAATGTCGCATATTGCGTTGTATAGAGAGTTTAGGCCAAAGACGTTTGACGATGTTGTTGGTCAAGACCATATTGTTAAAACATTACAAAATCAAATAAAAAATGGCTTGATTAGTCACGCATATTTGTTTTGTGGAACTCGTGGAACAGGCAAGACAAGTTGTGCAAAAATTTTTGCAAAGGCAGTTAATTGTTTAAATCCACAAAATGGCTCGCCTTGTGGAGAGTGCGAAGTTTGCAAAACAATATCTGGCAATGGAAATTTAGACATAGTTGAAATTGACGCTGCAAGCAACAACAGAGTTGATGAAATTCGTGACCTAAAAGAAAAAGTAAATTATTTGCCAACTGTTGGCAAATACAAAGTGTATATTGTTGATGAAGTTCATATGTTAACCGACAGTGCTTTTAATGCGCTTTTAAAAACATTGGAAGAACCACCAAAGCACATCATTTTTATTTTGGCAACAACCGAGCCACAAAAATTGCCAGCAACAATTCTTTCTAGGTGTATGCGATTTGACTTTAAACTTGTATCTCAGGCAGAACTTGTTGGCTTGCTTGCCAAAATTTTTGATCAAACAGGCACAAAATATGAACGCATCGCTTTGGAACAAATTGCAAAAGCAGGCAAGGGAAGTGTGCGTGACACTTTAAGCGTTGCAGAGATGTGTTTGGCATATTCTAACGGCAACATAATTTACAACTCTGTTATGCAGTGTTTGGGCTTAACAGACGACAAGACTTTGTTTGAACTAACTTTGGCAATAATAGAAAAAAACGGGCAAAAAATTTTAGATATCATTGAGTTGTTGTATAACAAAGGCAAAAATATTAGTGTTTTAATTAGCGACTTGTGTGCATATTTTCAAACTCTTTTATCTGTTAAATTTGGCTGTGATATTTCAAAAAATGTTCCACAAGATGTTGCAAACAATTTTAATAAACTAGCACAAAAGGTTGATGGCAAATATCTTTTGGATTGCTTAAAAACACTTTGTGATGCAGAAAATTCAATTAAATTTTGTGTTAGTGAAAAAGCTTTTGCACAAACAACACTTTTAAGTTTGTTTTACAATGACAACATGGAAATTGCAATTTTAAAGAAAAAAATTGCCGAAATAGAAAGTGTTTTAAAACAAGATTTAGAAAAAAAAACTTTAAATAGCGCAAATCAAAGCCAAAGTGGTTTTGTAAAAAATGAAAATAATTTTCAAAGCAAAAACGAAAGCCTAAAAACAAACAGCACTTTAAATTTGAAATTGGATGAAGTAACTCACAAAGTTGAAAGCACAGACGACAAAAATATTGTCAGCCAAGTTGCAAGTCAGTCAAACATAAATGCAAGTGAAATTTTTGGCAAATTAATTAAGCATGCAAGAGAAAATGGCGAAATGCGATTGTTTGCTGGCATGAATGATGTTGCAAATGTCTTTGTTAACAATGGCGAATTTGTGTTTGAGTGCAAAAGTCAAAGTTGTGTTGATTTGATAGACGAGCACAAACAATTTGTTTTAAATTTTTTGCAAAAAAATGGCTTGCAAAACTATAAAGCAGTTGTTGAAATAGATGACGAAAAACAAAAACAAGAAAAATTAATGTCTTTGTTTGGCGAAAAATTAAAAATAATTTAAATTTTAACTAAAAAATGATATAATATTATTGTTAAACACAAAAAATTTAATTTAACAACCAAAAGCAAAATTTTACTAAAAATTGTTTGATTTAAAAATTGTGTTGTTGTTTGAGTGAACAAAAGTTAAATTTTTGGCATTTAAAAAAGCAATAAAAAAATAAAAAAGGAGATTTATATGTATAACAAATTTGGTGGTTTTGGTGGTGGAAACATGCAAAACATTTTGCGAGAAGCACAAAAGATGCAAGAAGAAATTCAAAAAAAACAAGCAGAAATAGAAGCAACAGTTTTTTCTAGTTCGGTTGGTGGTGGCATGGTCAGTGCCGAAATAAACGGCAAATATGAACTTGTTGGTTTAAATATCAAAAAAGAGGCAGTTGACCCAGACGATGTTGAAATGTTGGAAGATTTGGTTAAGAGTGCAATTTCTAGTTGCTTGCAAAAAGTTAATCAAGCAAAAAAAGACAGCATGCCAAATTTGCCTAATGGCATGGGATTTTAATTATGAAAAACTCAATTGAAAGTATGGACAGACTCATCAACAGTTTTACAAAACTGCCTGCTGTTGGGCAAAAGACTGCCGAGCGCTATGCGTATTCGGTTATAAATATGAGTGCAGAAGATGTGCAAGAATTTGCAAACAATTTGATTGAAGCAAAAAAGTCAATAAAATTTTGTTCTGTTTGTGGAAATTGGAGCGACAAAGACATCTGCCCTATTTGCCAAAAGCGTAGCAGTGAAGTAATTTGCGTTGTAAAAGAGCCAAAAGATGTTGTTGCAATGGAAAAAGTGCGTGATTACAATGGCACTTATCATGTTTTGCACGGATGCATAAGCCCACTTGCAGGCAAAGGACCTGATGACATTCGCATAAAAGAGTTGCTTGAAAGGATTAACAAAGGTGGCGTTAAAGAAGTGATTATGGCAACCAACAGCGATGTTGAAGGCGAAACCACCAGCATGTATATTGCAAAATTGTTAAAGCCACTTGGCATAAAAGTTACACGGCTTGCACAGGGCATAAGTATGGGTAGTGATATAGAATATCAAGACGAAGTAACCTTAACAAAAGCTTTGCAGGACAGACGAGAAATTTAAAATGAAAATATTTATTTAATTGTAAGCAAAACATTTTGGTGATTTAAATTTATATCTTAAATTTATTGTTATAAAATTTTAATTTTTGTTTTAAATAACCTTTGTGTGTTATGATAATATCAACTTTTGTTTGTTAACAAAAACTATTCTTATCTTATTTTCAGTTTTTGCTTATAGTTGTTTTTACTTTGTAAGAAGATTTAACGCAAGTTAAATTTAAAAAGTTAACAAAACTTTTTATGGCATATTAATTGCATTTTAAGAAACTGATATTTAGTTTGTCGGTTTTTGCGCAAACTATAATATGGCATATTTTAGTTATCATAACAAAGTTAAAAATTTGTTAAGGCAAGGTAAATTAAAATTTTATTACTTTGACAAAAATTACAAAAACATTGGATTTTGTATGGTGCTTGATTTTAACGGCAAACATTACCCCATACGAGAAGACAAATTTGACGAATATTTTGACTTAATTGGAGAATTTTATTCAACAAAAAAAGTTGATGATTTGTATCAAACAACTTTTTTGTATTAGATTAATTAAAAACTTACTGTTTTGTTACATAATAAAAAATTTTTCATTTTGCTTTGAAATTTTGATAAAAACATAACAAAAATCCAGCAAAGTGATTTTAAAGAAAACTTCATTATAATTTGTTTGTTTGCAAGTTATTTTGAATCGGCATCAACAAATTTTAGTTTTTTTCAAATTTTTGATTTTTTATATCAAATTTTGTAACTTAACAACACTAAACGGTTTAAAATTTGGGTTTGGCATTTCCCACCAAAAAGTGCAAAAATCTGCGCCACTAGCTCAATTGGATAGAGCATTGGTCTTCGGAACCAAGGGTTACGCGTTCAAGTCGTGTGTGGCGCACCAAAAAAGCCTGTAGCAGAACCGATTTTTGCGTTGAATTGTTTCTTTATTCAATGGATATTTCGGCGTTTAGTGATTGCTGATTTTCTTTTAATAAAGACAAAAAAATAACCCCCAAATGAGAGAATTGTCTCAAATGGGGGGGGTTGATTTTTTAAGTTCAATTTTGACCAAAACTAACATTAAAAAGACCAAATTTTGCTCGTTTTCAACAAATTTTCTACAAATCTATCACAAATTTGTGCAAGTGTTGTATTGTGGTAGGGTGTGTTTTTATGGTGTTTTTTAATTATTTATAATATGCACAGCGGTGAGAACGGGAATGTTTGCATTCACACTTGAACCGCAAACATATTTCATAGCGAAGCCATATAATCAAACTCTAATTCTGTTTTTCTTTCATAAATCTCGCCATCAAGCTTATCTAGCATACTTTTTGGGGTGCTTTTGCGGGCATAACAATAATTGCAACCGTGACGGCAGGTATCGTACCTTCCAATATCTATAACTGGCATACAACCACAAAACTTGCGTTGCCCATCAATTTTATTGTTCTTGCGTTTAACTATAATGTTTTGTGCTTTAAATTTATCGCAGAGTAGTTCTTCAAAAATTTCTCCATCGATACACTTGCTTGGGACAATTCCAAATTTTGTCCAATCTCCACTCTCTGCGCAAGCTTCAATTTGGATATTATTTTGTTTTGCTATCTCTGAAAATGCCGAAAGTATTTCATTTTTTTGTGCTAAAGTTGGAGCCCAAACAGTTTTTGCACAACCTTTATAGTTCTCAATAACAAAACTGATTTTGCAATGCTTTGTATAGCCTTTAAGTTCTTTGCAAAGTTTAGCAAATTCGTTTTTATGCCATTCCACATCAATTCCATCAGCTAAGAGTATAGGGTCATATCTCCAAATTACAGGGCAGTGAGTGGAAAGCTCTTTAAAACTTTTTAATCTTTCCTCTAAACTTGGCAATCCTGCTTCAATGTTTTTAGGGTAAGCATTTAAAGTGTAAAGAAAGTAATATTGTATATCTCCGAGTTCATTTAATCTACTTAGCATAGGTGCTGGATTTTTCGTCCAAAAAACAATACCTTCCATATTTCCTTTGGTTTCAATTCTTTTTTCACCAATCAAATTTGTCTGAACACTCTTTATCCTCAATGGCTCTAATTTTATTTTCGCGATTTTTGTTTGATTAATAGGATTTGGAACAAGCACAAAGCCGTCTTTTAACCTATCAAAAAACCAACCTGAATAAAAGGCAGGAATATCTGTTCGTCTTGACACACTTAAAATCATTTATTTATCTTTCTCCGCAGATAATAATACCATCTCCACTTTAAATTTCAAAGCGTTTAAATTTAAAAGTTAAAGCATCTTTAGATTATAAACTTGCATACAAAGGAGGGTTATTTGAATGGTGACAAATGAAGAATTTATTAAGGCGATTAAAGAATCTTTCGAAACATACTTGTCAGTAGGGACTTCTAGAAGTACTGTAAAATTAAAAACACTATATGGACATATTGCACAAGATTTAAAGAATCTTTTAGACGAATGATTTTCTATACAATCGCAAGGGTATGGAGCTGTCAAAGAAGGATGTATAGCTGGCAGATATTATCCAAAGAATTAGGTTTACTCATTTCCCCCCCCATTATATCTTAAAATACTTTTGGTTTTTGCTTGTTGGTTTGTCTGGTTCGGTCATTCCAATAAGTCCGGCTTCTAGTGCTGGTTGTAAGTAATTTTTTCTAAATCCATCACGAGATTTTAGGTTGAGTTTTTCCATAAGTTCGGTTGCTGACTGCGGATAAGTTTCAATTACTTTCATAAGCTGTGCGATTTGGTTGTTCAAGTGATTATAGTGATTTCTTGTGTCGGTTATTATATCTTTGATTGCCTTGTTGATAACATCAAGCATAAACAAAATAAAAATGTTTGATTTCCCTTGGCTTGTTGAATAAGTAATTGCTTTGTAATATTCTTCTTGGTTATCTTTAATTATACTTTCAATAGGTATCCAAGCAAAGATTGGTTTCCAACTTGCAAGAAGTGCTGTTTGCCAAAGTCGTCCGGTTCTTCCATTACCATCGTTGAAAGGGTGGATAAATTCAAACTCATAATGGAAAACACTAGATTTGATTAACATATTTGCATTACTTGTTTTAACCCAATCAAACAATTTGCCGATTTGATCTGGAACAAACTCTGCTGGTGGGGCAAGATGAACAACTTCGCCTTTTGAATTGTAAACTCCTACCTGACCTGTTCGAAGCTCGCCAGCTTCCTTTACAAGACCATTCATCATTACACCGTGAATAGCAAGTAAATCTTTAAGTTCATAAGGATTTATCTCATCAAGTTTATTGTAAGCGAGATTTGCATTCTGAACTTCGGTTATGTCTTTTTGTGGACCTAGCACTCTTTTCCCATTGATTACATCTGTAACTTGTTCAATAGAAAGTGTGTTATTTTCAATAGCAAGGGAAGAATGAATAGATTTAATTCTACTCACTCTGCGAAGTCGTGGAAGTTTTTCAAGTTCGTTTACACTTGAAAGTTTTCCTAAATTCTCCATAATTTCAGAAACGAGCTCAAGCATTTCATCGGTTATTTCATAAGGTGGAATGTAATTATCCATAATTTACTCCTTTTATTTCGAATGCTATTTTAGATTTCTGCTTTGCTGGCAGCAAAGTTTTTGTATTTAGAAAAATTTTTAAGTTTACTTTAACAAATTTTGATAGATACAAAAGTCTTCGAACTTGTGAGAAGCAGGAATTTAGCATGAGAAATCAAAACCCTGCGAGAGCACTAATTATATCGTTGCAGATAGGTCGTTGATATAGTTTACTCCTTAAAAATTCTAAAAAAGTATAGCACAATTTCAAAGCAAAGTCAATTATCTTGCATATTATCTTGCATACTTTCTTGTATATTTTATAAAAATACTGATTAAACACTGATTTGGTGTCACTAAGATATTGATTTTCGGAAGATAACACTGGTGATACGCCCTATATTGGAATAACAAAAGATACTTGCGAATTTAACCAATCTAAAATAAGAAATAAGAACATAATTTTGGTTGATGATATTTATACTCATGGGGTAAATATTGCCGAAGATTGTATTCAAACATTGTTGAATTTAGGTGCAAAAAATGTTATAATGTATGCAGTTGCGAGAACGACAAAAAGTTAACTTTTTGGCAATTGAGCGACAGATAATTAATATTATCGGAAGTTTTGTCTGAATGCGCACGAAGCAAAGCGAGTGTATATTCAAGCAAAACTGATGTTAATTCAAACTGTGATGAAGGAAAAACTTTAGTTTTTACTTGGTTTTGTGTTAACAAAACTTAAATTTTGGTGAAAGCAAAATTTAACATCACATAGTTTATATTAAATATACTATATGTAGTAGCAAAAACAAGGAGTTAATATGCATTCTATCTTAGCATTAAAGTTATATGGAATGATAAAACAAGGCATTATAAAATCTAATGCTATGTTTTGGCGTGATTTTTTTGATGAAGAAAAAATAAATAGTTTTGATGTTGACCTAGAGTTATTAGAAAAAGAATTACAAGATAAAGATATAAATTTGATTTGTGTTTTTGATGATAAATTCCCTAAAACAAATTTAAAACTTAAACTTAGCGAGAAACCTTTTCTCTTAGTGTATAAAGGCAACATTGATTTATTAAATAAAATCAATAATAATGTTGCAGTTATTGGTGTTTTAACACCAACAGCAGACATTATAGTAAGAGAACAGAAAATTATAGAGGAATTAGTTAAAAATAATTTAACAATAGTTAGCGGACTTGCAAAGGGTTGTGATGCCATTGCACATAAAACTAGTTTAGAGAATAAAGGCAAAACTATTGCTATCCTACCTACAACATTTGATAATATTTATCCAAAAGAAAATAAAAGCTTGGTGAATAAAATTGTTAAAAACAATGGACTTGTTATAACAGAATATATTATTGAAGCACAAAATAAATATGAAAGAATTAAAAGATTTATAGAAAGAGATAGACTTCAAGCAATGTTTTCAAATGCAGTTATATTAGTTGCAAGTTACACACAAGGCAACGGAGATAGTGGCTCTCGACACGCAATGCAAAAGGCAAAAGAATACGGAAAAGCAAGATATGTTATGTTTGATGAAAAGACCGACAATGGTAAATCAATCTTTGAGTTGAATAAAGCACAAATTGCAGATGGCGCAACAATATTAACAAATAAAACAATAAAGGAACTAACAACGAAGTGATTTATGTTGTTGATTTAGACGATACTCTTGTAAGTTCTATCACCCTAAACAATGATTTTTATAATTTTGCACTTGAAAGATATGGTTTTGATAGATTAATCACAGACGAAAGAATTACTCGTGAAAAATTAAATTTTATAAATAATACAACTCTTAAAAATATAATAAAATTAAAACAATACTACTTTATTCAAGAATGGTTGCCCTATAGAGTTGTATTAAACAAATCGCTTATAGACAAACTAAAGCTTAACAAAAAAGAAAATTGTTATCTATGGACTAAAGCAGATAAATACAGGTCGGAACCAAGGGTTACGCGTTCAAATCGTGTGTGGCGCACCAAAAAAGCAAAAAACGAACCCAGATAATAAGTTCGTTTATTTTTTTTGTTACGAATAGTTTGTTATACAATTCAATGTATTAAATTAAAGATAAGGTTTCAATTTTGAATTTTTTTTATTCTATTTGTATTGTATTTAATTGTATTACCTTAAATATTTAAAATTATAGTATATTAAAATATTACATTTTCTTTATCTATAAACGTTTGATTTTGTAATAAATTTATTTTAAAATAAAAATAATGGAACAAACAATTTTAAAAAGTTTATATGTTGAAAGCAACAATGTTGACAAATATCCATTTAACCTGCCTATATTTAAACAAGATTTGAATATAAACTTCTCTAAACCAGTCACTTTTATAGTTGGAGAAAATGGTTCAGGTAAAAGCACTCTGCTTGAGAATCTTGCAAATTGTCTTGATTTTAATGTGTTGGGTGGAAATAAAAATCATCTTTTAAATTCAAGTGAAAATTTGGATAATTTAGAAATTTCTGATTATATGAAATTCAGTTTTTCTTATAAAATGTCAAAAGGGTTTTTCTTTCGAGCTGAAAGTTTTTTTGAGTTCGCTCAATATATTGATTATTTGGCAAAAGATGATAGGTCAATTTACTTTGGATATGGTGGAAAATCTTTACAAAAAAGGTCGCACGGAGAATCTTTTATTGAATTGTTTGGAAAATTTAAAGATGGAATTTTTATTTTAGACGAACCCGAAGCGGCTTTGTCGCCTGAAAGACAATTGACACTTATGGCTATGACAGAAGAAAAAATTAAAAAATATAATTGTCAATTTATAATTGCCACGCATTCGCCTATATTAATCACTTTGCCCAATGCTGAGATTTTTGAAATTGATGAGAATGGTAAAATTTGCAAAAAAGAATATGAACAAACCAAACAATTTGATTGGTATAAACGATTTATTTCTGATCCTCAAAAATATTTAAGATATTTATTGGAAGATAAATAAAAGATGTTAAATTTAATGTAAATATTGCTTAGTTTCAATAACCGATAAAAAAATAGCAAAAAACAACCAAAGATTTGAACCCACAAAAAAATTATTTTTATCGTCACCAAGGGTTACGCGTTCAAGTCGTGTGTGGCGCACCAAAAAAGCCTGTAGCAGAACCGATTTTTGCGTTGAATTGTTTCTTTATTCAATGGATATTTCGGCGTTTAGTGATTGCTGATTTTCTTTTAATAAAGACAAAAAATCGAACTTATTTAAAAGCAAAAATGTGCTTTTTTAGTTCGATTTTTTATTAAAAAATCAAACTCACAAATCAATAAAATTATGACTTGTTTGTTTGACTTTATAGTTTTTTTTAACGCAAACATTTGTCTTGCCGGTTAATCTTTTATTTTCTCCCAACTAAACTCGTCCCTGCCAAAATGGCCATAGCAAGCTGTTGGTTTGTAAATTGGCTTTAACAGGTCGAGTTCTTGGATTATATTTGCAGGGCTAAAATCAAAGTTTTCTTTAACATATTTATAGATTTCTTTAAGGGGTATTTTTTCTGTGTTAAACGTATCAATGTTTATTGATATTGGCTTAGATAATCCAATGCCATACGACACTTGAATTTCGCATTTGTCAGCAAAGTTGTGAGCGACAATATTTTTTGCAACATATCGTGCATAATAAGCTCCAGACCTATCAACTTTTGTTGCATTTTTTGAGCTAAAACAGCCACCACCAACACGGCCAACTCCACCATAGGTATCAACTACAATTTTTCTTCCAACACAGCCACTGTCCCCAAACGAGCCCCAAATTGTAAATTTTCCACTTGGATTAATAATAAGCTTTGCATCTTTGGCAAGTTTTTTGTAGTCTTTTAAAACAACATCAATAACATCTTCTTTAATTAGTTTTTGTATTTGTTCAAGTGTTATATTTTTGTCGTGTGAAAATGATATCAGTATGGTTGTGATTTTGTTTGGTTTTTCATTGTCATATTCAACCGAAACTTGGCTTTTTGCGTCAGCAAAAAAATCTTTGCGAGTTCTTCTAAATATTTCATATTGTTTCATTAGTTTGTGGGCAATGAGCACTGGCAGAGGCATAAATTCTTTTGTTTCGTTGGTGGCATAGCCATAAACCATTCCTTGGTCATTTGCTCCAATATCTTTTTTTACAACTGCCTGATTAATGTCGGGGCTTTGTGAGCTTATTTCTTTTGTAATTTTAAATTCGTTTGTGTAGCCAATTTCCTTTAAAATGTTTTTGGCAATATTGTCATAGTCAATTTTTGCTTTGGTTGTTGCTTCTCCGTATATAAAAAGCTTGTCATTTTTTATGGCACATTCAACTGCCATTTGTGAGTTTGGGTCTTGTTTTAAGGCTTCGTCCAAAAATGCATCTGCAATAACGTCACAGGTTTTGTCAGGGTGTCCTATGTTAACACTTTCGCTTGTCAAAATTTTTTTCATAATTTTTATCCTTTATTTTTTTATTTCCATAAAGGGATTAAAAAATCCCATCGTCACCAATGGGATTGTTAATTTAATGTAAGTCGTCCCATCGGTCAGCCTTTAGCACCTTTTCCTTTGGATAGGTTGCTGTGCGGTCAACGGGGCTGTCCCTCGCGCACTCTTTATGGATATAAATAATTTACACCAATATAATTAATTTGTCAATAATAATCCCTTATGTTTTTAAGATATATATATTTATCAAATATCATTACAATAGAAAATTATAGCACTTTGTTTTATAGATTTTTTGTGCTTATGTTTGTTTGTGCAACAAAAAATATTTGCTTTTATTCAAAATTTTATTTGCGATAAAATTTAATTTTATGCACGCTCACTTTTGAATTATTATGTGAAAACAATAACAATCAAAGTGATGTTAGCCGTTCGTTATATATCATTTTTTTAAATTAATGGAAAGAATAGAAAAATTTTTGCTAATGTGTTATATTGTAATTATAAAACGACTGGGTTTAAGCATATTAATTTTTTGCTTAACAAAACAATTTAAAAATTTAAAGGAATGATTATGAAATTATATGTTATGCGTCATGGAACAACGGTTTGGAATGAAAAGGGAATTACGCAAGGCAGAACAAACAACAGATTGAGTAAAAATGGCAAACTGTTAACCGAAAAAGTTGCCAAGGAACTTCAAGATGTTGATTTTGATGGTATAATTACTTCACCTTTAATGCGAACTGTTCAAACTGCAAACATCATAAACAAATATCACAAGGTTAAAATTTTAAAAGACGACAATTTAATTGAAATTGACCAAGGGGATTTTACAGGCAGAAGCAAAAATAGTTTGTCAAAAAAAGAAGAAACATTAAAGAACAAACGAGCAAAAAGTGCTGGCATGGAAAGTTATGAAGAATGTTTTAAAAGGGTTAAAACATTTTTAAACACAATAAAACAAAAATACAATTTTGAAAGTGTTTTGATTGTAACCCACAATTGTGTTGCAACATTTATTGAAGATATTTTAACCAATAAAAAAGTCAATTTTAATAGCAACATTTTTTTGCGTGACTTTAAAAACGCAGAAGTTAGAAAATTTGTTATATAGGGCTTAAATTTAGTTATAATAAACCTTTGCATATTTGCAAAATAGCAAATGCTGGGTTGTATACTTTGTTGGTGATTTTTGAATTTGCTTTTTAAAAAATGACAATAACATTTTAATTTGCAAAGTAAAATTTTTGAATTTGTTTGTTATTTTTATTTAGTTGCTATATAATATTTAAAACAAAGTGTTTAAAAACAGCACGGCAATTTAACATAAAAATTTGCAAAGGAGTTATTTATGAAATTTTTAAAATGGTTAATTAATTTTAAAAGCAGACATCACATGGACATTGAAAGATATGAAAAGGGAAAATTGTCAACAAAAATTTTTTTGATTATTTTGATGTGTGCTTTTGTTGGTGCAACACTTGCCATTGAGTATTGGTGCATTGATGTTTTTAATACTAATATATTTTGTGGTTTTTTGGTATTAATTTTGTTGGTTGCAATTGCCGCAGGAACAATTGAATCACTTGTTCTTTACAGTTATATTGGTTTTAGAATGTTTATTTGGGGAACAATTGAAAGTATTGCACAAAAAATTGACGACAAAAAAGCAAAGCAAAAAAATCAAGATATTGTTTTAACAAACGAAACAAACGAAAGTGAAGATTGCAATAAAGGTGAAAACACAATTTGCGAAAATAATGAACCAAGTTTGGCAGAAAACAACGAGCAAAACAAAAATTTAAAAAACACTCAAAAAGCACACAAGTGGATAGATTTGTTGGTTTGCATTTGTTGCATTGCACTTTGCATTGGGCTTGTTGTTGGAATGATAATGATGGTTGTTTCTCAATAAAAGAATAGGCAAACACAAATGTGTGTTTGCATTTTTTTTAAATTGTGTTTTTTAATATTGTTTTAAATTACTTGGTGTTTTTTGTTGGCAAACTCAGTCGTAAAGTTTAACAAACTCATATCAGTATGTTTAGTTTTTTGACATTTATGGACACTTGCATTGTTTTTATGCGTTTATTAAAAAATTGTTATGCCACAATGTTTGTGAGTGTTCAACTATTTTATGTGTTACTCAATATTGACAAAATGACTAAAATGTAATAAAATCAAAGCAAGGAGAAAGTATGAAAAACATAATAAAATTCATCTTGCGTATGGTTGTCACTGCATGCATTGTTGTTGGAGTTGTTTTTTTGTGCATGCACCTAACAAACAAAACCAGTGATGCAGTCCTCATTGCAAACACTTCTGCTGATTATAACATTTCAAAAAAACTTGATGATTCTCACAAAAATTTTGCGTCAATTGTTGAACAAAACAACCAAAATGATTTTACAAACAAAGCAAGTTCAGATGTTGTTAAGGCAGTGGTTTTTGTCAGCGATGTTTTGGAAGAATATTACAATTATTACATAACTTTAACTTGCTATGAAAATGCCACTGAAAACAATTTAAAAAACAGCATTGTTGAAAAAATAGAAAAACTTAACCAAAGCATTGACAAAAGCATAAAATTTTTGTCACAAGTTAACAGCGCAAATAGTTCAAATTACACCGAAAAAAATGCTCGTATTGTCAATTTGTTTAACTCACTTTGCAATCAAACAGAAATTTTGTTTGACACTTGCTCTTTGCTTAAACAATATGTTGGCATAGTTAACTATAATCAAATTGCCTGCACAAGCAAAACAGAAGCAGTTTTGGAAATGGCAAAAGACTATGCAAAAGTCGTTTTTGATGGTGAAATAAAGGGCAATGTTTATGCCACAAATTCAATTGATTTAATTAAAGATACAACATCAACAGGTTTTGGCAAAGTTATGCAAAAAACTTTAAATATGGGCGCCGAAGACGGCAGTTTAAGCGAAATTGATTTTGTTTATAACTATTCAAAAATAAACACTACATATCTAACACAATTTTATTCAAAAAATTATGCTGAAAAAACAGTGTTTATATCAAATTTAGATAACTTTATGGGCACTGCGCCAGAAGGTGAAACCGAAGAACAACTTGCTCAAAGAACGGCAAATGCCAAAAACCAACAAAAATATTTAAATAGTTTGTTATATTATATTTCAACAACATTTTAAGGAGTGATTATGAAAAAAACAAGTTTAACAATTATTGCAGTTTTGCTTTTGTGCGTAATCACACTTGCAGGTTGCGCAAAAGCTGATTCTGCCAGTCTTTTGGATTGCTACAATTTATATCAACAAACTGCCCAAGATTTTAGCCAAGGCAACAACTATATATTTACAGCCGAACAAAAAGTTGATTTGTATAGTAAAACTGCATACAACACACCTGCCTACAACGCAATTCAAGCTGAGCAAGGCAGTTTTAAGTTGCTAAAAGAAGGCAATCAATATCAAGTTTTAACAAGTGTTGCACTTTCGTTTTATGATAATTATGACACTTATTTAAACACTCAAAACTTAATTAATTATGAAGATAAAGTTGAGCAATCACAAAAGACAAAATTATATCTTGCCATAAACGATTTTAAACCACTTTGCAAAGACATTGTATCAAGCAAAAGCACCCTTGTTGCACTTTGCTACGATGGTTTTGATTATAACAACATAAATGTCAACAAAAGCCTTGAAAGATTTGTTACAAGTTACAAAAATTTTTTGGGTGGCGCTTTGCAAATCAGCACTGCCTATGAAGATATTTTCACAACTGGTATTGTTCACGATGACCCAAACAACATTTTGGCCGGCGAAGGCACACGACTTGTTGAAAGTGCAAAATTGTATCTTGCAAAATATATTTATTTAACATATATAAAAAACCAAGATGTCTTTTATGACTGCACAAGCCAACAAACATACAACGATTTGCTTGAAATTGCAAACAGCAAATGTATAAATTTTTCAATTGAACCAACCGAAAGTGAAATTTACATTTACAACTTTATGAAAGACAAATTAAGCAACTTTAAAACAAGCCTTAACAATTATGAAACCGCCCTTCAAAACAAAGATGGCAACCAAGCATACAAAGATTATGTTGACGGCTTTGAAGATGTTGTAATTGACTTTGCAACAAGCGTTAAAGCAAACTTAACAGCTTAAAAGTTATGCAATAGTTTTTATCTTAAATGATTTGCAAAAACAACTGCAAGCAAAAATTGCAAATAAAATAAGATTAACAAAAAAAAAATTTACAAAATTTTGTGTTTAAAATTTTAACAATATGCAAAAAAGTGATAGCAATATCATTTTTTTGTTTTTTAAAGTAATTGATTGCAAAAATTATGTTGTGATGTTTAAAATATCAAATATAATATTTTTGTTTAAACAACAATCGTATTTTTAAGGTTTGTTTTTGATTTGGCAACCACAACGGATTATTGTGTTTTAAACAGCAGTAACACAAATTTTGCATTGCCAGAGTTAAGCCGGCAAAATTGTTTTGGCAAATTGCTAGCATAAAACAAAATATAGTGATATAATAAACAAGACATAAAACAAATATAGTGATATAAAAATAAAGGAAAAATTATGGATTACAAAAAATTAGCAGATATGTTATTCCCTGATGTAACACTTACAAAGGAAGATTTAGAAAAGAGATACCCAAAACGAGACCTGCCACAAGGTGCAATTGTAACTAGATTTGCACCAAGCCCAACAGGTTTTTTGCACATAGGTGGCGTGTTTACTTGCTTGGTTGCAAGCAACTTTGCCAAAAAAAGTGGTGGCGTGTTTATTTTGCGTATTGAAGACACCGACCAAAACAGAAAAATCCAAGATGGCGTAAAACTCATCATACAAAATCTTGCCAGATACAACATTCATTTTGATGAAGGTGTTGACGAACAAGGCAACGATTATGGCAACTATGGCACATACACACAAAGCAAACGCAAAGACATTTACATGGCAATGGCAAAATATCTTGTAAGCATAGGCAAGGCATATCCTTGTTTTTGCACCGAAGAAGAAATTGCGCGCGACAGAGCAATTCAAGAGGCAAGCAAAGAACTCATTGGTTACTATGGCAGTTATGCACATTGCCGTGATTTAACCTTGGACGAAGTTAAAGCAAACCTTGACGCAGGCAAAAAATTTTGCATAAGACTTAAATGTGAAAGCAATGCCGACCACAAAATTATTGTTGAAGATGGCATAAGGGGAACACTTAAATTAAGCGACAATTTTAAGGACGTTGTAATTTTAAAAAGCGACTTTTTGCCACCATACAATTTTGCACATGCTTGTGATGACCATTTTATGCGTGTTAATTTGGTTGTTAGGGGTGATGAATACTTGCCAAGCATTGCCGAGCACTTGCAAATATTCAATGCCCTTGGCTTTGAACCAATAAAATATGCCCATGTTGCACCAATGCAAAAAATTGATGGCGACAGCAAACGCAAAATTTCAAAACGAAAAGACCCCGAAGCAAATGTGGCTTTTTACCTTGAAGAAGGTTATCCAGCCGAAAGCGTTAGCGAGTATTTGCTCACTGTTGCAAACAGCAATTTTGAAGAATGGCGCAAACAAAACCCAGACAAAAATGCCGAAGACTTTGTTGTTACAACCGACAAAATGAGCATAAGTGGTGCATTGTTTGACTTGCCAAAACTAAACGATGTCAGCAAAAATGTAATATCAAAATTTTCCGCACAAAAAGTGTATGACCTTTGCAAAGAATGGGCAGAATACTACGACCCACAATTTGCAAAAGTGTTAACAGACAACAAAGACTTTGCTCTTAAAATTTTTGGCATTGAGCGTGGCACACCAAAACCCCGCAAAGACATTGGCAAATGGAACGAAGTTAAACAAACTTACAACTACTTTTTTAAGGAACTATTTAACCCAACAAGTTTAACCGACTATGCCTTTAATTTTGACAAATTTGACAAGCAAACATTAAAAAATATTGTTGATAAATACAAAGATGTTTATGCACAGCAAGCCGACAAACAAGTTTGGTTTGACCAAATAAAACATCTTGGCACAGAGTTTGGCTTTGCTGATGATATGAAAGCATACAAGGCAAACCCAACAGCATTTAAGGGCAGTTATGGTGATGTTGCTGGCATAATACGAGTTGCCTTAACAACAAAATCAAACACACCAGACCTGTTTGAAATTTGCAACTTGCTTGGCAAAGACGAAGTGTTAAAACGCCTTGAAAAAGCAAGCAGTTTGCTGGCATAACAAAACAAACAGCAATTAAACTTTTTGCAAAAATTTATTTGATAAAAAATTTTAAAAAACGAATTAGTTTAATTTTCAAAAATTTATTTGTTGAACAACAAATTTATTTAAATTTTAAAAACGAATTTGTTTTATTTGCAAAAAATAAAGATGTTAAAATTTTAATAAAAACAAAAAACAGCAACCCAAAAAAGTTGTTGTTTTTTATATTTTATTTTAATTGTTAAAATTTTTGCCAACTTGCATGAGTATTAACTTGCACATTTAA
>JBJFDJ010000012.1:51572-53324 GCA_051889975.1 Christensenellales bacterium
ACAAAAAATTTGCAGATTAAACAATTTTATTTTTTTGTGCAAAAAATTTGGTGGAATAAATCATTGTTAATTTGTTTTAAAAAATAGTTTTGCCTGCGTGTTTTGTTTGTTTTGCATATGCAAAAATTAATTTTGTTATGTTGATAGCTTTTTGCAAAATGTTTTATTTAAGTTTGTGTTTGCAGTAAAGCCCATTTTGTGATAAACTTTTGATATGGGACTTTTAGAAATTAAAAATATGAGTTTGAGTTTTGGCGACAAGGTTATTTTTAACAATGTCGATTTTTTTGTTAACAAGGGCGACAAAATGGGTGTTGTTGGTGTTAATGGCGCAGGCAAAAGCACGCTGTTAAAAATCTTGAACAAAGATGTTTTTTATGACAAGGGCAGTTACACAACAAATCCAAACATAAAAATTGGTTATTTGGACCAGCAAGCGCTTATTGATAGTGAAAAAGATATTATGGACTATCTAAGGGAGAGTTATCAAACAATTTATGACGCCGACAAAAAATTAACTGCCACTTATGAAAAAATGGCATTTGCCAGCACAGATGAAGAGTTGATTAAACTGACCGAGCAAACAGAAAAACTTATGGAGTTTTTGCAAAACAATGATTTTTATAGTTTGGATGGCAAAATAGAAAAAGTTGCCGATGGGCTTGGCATCACAAGTTTTGGCTTAAACACAAAAGTTAAAACCTTGAGTGGTGGGCAAAGGGCAAAAGTTAGGCTTGCAAAATTGCTTTTAGAAAAACCCGATGTGCTGTTACTTGATGAGCCAACAAATTTTTTGGACGCCGAGCACATAAATTGGCTGTCTAGTTTTTTGGCAAATTTTGATGGCACTTTTGTGGTTGTTAGCCACGATGAAGATTTTTTGGCGCGTGTTACAAACTGCATTTGTGATGTTGATTGCAACAAAATAACAAGATACAATCAAAATTACAACAATTTTTTGCTTGCAAGGCAGGTCAAGCGTGAACAGCACGAAAAAAACTACAAAAAGCAACAACAAAAAATAGAAAAGTTAGAGGATTACATTGCCCGAAATCTAGCCCGTGCCAGCACGACCAAAATGGCACAATCAAGGCAAAAGCAACTTGCAAAAATGGAGTTAATTGACAAGCCAACTGCTCACTGCAAGCCAACATTTTTGTTTAACTATAAGCGACTTGGCAGTGAAATTTTGTTGCAAGTTGACAATTTGATTATTGGCTACGACAAGCCACTTTTAAAAAAGCCAATCAATCTTGTTTTAAAACGGGGCGAAAAGTTGGCAATCACTGGATTTAATGGCATTGGAAAAAGCACTTTTTTAAAAACAATAAGTGGAGTTTTGCCAGCAATAAGTGGCAACTTTAAGTTTGCAACAAATGTTGTAATAGGTTATTATGAACAAGAACTCTGTTTTAAAAATTCAAACCAAACTCCACTTGAATATATTTGGGACGAATATCCAAAGTTAACCGAGCGTGAAGTTAGGGGTGCACTTGCAAAATGTGCCTTAAAGGCAGAGCATATTGCCGAGCCACTTAACAAACTTAGTGGTGGGGAGCAAAGCAAGGTTAAAATTTGCCAGCTTATGTTAAAGCCATGCAACATTTTAATTTTAGACGAGCCAACAAATCATATGGACTCAAATGCCATTGTGCAGTTGAGCACAGCCATAAAAAATTTTGAAGGAACTGTTTTGTTTGTTAGCCATGACAAAAATTTTGTAAGCCAAAACGCCGACAAAATTTTGCAGTT
>JBJFDJ010000012.1:53424-55667 GCA_051889975.1 Christensenellales bacterium
ACTTTGTTAAACAAAATTATCAAAAAGGTGATTTATGAAAGATAGTTTTAAAAAAATTATTTGTGGCTCAATTGTGGCACTGGGGTTGCCTGTTGTTTGTGCGTGTGGCGAAAAACCTTTGCTTGCAACACCAAAGCAAGTCAGCATTGACAAAACAACCAATATGATAACTTGGCAAGAAGTTGACAATGCCGAATATTATCTTGTTGAAATCAACGGCAAAACATATCAAACAACCAGTGCAAGTTTTCCGGCTGGCGACATAATTAACCAAGGTGGCAAATTTTACATAAGAGTTTTGGCTTTGGACCAAGACGAAGATTTTTTGCCATCAAAATATAGCGAATATATCAGCATAGAAAACCTGTTTGCATTTGGCACTCCTGTTTTGTCTGCTACCAGCAATGTTTTAAGTTGGACAGATGTTGGCGCCGAGTTTTATGTTGTTTGCATAAATGGTGTTAAGTTTGAAACAACTGGCACAACTTTAAACCTTGCAAATTTAAGTGACAAAATGTTATCTGCTGTTGCAATGGGCAAAAACAACAGCTTTAGTGTTTATGCAAAAGCAACAAGCAACAACTTAAAAAGTGAAATGTCAAACACAATAAGTTGCTATGTTGCATCCAGTCAAGTTGCACCAACAAATGTCAATGTGCAAAAGCAAGGCGAAAACATTATGCTTACTTTTGACGCTGTTGCAACTGCAAACGATTACACCGTAAAAATCAACAACACAGAATTTGTTACTGACCAAACAAGTTTGGATATCACAAAATATTTTGCAGATTTTGGCATTTACAATATAAGCGTAAAAGCAAACAAAGTTGAACAACTTGTGCAAGACGAATTAACACTTATTTATATGGAAAGCGCTTATTCAAGCGAATTTGTTTATGAACACAAACCAAAATTTGTGCAAGAAAGTGTAACAAATTTGGCAATAAATGATGGCTTGCTAACATTTGATGCAATCACAGATGCAACGAGTTACATTGTTTTTGTTAATGAGAGTGAGTATCAAACAAACACCAACAGCTACAACCTTTCAAGTTTAAGTCTGCCTGCTGGCAAATATTCCGTTTGCGTTGTTGCGCAAAATGGAAGTTATCAAAGTTTAAAGAGCAATGAGGTTGAATACAAAGTAACAAAAGTTTTAGATACTCCTGCTGTATATGTTGTGGAACAAGACGAAAAAATATTTGCCGTTATTTCTAACATAGAAAATGCGACAAAGTATCAATTGCAAGTTAATGAAATCATATTTTACACAACAAGTTTGCAAGTTGACATAACCGATTATCTTGTTGGCGGAACAAACAAAATAAGTGTTATTGCTTTTGGCGATGATGATGTTTATCTCAACTCGGCAGAAGGCTCAACAAATTATTTGCTTTTGGGCGTTCCACAAAATCTTAAAGTTGAAGATGGAGTTTTAAGTTTTGATGCTGTTGCTGATAGCACAAGTTATGAAATTTATGTTAATGACAATCTTTGCTCAACAACAAGTTCAACGTCTGCTGACATTGCAACTTATATAAGCAAACCTGCTGTTTATCAAATTAAGGTTAGGGCAATATCAAACGACAAAAAAGGCAAGTTTGCAAATTTGCAACACATAACAACATCAACACTCGCTTCACCAAATAGTCTTGATATTGTATTAAATAACAATTCATATTATTTAAATTTTTCACACGACTGCCAAAATGTGTTACATTTTGATGTTTATGTTAATGGTGATATTGCTTGTCAAACAACAACAACCAGTGTTGATATGACAAATTATTTGAGTTTGGGCGACAACACAATTTATGTTATTGCTGTTGGTGATGGCACTGTTTATCTAAATTCAAGTGCAAGCCAAACCAAAACAGTAACACTTACAAAAACCTTGGACGCAGTTTCAAATTTAAGTGTTTATGCAAAAACAGGCGATTATTATGTAAGTTTTGATGGCGTTGACGATGCTGAAAGTTATAAAATTGAAGTGACAAACAGCAGTGGTGTTGTAACATTCAGTCAACAAATTTCTTTTGGCGACTTAACAAACAATAGCGCCGAAATAAATATTTCTGGTTCAATAACAAAAAAAGATGACTACACCATAAAGGTTACTTCTCAAAGTTCAAAAAATGGTGTTAATGATGGCGTAAGCACAATAGTCGAAAACTTGAGCAATTATTCACAAACCGATTACAGCAACATTTCATATTTTTACAACGGAAAAGATTACACCTATT
>JBJFDJ010000013.1:0-14348 GCA_051889975.1 Christensenellales bacterium
AAAAAAAGGTGGCAATCTAACCACCTTTTTTGTTTTAAGGAACGGGTGCTGGTTCTGGGCTACTCAGTGCAGGGAATAGATTGGTGATGACTTCTGGCAGATTAAAGTTTTCAACTGCCCAATCAATAAAGTCACAAACATACTGATATACCCATTTTGTAATTGTGCTGTTTTGTATCCATTCGTTTACGGTTGTGTTTGCAATCAAATAGAACACACCCAAAACCAAACTTACAAGTATTGCACCTTTTAACAAACCAAACAAAAGTCCCATTGCTCTGTCTAAACCACTGATTGCTTTGTTTTTTGTTAAAGCATTGAATAGTTTTGCCAGCAACAATATTCCAATTCGTATCACAATAAACATAACAACAACTGCAATCACAAGTGCAGCAACACCTGCAATGCGTTCACCAATGTATTTTACAACTTCGGCGTCTGTTGTAAAAGTTGCACTATCTTCTATAAACAAATTGAATAGTCTTTCTTGAAAACTCAAACCATCGTTTGCAAGATAGGTTTTTAAACCTGAACCTGTTAGTTCTGTTATGCCACTTTCAAATGGTGTGATGGTAGGTGCTAGGCTTTCGGCAATTTTGCCACCAATGCCACCAACTATGTTAAATATTTTATCCAAAAAACTAGATACAGGTTTTGCGCAAAGTATTGCAACTGCAAGTGATGCCAAATTCCCAAACAATGAAATAATTGTATTTAAAAAACCTTTCCATATGCCAATAATTCCAAACAAAACTAAAACACACAGGATAACAATATCTATAACTGCCATATAAATCTCCTAAGTTTATTTTCATTATATCATATAGTTTTGCGTTTGTCACTATCATTTTTAAAATTTTTTATTGTAGTTTTTTACAAAGAAAAAATCTAATTTAATTATTTACAAAAAGTTTAAAATTAAATTGCAATGTCAATATTAATATTATGCAACATTTATTTCAGTATGATATAGGCAATAGGTTTTTAACAAGCAGTTTGTCAGCAAATTTGTTAAAAAGATTTGGCAAAAACGTGCCAACAATTGTATGTGTGGGAAGTGACAAAGTTTTAAGTGATATGGTTGGGGTTTTGGTAGCAGATAAACTAAAAAAACTTGATGTAAACACTCGCGTATATGGTGGGAGCGACTTTGTTATCACATCTAAAAATATTGATTATTTGTTAAATAAAATTGGCACAACCAACATTTTGTTTGTTGATAGTGCCATAACAAAAACAAAAAACCGTGTATTTTTTAACAACAAAGGCATAAAACTTAAAAACAACAAATTTTACAAGGGCGCAAGCATCTGTGCAGGAACAATATTTTATAAAGATAACAAAATTCAGCTTGCAAGCGTAGGGCTAAAAGAAGTAAACAATTTTGCAAATAATATAATTTTATCCATAACAGATTATTTGTCTTTTTTGCAATGACTTTTTTAATATTTTTTCATTGCATTTTTTTATTTGGTTGATTTTAATAGTATGTTGAAAATCATTCAAAAAATTTAATATGTGACAAAAAATTAAACAAAATTTAAAGCTTTTTTGCATCAGTTTCTGTTTGTTTGTTTGCATTGTGTGGCATTGTGCCCAAATAGTCAACTTGTAGCTCTTGTGCAAGTTTTTTTGCATAATCTTCTGATGTTTTGTTAAGTGCCACAACAGCAATTGGTTCTGGATTTTTTAAAACCAATTCGTTATATATACTATTTGCATTTAAAACACTGTTTAATGTGGAAAAAGTTGAGGAAAATGCAAACAACTCATGTTTTTTGTTGTTTGAAATATCTTCATCAATTTTTTGTATGTCGGTGTGAATTGATATTTCCTCAAAATCTGTTTTGCCGTCAATAAATTCGTCACTATAAGCATCTCGATACGACACACAACAAATTTTTTCTAAGTCAAATTTATATACCAAAAATGCTTTTTTGGGTATTGTGTAGTCATTATTGTTAGCGCAAAAAACTCTGTTTGTTGTCTTATTAGATATTATTGAAGTTGATTGATATATCTTGTTTTTGCCAAATTCTAAAACGTTTTGGTCTTTTGCTGAAGTTCGCCAACCACCTTCATAAAGCAATTTGCCACAAATAACAAAATCTCCATTTAGGTTTATGTCCTTGCTTGTTTTTGCAACGCCTTGCCAAAAGTTTTCTTTCATCGTCAAAAATTTTAATTCTCTTTCTAAAATTAAAATCTGATTAACTTTGCTTTTTATTTGTTTGTAATATTCATCTTTTATGCCAAATATATAATGGTTGTGATATGTTGAACCATCTATTACAATTGGTTTTTCGTTAAAGGTAAACTTATTTAAATTTAAATCATCATCTGGAATTACAAATCTTTTAAAATTATCCCAAAACTCGTAATCAACATCAAAAAACTTACCATATTTTTTTATGTTTTTATCTTTGCCTTCATATTTTACATTGCAAATTTCGTTGTAAAAATTTTTGTAAAGGTTGTTAAAAACTTCAATATAGTCATCAATTGATATTGAACTAATATTGTTAAATTTTGTTTTATCATATTTTTTAATCAATGTTAAATTTTTATATATTTCTTCACATAAATAGCAAAAATTTGATATTTGATTTTTTCTTTGCAAACTGGTGCAAACCTCATTTTCCCATTTGTTTGAAAACTCTCTAAAATTTTTGTTTGACATAAAATAATTTCCCTTTAAATTATAACAAAGCAACACCTAAAAATCAATATGTAAATTCTTAATAATTTTTTTGCTTGTAATTTGTTAAAAATATTGCACCAAAGTCTTGGCTAACAAACGCAAAACTAAAATATAATTTTTATTTGCAAAAAATCACCCCAAATAAGTTTGTTATTATTGGTTTTTTGTGATAATATATAAAATGCTAATAAATGTATTTTTATTAGACAAATAGGATTTAATATTTTAACATATAATAAGATTATAAATAAAAATAGTGAGGGAAAAATGGTAAAAAATAAAAAGGTAAGAAACTGGCTTTTTGCAATACTTGCTGTGGTGTTGATAATATCTCTTTTTTATGTTTTTTCAAATTTTAACAAGGGAGAACAAATATCATATCAAGAGTTTGAAACAAAAGTTAAAGCAGGCGAAGTAACTCATGTGTATGGCAAAGGTGCAACTTTTAGGATAAGAGTTGTTGATAGCAAACTAGATGAAGAAACTTTTAAAAATTCTGGTTATTCTGATTTTTATTTCACAGTTGCAAGCTCAACAGAAATTGGTCAAGTTAAAGAATTTTTGTATAACTATAACAACTGTTTGTTAAAAGTGCCAAGTTTAGATGCAGATGGCAATGTAAAAACAGATGGTTCTGGTGCTGTTATTTATGAAACACTCATTCCAGAAGCACAAATTGTTTATGACACTCAACCAGAGTCACCAAGCATAATATCAACAATAATGCCTTATTTAAGTTTGTTGTTTATTGGCATTTTGGCGTTTATGATTATTAAATCAATTATGGCGCAAAACAACAAGAGTATGAGTTTTGGCAAAACCAAAGCAAAAAGCACTCAAATAAGCAAGGTTAAATTCTCAGACGTTGCTGGCGCAAAAGAAGAAAAACAAGAACTCATTGAACTTGTTGACTTTTTAAAAAATCCAAAAAAATATACAGACCTAGGCGCAAGAATACCAAAGGGTATGCTTCTTGTTGGCCCACCGGGAACAGGTAAAACTATGCTTGCAAAAGCAGTCGCTGGCGAAAGCAATGTTCCTTTCTTTAAAATAAGTGGAAGCGACTTTGTTGAAATGTTTGTTGGTGTTGGCGCAAGCCGTGTTCGTGACTTGTTTGACCAAGCAAAACAAAATGCTCCTTGCATAATTTTCATTGATGAAATTGATGCTGTTGGTCGTCAAAGAGGTGCTGGCCTTGGTGGTGGCAATGATGAAAGAGAGCAAACTCTCAACCAGTTGCTTGTTGAAATGGACGGATTTGAAAGCAATGAAGGCATCATTGTTATGGCAGCAACCAACAGACCAGACGTTTTGGACCCTGCACTTTTAAGACCAGGCAGATTTGACAGACAAATTGTTGTTAATATGCCAGATATAAAAGAAAGAGAGGCAATTTTAAGAGTTCACGCAAAAAACAAAAAATTTAGCGATGATGTAACCTTTGAAAATCTTGCTCGCATAACAAGTGGTTTTAGTGGTGCTGACCTTGAAAACTTGTTAAACGAAGCAGCAATTTTGGCTGGTCGCGACAACCGTCCAAGAATTACTATGACAGATGTTAACGAAGCCGCAAACAAAGTTATGATGGGACCACAAAAACGCAGTCATATTGTAACCGAACGCGACAAAAAAATCACTGCATATCACGAAAGTGGCCACGCAATTTTGCACAAATTGTTGCCATTTACCGATGATGTTCAAGAAGTAAGCATTATTCCTCGTGGCATGGCTGGTGGATATACAATGAGCAGACCAGAAAATGACGACAATTATGCAACTGTTAACAAACTCAACAGTATGATTTGCACATTTATGGGTGGCCGTGTTGCCGAAGAAATTATATTTAAAGATATTTCAACAGGTGCAAGCAACGATATTGAAAGAGCAACACAATTAGCACGCAAAATGGTTACTCAATTTGGTATGAGCAAAAAACTTGGCTTTATCAACCTTGGCTCTACAAGTGAAGTGTTTATTGGCAGAGATTATCAATCACAAGTGCAATATAGTGACAAAACTGCAAGTTTAATTGACGAAGAAATGTCAAAAATCCTCAATGAAAACTACGCAAAGGCAACAAAATTGTTAACCGAAAACATAGACAAACTTCACGCAATGGCAAACTTGCTTTTGCAACGCGAAACAATTTACAGCGAAGAAGTTGACAAGATTATGGCAGGCGTTTCAAATGAAGAAATAATCACTGAAATGAAAGCAAAAGAAGACGCCGAAAAAGAAAAACTAGACAAAGAAAAACAAATAAAAGTTGACGAAGATCGCAAAAAAATTGAAGAACTAAAAAACAGAGCATTTGCAGTTATGAGAGAAAACGGTGTGTTAGATGAAGATGCACAATCAAGCGCCGAAAGTCACATCAAAAACAACGATGACAAAATAGATGGCAATGAAACTGCAAAAGACGGCGAAAAGGCAGATGACGAAAACATAAAAGATGACCAAATTGAAAAACAAAAAGTAAAATCAGACGAAACAGATGATGACAAATCAAACAACGCAAACGACAACAAATAATTTACCAAAAGGAAAATGATATGGAAAAAGAACAAAAACAAACAGAATTAACAACAAAAAAACCAAGTGTGTTAAACAGAGTTATCAGTATTATCTTGCTAGTTTTGATTACTGTTTTTTCGGTTGGAACACTTGTTTTATCCGTAACGCCAAAAAATTACAATTTTGGTTTAAATGAACCTGCTTCTATAAAAATTTACACTTCAAACGATTCAATTAAACAATCAAAATGGTTAAAAGGTGCATCAGACGGAGTTTATGACAAAGTTATGGAGCTCTTTAACAACAGCTTTAACACAACCTTGTTAAACTCAATGTTTAAAGGTGTTTTGTTTGATTCTGCCAACATAGTAGAAGGCATTGAATATTTTAGCTCTATCAAAGGGGATTATATTGAATTTCAATACAACGAAGTTCAAACTTTAACTTTAAATGGCAAAGAATATTCACCAAAATCAAGTGGCATAAATAAAAATTATGTTTCAGTCATAATTACAGTTGAAAATACAAACTCACTTTCAAAAGTGACAGCGTATGTTAGACATGGTGGCACAAACACAGATTATGACTATTCAAGAATAAGATTTGAAAGTTACGCCATCCAGTCTCAATTATATGAATATATAAATAGTTTATAGTTAATTAATCTATTGTGTTGTTTTGCACAATAGATTTTTTATTTTTTTTAACTACTTTTTAATTTTGCTTTTTTGTGATATAATTGTTGTATGAGAAAGTTTTTATGTGAGTTGCAATTTAATGGCAAAAATTATTTGGGATATCAAATAAATGCAAATGCCAAAACTGTGCAACAAGAGTTGCAAACAGCACTAAAAAAATTGTTTGGCAAGGAAATCATGGCAGAGGGCTGTTCTAGGACTGATGCCGGCGTAAGTGCATGGCAATATTATTTTTGTTTTTGTGCCGATACAAAACTGCCAGCAGACAGAGTTGCTTACAAATTAAACAGATTTTTGCCAAAAGATATTCAGTGCCAAAACAGCAGTGAAGTTCCTGTTGATTACAATTTAAGGCAAAAAGTTAAAAGCAAAACATATCTTTACAAAATTTATGACGGCGAACATTTACAGCCACTTTTAAACAGAGATGCAGTGTTTGTTGATGGCACCTTAAATGTTGAACAAATGCAAGATTGCGCAAATGTGCTTTTGGGCAAACATAATTTTAAAAGTTTTTGCAACATAAATGCCGACACAAAAACTTTTGTTCGCATAATATTTAAAATTGATGTTTTAAAAGAAAAAAATTTGATAAACATATTGATTACAGCCGATGGTTTTTTGTATAATATGTGTAGAGTTATTGCTGGCACTTTGGTGGAGTGTGGCAAAGGCAAACTTAACAAACAAGATTTACAAAACTTGTTAAGTGTTAAAGATAGGTCTAAAAATTGTGCAAAAACAATGCCGGCAAAAGCGCTTGTTTTACATAGTGTAAATTTAAATTAATGGGAGAAATATGATTAAATTAAAAAATGTTTGTTTTAATGTTTTTGACAAAGAAGCAAATTCAAAAAAAATAATAATTGATAACTTTAATTACCAATTTAAAAAGGGAAAGATTACTATCATAACTGGTCACAATGGCAGTGGAAAAAGCACACTTATCAAATTGATAATGGGTATCAATAACATTTCAAGTGGAAGTATATTTTTTGGCAATAAAGATATAACAAATATGGGTATTAGCGAAAGGGCAAATTTAGGTTTGACCATGGCTTTTCAACAACCTGTTAGATTTAAGGGTTTAACAGTTAAAAATCTTTTGGATGTTGCGTCTTCAAAGAGCAATAAGCTTGCAGATGCTTGCAACTATTTATCAAAAGTTGGTCTTTGCGCAAAACAATATATCAATCGAGAAATTGACAACACACTTTCTGGTGGCGAACTTAAACGCATAGAACTTGCCTTGGCACTTGCCAAAGGTGGAGAAGTGTATTTGTTTGATGAGCCAGAGGCAGGCATTGACCTTTGGAGTTTTGACGAACTCATTAACATTTTTAAAAGCCTAAAAGGTAAAACTGTTATCATAGTTAGCCACCAAAAAAAGATTTTGGAGATTGCAGATGAAATTGTGCTTTTTAATGGCAAAACCATAACAAGTGGAAAAAGAGATGAAATGATTGGCAAATTGACAAATTTGGTTTGCGACAAGTTAAGCGAGGTGAAATATGAATGACATTGACAAACAGTTATTAGAGCAAGTTGCAAATCTTCATTCTGTTCCACAAGGCAGTTACAACATAAGAAAAAATGGCGAAAGTATTGCACGAATAAGCACTGACGAAATAAGCATAACACCAAAAAAAACAAAAAGTGGTATTGACATCAGGGTGAAAAATGGTGTAAAAAATAAAAGTGTTCACATCCCCGTTATTGTTACAAAGTCTGGCTTTGATGATTTGACCTACAATGATTTTTACATTGGCGAAGATTGTGATGTTTTGATTGTTGCAGGCTGTGGCATTCACAACAATGGCAACCAAAAGAGCAGTCATGACGGCATTCACAGGTTTTTCATTGGCAAAAACTCAAAGGTTAAGTATATTGAAAAACATCTTGCACTTGGAAACACAAAAACAGCAAAAATTTTAAACCCAACAACAAAAATATTTATGGAACAAAACAGTGTGTTTGAAATGGAAACTGTTCAACTTGGTGGCGTGACAAGTAGCAAGCGAAACACAACTGCAAAACTAAAAGAAGGTGCAAAACTGTTAATTAAAGAAAAGATTTTAACAACAGAAAACCAGTTTGCAAACACAAAGTTTAAGGTGGAACTTGTTGGCAAAAACAGCAGTGTTGAAGTTGTTAGTCGCAGTGTTGCAAAGGATAGTTCAAAGCAAATATTTGAGAGCAAAATTGTTGGCAAAACAGAGTGTTTTGGCAGGGTGGAATGTGATGGCATTTTAACCGGCAATGCGCAAATGATAAGCGTGCCACAAATTGATGCACAAAATGTAAATGCAAGTTTGGTGCACGAAGCCACCATAGGCAAAATTGCTGGCGAACAACTTGTTAAACTTATGAGTTTGGGATTGTCGCAAACCGAAGCAGAAGATATGATTATAAAGGGTTATTTAAATTAGGGGAAAATTATGAATTATCGAGAACTTTTGCAAAATTATTTTATAATTGTTGACATACAACGCAATGGCAAAACGATTTATGTTTGCAAAAACAAGCAGACTGCTTTGTATGATTTTTTTGAGATTAAAAATGATTTATACACAAAAGTTGATAAAGTTTTGGAAGATCAGTTAAGGTTGATTTACAAAAGCGAAGTGCCTAAAAAAATTTATAGCATCAACGAAGAAAAAGATGATGAAAAAGATATAGACCAAGACATTAAATTAATTAATGGTTATATTCCAAGATGCATAAAAGCTGTGGATTTTTCATTGAAAGGTCAAGACAGCACAACCATGGAACAATGCAAAAAAAAGGTTGATGATGTTAAATTTATTTATTCCAACAAAGAAAGTGGGGCAGCCCTTGCTTCTTACGACCCTTTTGAACATACAATAACAATAAATAAAGTCATATCTAACAAATATGTTTTTCAACATATATTAACACATGAACTTTTGCATGCTGCAACAGAAAATTTTACACAAAAAACTTGTGGAACAATGAAAGTGTTAAGGTTTCGTTATGAAGGTGCTGATGTTATAACATCTGTTGCAATTGGTTTTGGCATTAATGAAGCCATCACTGATTATCTTGCTTATGAAAATACAAAGCAATATATTTACACAAGCAGTTTATTAGATATTGGCGAAGCTAACAAATATTTAAACATGAAAAGAATATCAGGTTACGACCCATTGGTTAACATTTTTTATTCATTGGCAAAAAATGTTGATATGAACACTTGTATGCGATATTATTACAATTGTGATTTAGATGGATTGATTAACTATTTTAATGAAGCATATTACTTAAAAAATAACGATAAATTTTTGTCTCTTATATACAAAATGGATACATATGTTGATATTTTAAGAAGTGCACCTTATGAAAATTTTGAACAAGATTTATATAGAACAAGATTGGAAATGTATAAAGATGCTATTGATATGCAATTAAACAAACTTGTTGCAGAAAATGTTGACCTGTCTACAGTCAACTTTGACAGCATAATAAGCAATTATCGTGTGCCAGCAAGTGGAAAAAATGTAGAGTATTATTTTGAAGAAATGTTAAACTATTTTAACTTTCAAGTTGCCACAAGGTTTTTTAAAGATGAACATTTCAATTTTAATGAAGACGCCCGTCAAATGAGCGACTTGTTGATAAACGCTGTGTATACAGATGGATATAAGTTAGATGATAAGTATTTAAATAACAATTTTTTTAACAAACTTTTTTCACATGATGTCTTTGCTCACAATTACAAATTAAACGATAACAAAATAATAAAAAATATGCAACAAAAAGCATTTTGTAACATTTTTTTGAGACAAGGTATCATTAATGACAAACAAAAAAAGTATGATCTTTTAGAAAATTTAATAAAAAACAGAAAATTTTTATCTATTGACATAGAAAAAAACTTTGATGATGAGTCAATATGTCAACTTGTTAACGAAAACTCAGGGTTTTTAGGAGTTTTGCTTGATGGAATGTTTAAAAAAACTGTTGATAATTTTGACAATATGGACACAAATGTAAAATTGTCAAATCAATTTATGGCAGTTGTAAAAGGCAAATCTTTGCAGATGCAATATTTTGGTTTGCCATTTATGGAACTTATATCAAAATATTACTATTCTTTTCCGATAGAAGTTCGTTTGAACGAAAATTTAACTGGCGAATTTTGCCAATTTGTTTATGAAAAATTTGGACATGATGAAAAGTATAAAAAAGAAGTTGCTGACTTTTTAAAAGAAGTTGACGAAAACAAAAAAATATATAACGAAAACAAAGACTTAACTTTTTAAAACAAAAAAAGATAAAACATTTATATTTAGAACTGCCAACAAGGTAGTTCTTTTTATGTAAAAATTCTGTTTTATAACTATTGCTTTAAAGAATTTCTTTTTTAAGTAGATAATTAATATTTTTTCTTTGCCTTTAGGTTTGATGAACTATTGCATTAAAAATTAATACATATAACTTGTAGATATTTGTATCATTTTGAATGAAAACATAGTTAAACAATCAAACTGCAAAGCCTTAATTATTACTTTCTTGCAATTTTATGTTAAATATGTAATACTTTAGTTATAACAACGTTTGCAAATTTAATGTGTTTTTTTAAAAGGAGAATAAATGAAAAAGAAAAATTTAGTTATAAATTTATTTGTCTGCTTTTGTATGATATTTTCAAGTGCAATATTATTAAGTGCTTGCAAAAATAATTGTGTTCATACATATTCCGACTGGGTAGTTACCACCAATTATACCTGTACTACGAATGGGGTAAAAACCAGAACTTGCACAAAGTGCCACGAAACGGAAACAGAAATTATCCCTGCATCTCATACACTTACTCATTTAGATGTCACCCCTGCCGATTGTAAAAATGCCGGCACTCTTGCTCACGACTATTGTTCTGTTTGTGATAAGACCTTTATTGACGGAGTGGAAAAGAGTGATGAACAATTAACAATTCCTGCCGGCAGTTGTTATTTTCAATCAGTGGCAAAAGTTGCACCAACTTGCACCCAAGACGGAATGCTTGCTCATCTGCATTGTAATGGATGTAACAGAAATATCATTAAAGATGTTGAATACACCAGCCAAGAATTGGTAATCCCTGCCACACACAATTTGGTTACAATAGATGCCAAAGCAAAAACTTGCTTTGAAGACGGACATTTAGCATATTCAGTTTGCAGAAGTTGCAACAAATTATTTATCAATAACGAAGAAAAAACATTGGAAGATACCATAATCCCTTTTTCTCACGAAATAGAGCATATCAGCCTTAAAAATGCAACTTGCATTGGTGATGGTATACTTGAACACGATCACTGCAAAAGCTGTGGCAAATATTATGTTGACGATGTAGAAAATAATTATTTTGATTTAATAATCCCAAGCGTTAACCACACTTATGGTGATTTAATCTCTGCCACAGAAAATGAAAGGGCCCATTACACCTGTAGCGTTTGCCACAAAAATTTTAATGAAGGCAAAGAAGAAATAAATAGCCTAGATAAACTTGCTGGGCATACTTTGGTTTGGATTGAAAAGGAATCCAGCACTTGCGAAAACAGTGGCAATATAGGGCACTACAGATGCACAGATGATGGATGTGAAAAGTTATTCGATGCCAACTACCAACAAATATCTAATATGTCAAACGGTCATCCATATGACGGCTATGGTTATAATGAAAATTATCACTGGAAAACTTGCTCTAATTGCACTACAACAGGCACTCGTTATTATCACGAATTTGTAAACAAACACGTTTGCAGAGAGGGTGTTTGGTATAAATATAGCAAATGCTCAGTATGTGAATATGAAACATCAGAAAGCACTTATGATGTTCCATACAAACTAGAGGCTGTTTATCCATTTATTGTAGGAAGACACGATTTGAATGCCACATTTGGCAATGATTATAACTTAAAAGTGTATACTAATACTCGTGACCCATATTACAACCGATTAAACAAGATGCTCCCAGAAAATTCCAATTTCAAAACTCGATTGCAAGAATTGGAACAATTGGTTGCTAGTGGAAACACGAGTAGTTTTCCACTAACAGAAACATTTACTTTTAAATGCGAACAACTTAAGCAACAAGTAACAATCACTTTTGACATAGAAAGAAAGTTCGTTCAATTCACCTATCCCGTATACCCTAAAGAAACTATAGAAAATTGGGGGAATAAAAGTTTAGGCGATTTTACTGTTGAATTTTCTTCAAACTTCTATATTTATTACAACGAATGTTATGAAGCTGATTATGTGGATTTAAGTGAAACAACCATTACAGACTGTGATGGATTTGATATCAATGCTGATTGGCCAGATGGTCACACTTATACCATTAAATTTACTTATAACGAACAAAATTATGAAGCTTCATTTGTGTATGTAAGTGATAAATTTGTAATTCAAGAAATAAGGTCAATTGCCACAGAAATTTGTTGTGGAGAAGAGCCCGAGGTTGACTTAAGATATGCTAACGGATCTTGTTCTTCTGGAAACTATAACAAATTAAAGGTTATTGACGGGTATTTTGATAAAAACACCCCAGGAGTATATACTGCAATGTTTGCTACCCTTGATGGATATGCAAAACCTATGACCGTAACAATCATTGTTAGAGATAAAAAAGATGTAAAAGAAATCTTTGGCGATTCAACTTACTACATGGCAAAAGGAAGCAATGGATTTAAGGTTCAAGTTGAGTTTTTTGACGGAACTTATGGTTGCGAATGGATACCTCTTTCATCAATTGTAGAATATGAAGGCGACAAATTTGATGGAACAAAAGTTGGTTCTTATACGGTTGTGGTAAAGATTGGCGACAGAAGTAAAAAAGTTAATGTAAACATATACAATCCTGACGAAAAAGTTATAACAAGTATTTCTTCTTCTATGGATAGCGAGCAATCTCTCGTTTGGATCAAAGATAATGACAATAACATAATATATGATTTAAATGGTCTGTATATCAGGGTAGAATATAATGATGGCACATATGAAATTTTGCCAATCACCCAAAATATGATATCTTGCCAAGAAGACGGAGAAAATATAATTGTAAAAGTAACTTATTTAGATAAAACTTGTATATTTAATGCTGTAATTGGTGACGACACAACTACTGGATATACATTGGACTATGTGTTTGCTGGCAATGACTTGGCACAATATGAATATCAATGGAGTGGATTAAAATTTGTCATAAAGTCACAATATGGCACAGGCGTTTTGTACGAAACTTACACATTGCAATTAAGAAATGGCTCAAATGTATTATTTGTTAATTTAACCTCTGACATGATTTACATTGATGACAAATATGAAGCTTACGGATATGACGGAAAAGTGGATTTAACGACAATAAAAATCGAAAATTATGATTCTGCATACATTATGTTCAATGGCGAAAAAGTTGCAGACATAACCTTGGTTATATACGACAAAAACGAAGTATATTCAGAAATATATTTCAACATTGATAGCGCTCAATTGTTAACAGGTTCTCAAGCAGAAATAATAGAACAATTAAAAAGCAAAAATTATTATTATAGCGAATTATACGACTTTGACATTTGGGGTGACAAAGAAATATTTGGGGAATATCTAGAATTTAGCGATTTTACACTTGGTGATATATCTAATATAAACTTTGGCAAATGTGGAGATGTAAGAATCCCTATTATATATAGAGATAGAACAACATATCTAGAGGTTCAATTAATTCCTAATTTAAGTTTATACACAAGCAAATCTTATAGAAATCAGTATGACAAAGAATTTATTTTATATTCTAATGGATACTATGAAACAACCGATTCAAAATACAGAGTAATTGGAACTTACGAATTTATGAATTCAGACAAAAATATTGTATTTATGCACAACTTGCCTTTTGGTGAATATGAAGAAGCCGTGTATTTATTAGACGACGCCACTCAAAAAATCTTAGACCTTAGAATGGAGGGTGTTGAAGGATTTACAAAAATTGGCACTTTCTCAGATATGAACTATGCGTTATTTACGCTATACAAAAATAATGGTATTTATTATGGCGAAATGTTTGGTAAATATTATAATGCCGAAGGGGTTCATTCAGAATACTATTGCACTGTTACTATTGACTATGACCCAGTAAAACAAAGAATTTATATGTGGGATGCCGAATATGTTATTTGGGAATATGATGAAAAAAATGATTGTTTTCCAATTGAAATTCCAATGGCTGGCAAAACCAAATATGAATATGTTGATGCTGAAGATGGCGAAAAATGGGCTTATAATGATAATTGGGTAGCATATTATTGTGTTTATTACAATGATAGTTGGCATTGTGTATCTCTTTGGGATTGGAGATACAACGAAGACCAAACCAAGATAAATGAATACTATTATGATTTTGATACACCGTCTAATATCATAGATATAGC
>JBJFDJ010000014.1:0-1501 GCA_051889975.1 Christensenellales bacterium
AAAAGAACTTAAAGAAACATTGGATAAAATTTAATAATAGCAACTTAATTTGATGTATGAAAACAAATGAGTGAATTTCTCTTTTGTTTATTTAAAAAATTATAGGAAACAAAATATGGGCATAGTAAAATTGATTTTTAACGACGAAGACACAGCAAAAAAAGCTGAAAAAATTGTAAATCACAAAAAGTTAAATGTGTATGATAAATACTTTTTAATTAAAAAAATATATGTTGGTTTTTTTAATTATGGCTTAAAAAAAGATGCAATATTATCGCTTTATGAGCTTCACTATGAAGACATAATGGATGCTGGAAAAGTTAAAAAAGATAGTCATTACAATAAATTGCTAAATGAAGAAATTAAAAATCATACTTTTTATAATGTGTTTGTTTTGTGCAAACAGTTTGATAATTTGATTAATCAAGGATTGGATGTTAACTTGTTGCCCAAAGATGATCAGTTTGCCAATGATTTAATCAAATTAAAAAGTGAATGTGGATTCAATGAAAATTTTGACGGCACAAAATTTTATAATGACGCAAAAACTAGAAGTTATATCAGTGGCAAAATCAATGCGTTTCTTGAAAAATATAAAGCCGAACAAAAAAATGAAATCGAATGCGAAATGTAGCTTTTGTTCTCATAAATATAGCCTAACCAGCTATATTTTTTTATGCAAAGACAAAATATTGTTTGAATATATTTAAAAATGATATATAATCAATATATACAAGGAGAAAATATGACCGAACGAAGATTTTTTTTAAATCACCAAGCTGGCTTAACTGAAATTATTGATGGCGACGAATTTAATCACCTGCACAATGTTTTGCGTTTAAAAGTTGGCGATGACATAACAGTTGTTTGTGGCGATGGCTTTGATTATCACTACAAAATAACAGAAATCAGCAAAAAAGAGGCAAAAATCCTTTTAAAAGATAAAGTTAAAAACAACAATGACCCCGTTTTAAAAGTCACTTTGTTTTTGGGAATTGTTAAAAACGACTCGTTTTCATCAATTGTTACAAAAATGAGTGAACTTGGCGTTAGTTGTATTGTTCCGTTTAATTGTGAACGCTCTGGCTTAAAAACAGCAGATGTTAAAATAGACAAAATGCAAAAAGTTGCAAATATGGCAATAAAACAATGCGATATGTCAACCCCATTAAAAGTTAAGGATGTTGTTAGTTTTGACGAAATGCTAAAATGCTTAAACGACTATGATGAAATATATTTTGCCTACGAAAATCAAAAGGCAAATGACACAAAACTAACCCCAAAAAGCAAAAACATTGCAGTTATTGTTGGACCAATTGGTGGATTTAGCGAACGAGAAGCTACTTTAATTTGCCAAAATGACAAAATTAATTCAGTCAGTTTGGGCAGACGCATAATGCGCGTGGAAACTGCGTGCACAAGCCTTGTTTCTGTTTTGATGTATGAAAGTGGAGAATGGAAAATTTAATGAAACGTCACACCAAATCCGGTGTGATTTTTT
>JBJFDJ010000014.1:1601-14147 GCA_051889975.1 Christensenellales bacterium
AAGTGGAGAATGGAAAATTTAATGAAACGTCACACCAAATCCGGTGTGATTTTTTGTTTAAATTATTTAAATTTGAAAAGTTTAATTTGCATTGTTTATTTGAATGTTGCACCATATAATTTTTATCAACAACAAAAGTTGCAAATAAAAATATAGATTTTATTTTTTAAAATTGACTGTATTGTTTTTGATAAAACTCAATAACAAAAATTTTAATTAAACTCATACATAAATGTGTTGACATATTTTTTTAATAGTATTAAAATGGTTGTAAAATACAACTATTTAAAGGTTTAATATGAAAATAGATGATGAAATTTTAGAAAAATACAAAGAGATTGCCATAAGACTTAGGCGCGTTCAAAAGCAAGTTGTTGCAGAGTTAAAAATAAATTTGAATGAGTTTAAAATAATTTCTGTTTTATCTCACAAAAAAAGCATAAATCAAACAGAGTTAAGCGAAATCTGCAACATTGATAAACCGGCAGTTAGCAGACTTGTTGTTAAGATGTGCAAACAAGATTATATTGCACGAAACTGCGACCATAACGATAGAAGAAATTTTTTGTTGTATTTAAGTGGCAAGGGCAAGGAAATTTCTGCAAAGGCAAAAGAACTAATAAAAGAAAACATTTGTTTGCACTTTAATCAATTAAATCAGCAAAACAAAGAAGTTCATTTAAAACTTTTAAATACAATTTTAAACAAGGGGAAAGGTTATGTTAAAATTAATTGATATCACAAAAACTTATGAAGTTGGCGACATAAAAGTTGAAGCGCTTAAAGGCATAAATTTAGAGTTTAGAAAACACGAGTTTGTTTCAATTTTAGGCCCTTCTGGTTGTGGAAAAACAACAATGTTAAACATCATTGGTGGGCTTGACAGATATACAAGTGGCGATTTGATTGTAAATGGCATTTCCACAAAGGAATTTAAGGACAGAGATTGGGACACATACAGAAATCACTCAATTGGTTTTGTTTTTCAAAGTTACAACCTAATTTCACACCAAACAGTGCTTGAAAATGTTGAACTTGCTTTAACGCTTTCTGGCGTTAGCAAAAAGGAACGAAAACAACGCGCCATTGATGCTTTAACGCAAGTTGGATTAAAAGATAAATTACACGCAAAGCCAAATCAACTCTCTGGTGGTCAAATGCAAAGGGTTGCCATTGCAAGAGCATTGGTCAATGACCCAGAAATTATTTTGGCAGACGAACCAACAGGTGCTTTGGACACAGAGTCTAGCGTGCAAGTTATGGAGATATTAAAAAATATTTCCAAGAACAAACTCATTATTATGGTTACTCACAACCCAGAACTTGCAAACAAATATTCAACTCGCATAGTTAAACTTTTGGATGGCAAATTGGTAAGTGACAGCAAACCATACAAATCTCGTGCAAAAAAAGAGCAAAACAAAAGCAAACCCAAAGCAATTAAAAGAATGTCGTTTTTTACAGCAATGTTTTTAAGTTTAAAAAACCTGCTAACAAAAAAAGCACGAACACTTTTGGTGGCATTTGCTGGTAGCATTGGAATAATTGGCATTGCACTTGTTTTGGCAATTTCCAACGGCTTTTCAACCTATGTTAACAAAATGCAACAAGAAACTTTAAGTTCATACCCTGTGCAATTGACAAATGCAAGTTATGATATGGCTTCACTTATGAAAATATTTTTAAATGATAACAGCGAAAGCAATAAGCACGACAACGACAAAGTTTACACAAAAGATGAACTTACAGATATGTTAAGCAAGTTTAACACTTCTTCGTCACAAAGTGATTTAAAATCATTTAAACAATACATAGAAACTGACGGAAAGGAAGAACTTGAAAAATACACATCAGCAGTGCAATATGTTTACAATGCGCCAATAAATGCATATTACAACAGCAGTAGCAACGGGCTTGTTTCGGCAAACGCAACAACTGTTTTTGCCGATATTATTTCGGGTTATCCTTTAACTCATCCTTTGGACACACAAGACAAACAAACAAGATACTATTTGTTAAACTATATGTTTGGCAGTGGCAGTAGTTATTATTCCAACGAATTTTGGTCAGAGATGCTAGACAATCAAAGTTTGTTGCAATCTCAATATGAACTTGTTGGCGAAGGCAGTAGGTGGGCAACAGAGTATAACGAAATTATGATTGTCATTGACGAAAACAATGAAATTAGCGATTACACTTTGTATGGCTTGGGACTTCTTAATCAATCAGACCTCGAAAACTTGCTTGATAATTACATAAATAATAGAGATAGTGAACCAGTTGGCGCAACTTTTGAATATAACGACTTGTTAAATTTGGAATACAAAATCATTCCAGAAAGCGATTTTTATGAAAAACAAGCCGATGGAACATATTTTGACATAAGAAGTTTAAGAAATAGTGCAAATGTTGAAGATTTAACTCGTTACAAAACAAAAATACAAGACTTGTATGATAACAACAGCGTAACAATAAAAGTTGCAGGGCTTATCAAAGCAAGAGAAGATGCCTCAAATGACAGCATAAAAACAGTTATTGCCTACAACTCAAAACTTACAAAATATATGATAGACTTAAACAACAACAGGCAAATCATACAAGATGTTTTGCAAGCAGAAACAACCGACATAAAGGCGTTGGGTGTGCTGGGCTATGCAGACTTGTCTTCTCCTGACGGCATTTATCTATATCCAGTTGATTTTGAATCAAAAAACAAAATTTCAGATTTTATAACAAATTATAACAATCTTCAAATTGCAAGTGGCAATGAAGACAAGGTTATAACATACAGCGACACAATTGGCGTTATGATGAGTTCAATTTCAACAATCATATCGGCAATCACCTATGTGTTAATTGCCTTTGTTGGCGTTTCTCTTGTTGTAAGTTCAATTATGATAGGAATCATTACATATATTTCTGTAATTGAACGCACAAAAGAAATTGGCATTTTAAGAAGCATTGGCGCATCCAAAAAAGATATTAAACGAGTTTTCACTGCCGAAAGTTTTATCATAGGGCTTTCAAGTGGTGTGTTTGGCATTGTAATTTCGCTGTTGTTAATTCTGCCAATAAACATTGTTTTAAAACACTTTACGGGACTTATTAACATTGCAACCTTGCCTGTTTTGGGCGCAATAATCTTAATTGCAATTAGCATTTTGCTAACACTGATTGCAGGTTTGTTCCCAGCACAAATTGCAGCCAAAAAAGACCCTGTTATTGCACTAAGAGAAAATTAATATGACAATATCTTATCAACACAAAAATAGCCTTTGTTTAATTTAAAAATCAAACAAACAGTGAACAAATCACATAAAATAATTACTAAACTAATAATTATTTGCAGTAAAAATGCAAATTAAAAAAATTTGTAAAAAGGACATTACCTAAAAAGCACATTTGCCAAAAGATAATGTTCTTTTTTTAATCTTATTTTTAAAACTGGATAAATTGTTTATAGTTTTTATCATTTAAATCTCAAGTGTTTGTTGTGATCTTTTTTTGTTTGAAAATTGTGCATTTGAGCATACTTTAATATAGCATTTGAGCATATTTTAATTTGGCAAAAAAATAAAAAAATTTTATAAAAATTGGCACTCAACACTTGACAGTGCTAGCAGACGGGGCTATAATAGTGCATAAATGGAGGCGAAAAAAATGAATTTAGATAAATTTACACAAAAGAGCATTGAATGTTTGCAAAATGCACAAAACATAGCAATGCAAAATGGCAATCAAGAACTTGGTTCTTTGCATATATTAATGGCTCTTGCAAGTGATTATGATGGGTTGATTTTTCAAATTTTAACCGATATGAAAGCCGACACAAACAAACTTTTAAGCAACCTTAAAAAAGCAATTGACAATTTGCCAAAAGTGCAACCGGCAACAGATGTGTATTTGTCGGGCGAGGCAAACAGGATTTTGATGTTTGCACAAGATGTTGCAATGCAAATGAAAGATGAATATGTTTCTGTTGAGCATATCTTTTTGGCAATATTTGAAAAAGCCGACAAGACTGCAAGAGATATTTTGTTGCAATGTGGAATTTCAAGAGATGGTTTTACAAAAGAACTTGTTAATGTGCGTGGCAACACACGGGTGACGACTGACAGCCCAGAAGGCACTTACAACGCACTTAAAAAATATGGCACCGACCTTGTTGCACTTGCAAGAGAGCACAAGATTGACCCAGTTATTGGCAGAGATAGTGAAATAAGAGACGCAATAATGATTTTGAGCCGAAAGACAAAAAACAACCCCGTTTTGATTGGCGAAGCAGGCGTTGGAAAAACTGCCATTGTTGAAGGTCTTGCTCAACGAATTGTCAGCGGTGATGTGCCAACAAATTTAAAGAATAGAACTATTTTTTCACTTGATATGGGTGCGCTTGTTTCTGGCGCAAAATATCGTGGCGAATTTGAAGAAAGACTTAAAGCAGTTTTAAATGAAGTCAAAAAGAGTGAAGGCAGGATTATTTTGTTTATTGACGAGTTGCACACAATTGTTGGCGCAGGCAAAACTGATGGCGCAATGGACGCTGGCAATTTGCTTAAACCAATGCTTGCGCGTGGAGAACTTCACTGCATTGGCGCAACAACTTTAAATGAATATCACAAATACATTGAAAAAGACCCAGCCCTAGAACGAAGATTTCAAACAGTGCTTGTCACCGAGCCAACAGTTGCCGATACAATTGCAATTTTGCGTGGACTAAAAGAGAGATATGAAGTTTATCATGGCGTTAAAATAAGTGATAGTGCACTGATAAGCGCTTCAACTTTGTCAAACAGATATATAACCGACAGATTTTTGCCAGACAAAGCCATAGACCTAGTTGATGAAGCGTGTGCAATGGTCAAAACAGAAATTGACTCAATGCCAACACAAATGGACGAAATTAGGCACAAGATGATACAACTGCAAATAGAAGAAACTGCACTCAAAAAAGAGACAGACAAACTTTCTAAGTCGCATCTATTAGAAATACAAAAAGAACTTGCCGAACTGCAAGACAAATTTAATCAACTCAGTGCAAAGTGGAAAAAGGAAAAGGAAAACATAAACAAAGTTCAGTTGTTAAAAGAACAGATTTCCGAAGTCAACGCACAAATTGAAAATGCTCAAAGAGAATATGACTTAAACAAAGCCGCCGAGTTAAAATACTCAAAACTCACCAATTTGCAATCGCAACTTGCCGAAGCAGAAAAGACGGTTGAAAATGAAAAGAATGGCATTTTGCGAAATATGGTCACGGATGAAGAAATCAGGCAAGTCGTTTCAAAGTGGACGGGAATTCCTGTTAACAACTTGCAAGAAAGTGAAAGAGAAAAGATTTTAAAATTGCCAGAAATTTTGCACAGTCGTGTTGTTGGACAAGACGAAGCAGTGCAAAAAGTTTCAAACGCAATTTTGCGTTCAAGGGCAGGCATACAAGACCCAAACAGACCACTTGGCTCATTTTTGTTTTTAGGTCCAACGGGCGTGGGCAAAACCGAACTTTCAAAAACGCTTTGCCAGGCACTTTTTGACAACGAAAAAAATATCATAAGAATTGATATGAGTGAGTATATGGAAAAATTTTCTGTTTCGCGTCTCATTGGTGCGCCACCGGGATATGTTGGATATGAAGAAGGCGGACAACTAACCGAAGCAGTTAGACGAAAGCCATATTCAGTTGTGCTGTTTGATGAGATAGAAAAAGCGCACCCAGATGTCTTTAACATTTTGTTGCAAATTTTGGATGACGGCAGAATAACTGACTCGCTTGGCAAAACTGTAGATTTTAAAAACACAATCATCATTTTAACATCAAATCTTGGCGCTGATGCAATTATGCAAAGCATAGAGCAAAATCACAAAATAACTGAACAAACAAGACTTGAAATCAAAGAAATTTTAAAGCAACACTTCAGACCAGAATTTTTAAACAGACTCGACGACATAATTTTGTTCCAGCCACTTCAACAAGACCAAATCTCCAAAATTGTTGATTTGCTTTTGCAAAAATTAAAGGCAAGACTTGCCGACAAGCAACTTGAACTTGTCGTCACTCAAAGTGCAAAGGAATATATAATCAAAAACGGCTACGACCAAGCATTTGGTGCAAGACCACTTAAAAGATTTATTCAAGACACCGTTGAAACGGTTGTTGCGCAAAAGATATTAAGCCAAGATTTGTCAGCAGGTTCAATAATCACAATTGACGCAAAAGATGACAGTTTGATTGTAAAATAAAATTGTAGTTTGCTCCTTTTAACATTCTTTTGGTTTATTTAACAAGAATTTGTTATTGTTTTTATAACAATTGGATTGTGGCTATTTGTTGATTTTTAATCTTTAACATTTTGTCAGATAATAAAAAATTATCTACAAAAAATTCTGTTTTTTGCTCTTTGGCTATTAAAATGTGCAAAATTAAATTGCATTTTTTACAATAAATATGATATGCTAAATATATAAATGCAATAGAGTTTAAAGGAGAATGATATGTTAAAGAAAAAATCCATTTTAACCTATTTATTTGCAGTGTGTTTGATAATTCCAGCTATTTTGATGTTATCAGCATGTGGTGAAAAGAAATTTAGTTACATTGATGCAGAGTTTTTAAATCAAGGCTCTAATTATATTTCTTGTGACTATGGCGATAATGCTGGGCTTGATAGTTTTAAAATTTTGGCTTATTATTCAGATGATTCAACAGAAGATTTAAGTTTGCAAGATGTTATAGTAAAAATAGAGTATTATGAAAATGATTCTTTTAGCCCTAGTGATTTAGACTTAAATTCATATTTAAACAAAGTTGAATCAAATACACTTGATGCTGGCACTTACACAATTAATTTAACTTATATGGGGTCAACTGTATCGCTTACCGCCGAGGTCTATGCAGTTGCAAACACTTTAGATTACGAACTAGATTTAACAACAAATGTTAACTCGATGGGTGGCAAAACAATTACGGATAACAATGTTATTTTCTATGGCACAAAAGCCAGTGCTGTTAATTCGGTTGTTAAGGCAAACAATCAGGTTATTCCAAACAGCCAAGTAGACGGGCTTTATATCTTAATGAAAAACGTTGACGGGCAAACAAATATGACTGAATATTATAATGTCAAAGACAATATGCCTGACAATTTGTTAACTCCACAAGAATATGACCAAAACAATTTGTTGTATGAAATTTCTTGTGATGATGCATTTGATAGTTTAAGCGAAATCACACCGGGCGAATATTTGATTTGTGCAAAAATCAAAGAAACAAATAATTTCTATTCAACCTATTCAAGTTTCCAAAAAATAGAAATCATAAAAGCACCTTTCACCATTGTAAATGACGAACTTACATCTGATAATTATGATACTTATGGTGGATTACAATACACTTGGGCATTTGATGTTTCAAAAGGCGTAAGCAAAGATGTTACATTTAATGATATGTTGGCAAACGAAGAAAACAACTTTTATCATACGAATGATTATTTTTCTGGTGGTTCAATTTCTTTAATTTTGAAGGCAGGGCAACAAACAGCACAAGAGTCAATAACTCTTAACAACATTGTTAATGGCGAGGAAGAAGAAAATAATATTTCAAAGTTGTTGAACTATGGAAATTTTGTTGCAGTTCCTTTTGATGGCGAAACAAAATTGCCAGTTTACAATGCACAGCAAAAAGGTGCAAACTTAACTGCAAGGGTTAAGTTTGTTCCTAATGAATACTATCAAAATTTATACGATGAGTCTGAACCATTTTTAATTAAACTTACGGTTAATAAAGGTTCGTATATTATTCCTAGACCAACAATAAATACTAATGAATATACTTATGATGAAGATGGCATTTTGCCAAGTGTTATGTCGTTTAATTATTTTAATTATGCTTCTCAATTTGTTGCTGACAAGAGCGCTGGTCTTGCCGAAAGTTATAAATCAGAAAATTATAATGATATGTGGCAATTTAGCGCCACGGGTGCTGGAACTTATTCAACAACATTATATTTTTCTGGCAATGACATAACAAACAATATTGTAAATTTCTATTGGGAAGAAGACAAAAACACACCTCATGGTTCAAATTATTCTGCCGAATATGTTAAAAAAACAATAGATGGCACCGAATACATTGTTGGTGTAACATACACATGGATTGTTGAAAAAGAAGAATTTGATAATTTGGCTAACTTTATATATGATGAAAATGGCTTTGGCTTACATCTCAATGAAAAAGGCGAGGCAATTATAAGATTTGGTCTTGGGCCAGATTCATATTATGAAGGTTTGAAATTAACATGGAGCGTGTTAAACAAAGGTGTTGCCATTGACGAATATGCAACAACAACTGCAACTGGAACATTGACAGACGTTCCGGGCAAAGAAGGCAACAGCAGATATAAAAAATTTGTTTTAGATACAAGTGGGCTAGAACCAAGTGCAATGTATTTTAACATAGGGTTAACTATTACTGCAGTTGGCTCTGATAACTTTGGACCAATTAACTCAGAAAATATCATTGTTGGTTTAAGTGGTTATAGTTATTATGAAGATGAAAATGTATGCAAACAATTCTATGGCACCACAGCAAATGATGAAATAATTTATACTGATTATCGTTTGTTTAATCAAGGTGACACACTTAAAACAGTTTTGGATTCATTAAACAAAATAACTGGAACAAATGGCACATGGACAATAAAAAATGCAGATGATACAGAAATAATTGATTATTCTAGCATCAGTTTAACAAATGCCTGCAAATATAAATTTGTGTTTACAAGCAGTGTTTGTTATATTAACAATATAGATATAACAATACACTTCTTTGACCATGAGCCAGTGGCAGACGAATTTGATATTGCAACAGAGTAAAAAATTTTAAATATAATGAGCCATATAGTTTTATATGACTCATTTTTTGTTTTTAAAAAATTATTTAATTTGAAATTTTAGTTTTTTTATAAAAAAAGCAAGCGTTGTTAAAAAAACTGCATAATAAAAATGTAAACAAAATTTTTTTAGTCTGATGCTTACCCCAAAACTATGTCAAGCGTCATCATAATCAAAAAACCAACAACAAATGCCCATGTGCCAATGTGTGAGTTTTCAAGTTGACTTTCTGGCAACAAGTCTTCAACAGACACAAATAACATACAGCCAGCCGAAAAACATAACAGCCACGGCATCAAAAATTGTATTTTTGTTGCCAAAAACAAACCAATTATTGCAAATATGGGCTCAATTGCGCCACTTAAAACGCCAACTCCAAAACTCTTTAACTTGTTGTTTGTTGACTTGTAAATGGGTAGTGAAACTGCCAAACCTTCGGGCAAATTTTGGATTGCAATGCCTATGGCAAGCCCCATAGCACCTGCCAAAGCACTGTTGACATTGCACAAAACAGCCCCACCTATTGCAAACCCAACTGCCAAACCCTCGGGAATGTTGTGAATTGTAAAGGCAATTAAAAACCTGTTCAATTTTTTGTTAAAGCAGGCATCATTTGTTTTTTCGCTGTTAAATTTTTTTAACAGCACATCAGCACAAAGCACAAACAAACAACCCAAAATTATTCCCACAATTGCAGGCAAAAATTTTAGGTGTGAAAAATCTTCGCCAATATAGTTAAACGATGGCATAATCATACTCCAAATGCAAGCTGATATCATAATGCCTGCAGAAAATCCATTTATTATGGCAGATATTTTTTTGTTGATATCAGTTCTCAAAAAAAACACCAAAGCCGAACCAACTGTTGTCAACACAAAAGGCAACAAAATGCCAATTAATTCATAAAAAATGCTATTCATCAATTCTCCTGCGTTAAGGTAAAATTTTGCTATATCATTCTATTAATTTGTTTGACATTATGTTAAATTGTTTTTCTTATTTTTATTTGTTTTAAATTGGTTTTAACAAATTTTCAAACGCACCATATAATCAACAATTGTTTTGTGTTAACTTTAAATATTTGACTTTTTTTGGGCGATAATATATAAATATATTAAACTTATTAAATATAAAACTTTGTAAATTTTGTAGTATTTCATAACAAATAACAGAGTTTTAAAACAATAAAAGGAGTTTTTATGGTCACATTAATTATACTTGATGGTTTTGGTCAAAGAGAAGAAGTTTTTGGCAATGCTATTAAATCTGCCGGAACTCCACACCTTGATAAATTGTTTAAAAACTATCCTTTTACTTTGCTTAAAGCAAGTGGTGAAAGCGTGGGGCTTCCTGCTGGGCAGATGGGCAACAGTGAAGTTGGGCATTTAACACTTGGCAGTGGCAGAGTAAACTGGCAAGATTTGATGAAGATTAACAAAGATATAAAGTCGGGCGAATTTGCAAACAACCCAAATTTGATAAAAGCATTTAAGCATGCTCAAAACAACAAAAGCAATTTGCACATCATGGGGCTTTTGTCAAATGGTGGTGTGCACTCGCATATAAATCATCTATATGCTATTTTAGATTGTGCCAAAAAGTATGATATTTCAACTGTATATCTTCACATTTTCACAGACGGCAGAGACACAAAATTTGATAGCGCAATTGATTTTGTAACCGATTTGCAAACAAAAATACAAAACACAAACACAAAAATTGCAAGTGTGAGTGGTCGTGTGTATGCCATGGATAGAGAGCAACGATATGACCGACTTAAAAAAGCATATGATGTGCTTGTGTTTGGCAAGGGAAAAACTTCAACGAGTGCAAAAGATTGCTTGCAGACAAGTTACAAAAATGGCATTTATGACGAGTTTGTTGAGCCAACAATAATTGATAAAAACGGCATAATTAATGATAATGACAGCGTTATTCTTTACAACTTTCGTTCTGACCGTGCAAGAGAATTAACTTTTGCTTTAACCGATGAAAATTTTGCACATTTTAAAACAAAGCATTTTAAAAATTTGCTGTTTACACCAATGACCGAATATGCAAAAGAATTATCAAACCTTAACACTCTTTATCCACCACAAACAATACAAGATAATTTGTCGGCAATCATATCAAAAAACGGCTTAAAACAATTTCATATTGCCGAAACAACAAAATATGCACATGTTACTTTTTTCTTTAATGGCACAATAGAAAAACCTTATGATGGCGAAGATAGAAAACTTATTGAAAGCATAAATGTTCAAGATTTTTCGGCATACCCAAAAATGAGAGCAGAAGAGATAACGGAAGAGACTTTAAAAGCAATTAATTCTGGCAAATATGACTTTATTTTGATAAATTATTCAAACCCTGATATGATAGGTCACACGGGCGATTTTGAAGCCACAAAAAAAGCAATCAGTTGCGTTGAAGCCGAAGCCAGCAAAGTTGCACTTGCAACTTTAAATGCTGGTGGGGAGTGTATTATCACAGCAGACCATGGCAATGCAGAACTTATGATTGATAGTGATGGCAAAAAAATCACATCTCACACAACCAGCCCTGTTCCTTGCGTTTTGTTAAGCAAACGACACAAAGACAAAAAACTGTTGCAAAATGGGTCAATTGCAAACATTGCACCAACCATTTTAAAACTTTTGGATATTCCAATCCCAAGCACAATGACAAAACCTTTGTTTTAAAGCAAAACATTTTTATTTAATAAAAAATGAGCAAAAACTTGCTCATTAAAAGAAGAAAATTTTTTATGTAGATAGTCATAAGACTATCTTTTTTAAAATCTAAATAAGTTACAAAAGTTACATCTTCTTCTGCGACATCTGTTGTTTCTATTGCAGTCAAAGTTGTCATCTCTGCCGTGGCAGTCATCTCTGTCATGGTCAAAAAATCTTTCACAATGGCACACAATTATGTTGCTACGCCTGCTATTCCAATTGTTTTCCCAGCATTCATCAAACCATTTGTTGCTGTTCCAACAATCATCATTATCTCTGCAATGACGATTGTCTCTTCTGTCATCAAAATCACCACAATTATTTCGCATGTTATTTTCACGCCAATTTCTACAACAATTAAACATAAATTTTCTCCTTTTTAAATTAAACACAAGTTATAAAAATGTTCAAACAAAAAAATTTTTGCAAAGTTTTTAACAAAAACTTAATCACACATAAATTTGCCATATTTTTTTACAAGATGTGTTTACAACATACTATTCATTGCCAAAGTTAAATGTGATAAATAAATATTTGGCAAAATCAGTCAAAAACATAAAGTTACAAAGCCAAGAATTATAAAAAAAATATAAAAGTGAAGTGGATTTTGTTTGATTAACGAAAATTCATAACAAATTTGAGTTTATTAATTTTCTTTTGCTAAAAAAATGTGATATACTTTTTTTATGAAAATAAATGCAAAAAAATCAAATCAAAAAAAATTGCCCAACAAGAACAAAAATTCAAATAAGCAATTTAAACAAAAATATTTTGATTATTATGACGATGTTAAACACTACACAAAAGGCAAGGAAGATTGGTAGTTAAAATCAAAAATAAAATATTAATATGGGCGCACAAAAAAAACACAAAATATCTTTATTTTTTAACTTTGATATGCAAAAATAAAAAATTTTTATAA
>JBJFDJ010000015.1:0-8705 GCA_051889975.1 Christensenellales bacterium
AGAATAACGCTCATTAATTATATCTATTTTTGTTTGTGACAAAGGATTGTGTGCGTCCAAAATGTTTTTGTCTATTACTCCTTGTTTAAGCATTTCTTGCCAACAATCAGCATTGTAATATCTTTTTGGTTCAATTTGGCAAATATAGTCATTCAAACCCAAAGAATATCCAATCTCATGCTCATGAACCAATGGTGAAACAACTTTTGTAAATTCTTTTGCATTTTCATAACCACGATTTACAAAAAAATAGTCTATCATATCCAAAACTTTTTGTTTGTCAGAGTGTGGATTATATGTGTCAACAGAGCCACCAGGGTAGCACTTGTTAGTTCCACCTCTATAATCATTGAGATTGTATTTCTCAATCATTCTGTAACATCTTTTTTGAATTTTTATGATTTCTTTGATTGTTTTTTCTCTATCTTTTTCGTTTTCTGCAAACAAAGAAAAATTGAAAAGGTTGTTAAGATACATTGATGCCTTAAACATAACTGTTATTGCTTCATCAAGTTTATCTTCATATTTTCTTCCCATTATTTTACTCCAAAATAATTATTTTGTTACATTGTAAAACGACTTTCATCTTTATCGCAAAAATCAAATATTAATTCTTTGCTTGGATTGTCAAAGGTTTTAAACATTTTTGAAACTTCTTTTGTCTCATCAAACAAATCAAACAAAAAGTCAACATTCAACTCTTTTACTTCTTTTAATAGTTTTGTGATACCTCTTTGAGATATTGTTTCCTTGTTTTTTACAAGATATTTAAGTGGCACGATGACGTCGTCATACACCAAAGCACCCCTTATGCCATCTTCAAGCAAAGGGTAGTATTTTTCGTTTGTTAGCGCATCAACGTAAACTTGTTTTTTAGAGTATAAGTTTGTTTCACCTTTTTTTACAACTGCCACATGCGAATTTTGGCAGTGCACAACACTGTTGTTCTCAGAATCCCTTCCCGTGCCCAAAATCACAGATATTTTTGCAAGGTATAAATCATTTACATTATAATTTTTCATATTTTCATCTCCAATTTAAATATTTGTTTGCATATTTTTAACAAAATCTTTGCCTTGTCAAAATTGTTATTTTGTTGGCAGTTATTGTTTAACTTGCAATAGATTTTTGTTTTGCATTCATTTATTTTGTGTTTTAATCTGTGCAATAAGGTCTTACAATTCTGGCATCTTATGTCAACAAAGTCTGTTTAATTTAATTAATTATATCACAAAAAGAAAATAAGTCAATATCAAATTTAAATAAATAATTTTTAAAAATAATTGATATATCTTGTTTGTTATGTTATAATACTATGATTTATTTTTTTTGGAGAATTTATGGAAATTACAACAGAACTTGTCAATCATTTGGCAGAACTATCAAGATTAGAGTTTGACGAACAACAAACCGAAAATTTTAAAACAGAATTTGCAAAAACCTTACAGCAGATGGAAACTTTGGGCAAAGTTGACACAACAGGTGTTGTTTTAAAGCAAACAAAGTTAAATGCACAAACAGAGTTGTCACCAGACGAAGTTAAAACTGGCATTAAAAAAGAAGATGTTACAAAAAATGCACCAGACACAATTGGCGCAAGCATTGCTGTGCCTATGATGGTTGATTAAAGGGGAGTTATGGATTACACAAAGTTAAGTTTATTAAAAGTTAGTGAATTAATTCACTCGCAAAAAGTTACCAGCGAAGAAGTTACAAGGCAAATTATAAGCCAAATAGAACAAACAAAAAATTTAAATGCGTTAAATTCATATTGTTTTGAAGAAGCACTGTTAAAGGCAAAAGAAGTTGACCAAAAAATAGCTCAAGGTCAAAAACTTCCTGTGCTTGCAGGTGTGCCAATTGTTATCAAAGACAACATAAATGTTAAGGGCACAAAGACCACTTGCTCATCAAAAATGCTAAAAGATTATGTTTCTGTGTATGACGCAACAGTTGTGCAAAAACTTAAAGAACAAGATGCCGTTTTAATTGCAAAAGCAAATATGGACGAATTTGCAATGGGCAGTTCAAATGAAAACAGCGCTTTTGGTCCAGTGCTCAATCCCGTTGACACAACTCGTGTTCCGGGTGGCAGTAGTGGTGGCAGTGCAGCAAGTGTTAGGGCATATCAATGCTATGGCGCTCTTGGAACAGACACTGGTGGAAGCATTCGTGAACCAGCAAGTTTTTGTGGAGTTGTTGGAATGAAGCCAACTTATGGCAGAGTTAGTCGTTATGGTGTTGTTGCGTTTGCAAGTTCACTTGACCAAGTTGGGCCACTCACACGCACGGTTAAAGACAATGCCGTTATGCTTTCTGCTTTGGCCGGCTATGACGAAAAAGAAACCACTTCAAGCAAACTGCCAGTGCCAGATTATTTAAGCCAGATTAAGCCGGATATAAAGGGCTTAAAGATTGGTGTTGCAAAACAATTTTTTGCACTTGGAATGGATAAAGAAGTTGAAATTGCAGTTAAAAATGCAATTGAATTTTACAGGCAAAATGGCGCCGAAATTGTTGAAGTTGACCTAGAGAACATTGACCTATCACTTCCAACTTACTACATTTTGTCAAGTGCCGAAGCATCAAGCAATTTGGGACGATTTGATGGCGTTAGATATGGCTATCGTGCAGATAACTATGATGATATGGTTGACCTATACATCAAAACAAGAAGTCAAGGCTTTGGCAATGAAGTTAAACGCCGTATTATGCTTGGAAATTTTGTGCTTTCTAGTGGCTACTATGACGCATATTACAACAAGGCAAAAAAAGTTCAACAGTTGCTAGAAGATAGTTTTGCAAAGGCTTTTGAAAAATGTGATGCACTCATTTCGCCAGTTTGCCCAAGTGTTGCATTTAAACTTGGCGAAAAGACAAACGACCACATAAAGATGTATTTAAGTGACATCTACACCGTGCCAGTTAACATCGTTGGCAGTCCTGCAATAAGTTTTCCTTGCGCAAAGGACAGCAATGGCATGCCAATAGGGCTTCAACTAATTGGCAAAAAGTTTGATGAAGCAACACTTTACACACTTGCAAATTATTTTGAAGAAAATAACAAATTGGAGGGACAAAATGAATAGTAATTATGACCTTATTGTTGGACTTGAAATTCATGTGGAATTAAAAACTCAAACAAAAGCATTTTGTCACTGCAAAAATCAATTTGGCGCAAGCATAAACACAAATGTTTGTCCTGTTTGTATGGGGCTTCCGGGGGCACTTCCAACCATAAACAAAAAATGCGTTGAATTCACAGTTAAAAGTGGTTTGGCGTTTGGCTCAACCATCAACAACACTGCAATTTTTGAACGCAAAAACTATTATTATCCAGATTTGAGCAAAAGTTATCAAATCAGCCAGTTAGAAAAACCTGTTTGCGTTGGTGGCAAGGTGCGATATAAACTTGATGACACCGAAAAATTCACTCGCATAAACAACATTCACATGGAAGAAGACGCAGGCAAAAACATACACGATGCAAAACTTGGCAAATCACTTGTTGACTTTAATCGTTGTGGCGTTCCACTTATAGAAATTGTTACCGAGCCAGACATAACAAGCCCAGAAGAAGCCGTTGCAACCTTGACGGCAATTAAAGAAACACTGTCGGCAATTGGCGTTAGCGACTGCAAAATGCAAGAGGGCAGTTTGCGTTGCGATGTCAACATAAGCGTCAAACCAAAGGGTAGTGATAAACTTGGCACTCGCACAGAGATGAAAAATCTTAACAGTTTTAAGGCAGTTGCAAGAGCCATAGAATATGAAGCCAACAGGCAAATTGAAGTTTTGGAAAGTGGTGGCGAAATCCATCAAATCACTTTAAAATGGGACGATGCAAAAGGCACAAATGAAGCCTTGCGTAGCAAGGAAGCAAGCAACGACTATCGCTATTTTCCAGACCCAGATTTATTGCCCGTTGAGATAAGCAATGAATATATTGAGGAGATTAGACAAACCTTGCCAGAACTGCCTTATGACAAGCGAAATAGATACGAAAACCAACTTGGCTTATCGGCAAGAGATGCAAACATCTTAACAAGTAATCAAGTTGTAAATGACTTTTTTGAAGAGTGTTTAAAACTTAAAAACGAACCAAAATTTGTAGGAAATTGGGTTCAAACAGACATTATGCGCAAACTTAAAGATAGTTTGCTAGACGAACCTGTTATAACAATCAGCCCAAAAAACTTTGTTGAACTTATCACAATGTTTCAAAACAATGAAATATCTATCAACAATGCCCGTGAACTTTTAGATAGAATTTGGGACACAGATGAAAGTGCTGTTAAACTTGCCGAAGAACTTGGATTAAAGCAAGTAAATGATGAAGATGCAGTTAAAAACTTTGTAAAAGAGATAATTGCAAACAATCCACAAGCAGTTAACGATTTTAAATCGGGCAATCAACGTGCATTGACATTTTTTGTTGGACAAGTTATGAAGCACACCAAAGGAAAAGCAAACCCACAACTCGTAAATAAAATTTTGTTAGAAGAATTGAACAAATAAAAATTTTGTGATATAATAAACTTATTAGGAGATATTTTTATGATAATTGAACCACCTATTGAAAAAATGAGCGAAAAAGTTGGCAACAAATATAAGCTTTGCGTTTTAGCAAGCAAAAGAGCGCTTGAAATTCAAGTTGACAACATTGCAAAACAAATTGAACCAGAAGAAACAGAACTTTCTCAAGCAGCAAAAGAAATTTGGGAAGGCAAAGTTGTTGCTGACGACCAAGATTAACAAAAATAGGCAAAACATTTTGCCTTTTTTGTTTTTGTAAAAGCATTTTTATTTTGTTTGTTGATTTACAATTAAAAATATAAAATCATAAAAAAATTTAAAATTGATATTGAAAGATTATTTTATTTTTAATTGTTAAATCATCAGTTTTAAAAATGCACATAATTATATTTTTTAGCTAAATAAAGAGAAATTTTATGATATGATTGCAGAAGTTATTGTTGATGTTATAAATAGTGAAGTTGATAGGATTTTTGATTATAATATCACCACTCCTGTGCAAGTGGGCACAAGGGTGGTTGTTCCGTTTGGCAATCGTAAAACAGAAGGCTATATTTTGGCTTTAAAACAAAAAACAGATGTTGACGAACAAAAACTCAAAACAATAATTTCGGCAGATAGTCAGCCTGTTTTGCTACCCGAAATGATAAAACTCATTGATTTTATGGTTGCAGAGTTTAATTTGCGCAAAATTGATGCCATAAGGCTTATGCTACCCAGTGGGTTAAGGGGCAACAAGATAAAACAAAAGATAGTTTCGTTTGCAAAAATCAAAGACGAAAATTTTGATGTGCACACGCTTAAAAAAACTGCAAAAAATCAACGACAATGTTATGAATTTCTAAAGCAACAAACATCAGTTGAATTGTCTGTTTTAAACAACAAATTTTCTGCCAGCAGTGTTAAAAAACTTGTTGAACTTGGCGCAGTTGAAATTTATCAAGTGCATCAAAACAGGCCGGTGCAATCGGACTTTGCAAACATTAAGTCAAATGTAATTTTAACCCCAACACAAGATAGAATTGTCAAACAAATTTCAAATGCAAAAAATGACATTTTCTTGCTGTTTGGTGTTACGGGCAGTGGCAAAACAGAAGTTTATATGAATGTCATAAACAATGCCTTAAAAAATGGCAAAACAGCAATAATGCTTGTGCCAGAAATATCACTCACGCCACAAGTTTTAAAGCACTTTAAAAACAGGTTTGGTGATGGAGTTGCTCTTTTGCACAGTGGTTTGAGTTTGGGCGAAAGATATGACGAATGGTTTAGGATTTTAAACGGCGATGCAAAAATTGTAATAGGTGCAAGAAGTGCCATTTTTGCACCACTTAAAGATGTTGGCGTGATAGTTGTTGACGAAGAGCACGACACAAGTTATTTTAGCGAAAGTAACCCACGCTATGCCACCATTGATGTTGCAAAATTTAGGGCAAAATACAACAACTGCCCCTTAATTCTTGGCAGTGCAACGCCAAGTGTTGACAGCTTTTTTAGGGCACAAAATGGCGAGTATAAGTTACTTGAAATGCCCGAACGAATTAACAAAGCACCTATGCCACAATTTACAGTCGTTGATATGTTAAGTGAAATCAGAAACGGCAACAACAGTTGTTTTAGCCGAACACTTATTGCCGAACTTTGTGACTGCTTAAAAAATGGCAAACAAGCAATGATATATTTAAATCGCAGGGGATATCAAAGCAGTGTTGTTTGCCGAGATTGTGGCTTTGTTGTAAAGTGCAACAACTGTGATGTGCCACTTGTGTATCATAAAGAAGACAATATGTTAAAATGCCACTATTGTGATGCCAGATATCACATTTTAAACAATTGCCCAAATTGTAAAAGTGAAAATTTAAGATATGGCGCAATAGGAACTCAAAAAGTTGTTGAAGAACTTAAAAATCTATTTCCAAAAGCAAAGATTTTTAGGATGGACAATGACAACACAAAAACAAAGATGTCGCATCAACAAATTTTAACAGATTTTGCAAATACAAAGGGAAGTATTTTGGTTGGCACTCAAATGATTGCCAAAGGGCATGACTTTCCACTTGTAACTTTGGTTGGCATTGTTGACGCAGATATGGGCTTGCATTTTGCCGATTTTCGCGCGCCAGAAAGGGCTTTTAGTTTGATAACACAAGTTGCAGGAAGGGCAGGTCGTGGCGAGTATGCTGGCAAGGTTGTTCTGCAAACTTATATGCCAAAAAATTATACATATCGCTGTGCTGTAAACTATGATTACAACGGCTTTTTTAAGCATGAACTAAACATAAGAAAAGTTACAAAATTTCCACCTTTTGCAAACATAATTCGTGTTTTAATTTCGGCACAAGACGAGCAAAAAGTTGTTGCAAAAACAAGGGAATATATGTCAAAAATACTAGACATCAAAAAGCAGTTTGAAGCCGACTTTATTTATCTAAACGCAATGAAATGCCCTGTTAAAAAAATACAAAACAAGATAAGATATCAAATATTGATGCGAGTGAGCAAAAATAACTATACAAAAATTAGAAATTTGGTTTATAATATAGATAAACAATTAAAACAAAAAGATATAATAAGTTTTGTAGAAATCAATCCACAAAACTTATCTTAAGGAGAAATATGGCACTAAGAAATATTATTTATTCTGACAACCCAATGATACGCAAAAAAAGTAGACCTGTTGAAGACTTTGATGAAAAGTTGTGGGAACTGCTTGATGATATGAAAGAAACTATGGAAAAAAACGAAGGCTGTGGCATTGCAGCGCCACAAGTTGGCGTTTTAAAACAAGTTGTTGTGATAGATGCCGAAAATATGTTTTTTGAGTTAATCAACCCAAAAATTGTCAGTTCGTGTGGAAGTCAAGAGAGCATTGAAGGTTGTTTGAGTGTTAAAGATAACAATGGCTTGGTTATGCGACCAAAAACTGTTACAGTTGAGTTTTATAATCGTTTTGGCAGTTTAATTAAATTAACTGTCAGTGATTTTTTGGCAACTGTTTTTTGCCACGAAATTGACCATCTGTCTGGCATTTTGTTCACCGACAAGGCAAAGGAACTTTACAAAAAAGACGAACCTATAAAAAAGCAAAAAAGCAAAAAATAAAAATTTTGCTGTGAAAAATTTAATTTTTTGCAAACAAACAAATTTTGTTAAGTTTTGATAAACTTACATCAACATAACTAAATTAAAAGAGCATTCGTGTTTTAAAAAAGGACAAATAATGAAAATAATTTTTATGGGCACACCTCATTATGCCGAGGTCGTTTTAGAAAAATTGATAAATAGCAGACATCAAGTGGTGGCTGTTGTTTGCAACCCAGATAAACCAGTTGGCAGAAAACAAGTTTTAACTCCACCACCAACAAAAGTGCTTGCACAAAAATACAACATTCCAGTTTATCAATTTAAAAAAATTCGTTTGGACGGCGTTGAAACACTTAAAAAAATTGACGCCGACATTATGATAACTGCTGCTTATGGCCAAATTTTAAGCCAAGAAATTTTAGATATCACAAAGTTTGGCGTGTATAATGTTCACGGCTCAGTTTTGCCAAAATATCGTGGTTCTAGCCCTATTCAGTGGAGTTTGATAAATGGCGAAAAAAAACTTGGCGTGACTATATTAAAAACACTTGCTGGGCTTGATAACGGGCCAATCCTTTTAACGCAAGAGTGTGACATTTTGCCACAAGACACGGTTGAAAGTTTGATGCACACCTTGTCCAGTATGGGGGGCGATTTGCTACTTAAAGGACTTGATATGCTAGAAAGTGGCAACTACAATTTAATTCCACAAAACGAAGCAGAAATGACATATTATCCAATGCTTAAAAAAGAGATGAGCCCAATTGACTTTAACAAAACAGCACAACAAGTCTGCAATTTTGTTAGGGGCATGGCAGAGTGGCCAGTTGCAACTGTTAATTTGCAGGGCAACACAACAAAAGTTTACAGGGTAGAAGCAATAAACTACTTGCCAGAAAAAAATTACAACAAAGGCGATGTGGTCTGTGCTTCAAACAAACTTGGTCTTGTTGTTAAAACGGCAGACGGCTTTGTTCGTCTTGCCGAAATCCAACCACAAAACTCAAAACGAATGAAAGACACCGACTATCTAAATGGCAAAAAAGTGGAAGTTGGTGTTAACATAACCGACAAAAAAATTTAAT
>JBJFDJ010000015.1:8805-13047 GCA_051889975.1 Christensenellales bacterium
ATTTTAGAGCAAAAATCTGCCCGCGATGGCACAATTAAATTTTTGTATAAACTTGCCGACAACAACATCATAGAAGGCGTCTTGATGAGATATAAGTATGGCAACACACTTTGTGTTTCTACGCAAGTTGGTTGTCGTATGGGTTGCAAGTTTTGTGCAAGCACTTTGCATGGGCTTGTTAGAAATTTAACTGCTGGCGAAATTTTGGGGCAAGTTGTTGCCGTAAACAGACTGCTTGGTGGCAGGCTTGGTGAAGAACGAAAAATAACAAACATTGTGCTTATGGGCAGTGGCGAGCCACTTGACAATTATCAAAATGTCACAAAGTTTTTTAAACTTGTCACAGATGACAAGGGCTTAAACATCAGTGAGCGAAACATCAGCCTTTCAACTTGTGGGCTTGTGCCAGAAATCAAACGGCTTGCAGATGACGGCTTTAAAGTTACTTTGACAATCAGTTTGCATGCAACAACCGACCAAAAACGTCGTGAACTTATGCCAATTGCTTTTAAGTATTCCATAGCAGAAATTTTAGATGCGTGCAAATATTATTTTTCAAAGACGAAGCGCAGGGTTATTTTTGAATATGTGCTAGTGAAAGGTCAAAATGACACATTTAATGACGCAAAGGCACTTGCAAATTTAATGCGTGGGCTGTCAAGCCACATAAACGTAATTCCACTCAACCCTGTTAGTGAACGAAATTTGATTGGCGCAACGCGTGAAAAAGCATTGCAGTTTGTTCAGACCCTATCTAAGCTTGGTGTTTCTGCAACAGTTCGCCGAACTTTGGGCGAAGAAATTGATGGCGCATGTGGTCAGTTAAGACAAAAATATTTAGACAGCCATGGCAGTATCAATTAATAACACAATCATAAATAATTAAAAAAATTTATCAAAATAATTTTAAAATTTTTGTTATACTTTGCTCAATGTTAATGGGCATTTAAAAGTGCCTATGTCTGTTTTATTAAAACTTTACTATATGTTGTTTGTTCGCACAAAAAAATATCAGTTAAAAGGAGTGTTTATGTTAGTTTCGGTTTCTACAATGCCAGCAGAAGATAATTTAAAAGATTATTTGTTGCAAATAAAGGACTTTGCTGATTTTTTGCACTGCGATGTGTGTGATGGAAAGTATAACAATGCAGTATATTTTTCACCCCAAAAAGCAAGTGAAATAAACGCCATTTCAACCCTTCCACTTGATGTTCATTTGATGACAAAAGATGTTTTAAAAAATGCAAAACAATATATAAAAGCAGGGGCAAACATTGTCACTGCACAAACAGAAAGTTTTGCTGATGAAAGCCGGGTTTTTGACTTTGTTAACTTTGTTAAATCACACAAAACTTTGGCTGGCTTGTCAATTGAGCCAAATACAAGTGTTGACAAATTATTGCCATTTTTAAGCAGTTTGGATGTCGTGCTTGTCATGGCAGTTCAAACGGGCAAAAGTGGGCAAAAATTTGACGCATTGGTGCTTGATAAAATAGAGCAGTTAAATGCATTAAAAACAAAAAATAACTATCACTTCAAAATTGAAGTTGATGGTGGCATTGATGACAAAGTGGCAAAAATTTTAAAAGATAAAGGAGCAGACATTGTCGTCAGTGGCAGTTATGTCTTCAAAAGCCCAGATAAGTCGGTTGCCATAAACAACTTAAAGTAACACAAAACCTGCTTTAAACATAATATATAACAAAGGAAGTGTTTGTTATGATAATATGTATTAAAGCACCAAAAATTTTAAGGCCACTACTTAAATTGATATTTAAAAAACAACTACAATAGAGCAGTTGTTTAGTTACATAATTGTTAATTATTTTTGCATATAAAAAAACCATCTTTTTATGTGAACTTTTGTGGGCTCACCAAATTAGATGGCTGTTTTTTTGTTATGCTTTTTTTGCTGTTCTTAAACATTTTGTGCAAACATATTCTTTCTTTTCAACACCGTTTACATTAACTGCAACTTTTTGAACGTTTGCATTCCATTGTTTGTTTGTTTTTATGTTTGAATGGCTAACTTGGTGTCCGCCCATTTTGCCTTTTCCACAAATACTGCATACTCTTGACATCTCATTCCCCTCCTAGATAGTGATTTATAAAACTAAACTATTCTATCAAACAATTACAAAAAAAGCAAGCATATTTTATTTTTTTATTGATTTTTTAAAAAATATAATTATATACATAAACAAATTTAAGTTAAACTCTTGATTTATTTTACTTTTTATTGTAGAATAAACTTGTAAATTATCAAAAGGAGATTTTATGGCTGTTAAAACTGTCAATAGTTATGGCAAGATAGTTATTCGTGATGAAGCAATCGAAATGGTTGCTGGCAGTGCTGCACTAGAATGTTATGGTGTGGTTGATTTAGTGGCTCAAAGATTTTCCGATAGTTTCGCTCAAATGTTTAAAAAACAACAATTAAAAAAAGGTGTAAAAGTTTTAACCGTAGATAACAAAATTTATGTTGACCTATATGTCATTTTTAAATATGGCGTTAGCATAAGTGCAGTTGCAGATAGTCTTAAAAAAGCAGTTAAATATAGCCTAGAAAAATTTACTGGCATGCTTGTAGACAGTGTAAATGTAAACGTTTGTGGTGTTAGGGTTTAAACTTTTTTTATGAAATAAAGGAAGGATATTTGCAAAATGCAAAAGAGTATAAATGGAAATATGTTAAGAAAGATGTTGCTTGCAGGCTCATCGCTTTTAGAAGAAAATAAAAATTATGTCGATTCATTAAATGTTTTTCCTGTTCCAGATGGTGACACAGGCACAAATATGAGTTTGACAATGAAAAGTGTTGTTACAGAAGTTAACAATTGCCCAAACAATAATTTAGATACAATTTGCGAGGCTTTTGCCAAGGGTGCACTAAAGGGTGCAAGAGGCAACAGTGGTGTTATCTTGTCGCAAATTTTAAGAGGTATGAGTGCGTCACTCCGTGAAAAACCAATTGAAGAAATAACTGCAAAAGACTTTGCAAAGGCTTTAAATCGTGGCGCAGAAACTGCATACAAAGCAGTTACAAAGCCAAAGGAAGGAACAATTTTAACAGTTGTTCGTATGATGGCAGAAGCAGGCAACAGGCTTGTTAAAAAGAATATTGATGTTGACGACTTTTTAAAGGAAGTTTTAAATCAAGGTGAAGAAACTTTAAGACAAACCCCAGAGTTGTTGCCAGTGCTTAAAAAAGCAGGCGTTGTAGATAGTGGTGGCCGTGGGCTCATCATAATTTTCACTGGCTTTTACAAATGTTTGATTGACGACAAATCATTAAAGATTAATTATGAAGAATTTGACAAACAAACAATGCAAGATGAGTTTGGTAGCAATGACGCAATTATCAATCTCGAAGATTTGGGCGATATTGAATTTGCATATTGCACAGAGTTTATGATAATTGAAATGAAAAAGAAGACAACCGAAGCCGACATTGACAAACTTCGTGAAAAACTCTGCGAAATTGGTGACAGTGTTATTTGCGTTGGCGACCTTAGTCTTGTTAAAGTGCATGTTCACACAAACACGCCAAATGTGGCACTTGGCTATGCGCTTGAACTTGGCGAACTCACAAAACTCAAAATTGAAAATATGCTTGAACAAAACCGTGAACTCAAACGCCAAAGAGCACAAAAACCAAAAGAACTCAAACCTTTTGGCATGGTTAGTGTTGCTGCTGGCGATGGACTTGGCGCTTTGTTTAAAGACATTGGGGTTGACTATGTTATTCAAGGTGGTCAAACAATGAACCCAAGTGCAAACGACATTGCAAAGGCAATTGAAAAAGTTCCTGCAAAAGATATTTTTGTGTTCCCAAACAACAAAAATATAGTTTTGGCTGCCGAACAAAGCAAATCTTTGGTAACCGACAAAAATATTCATGTTATCCCAACTTCTAGTGTGCCAGAAGGCATTTCTGCTGCTTTGGCATTTTGCGAAGAGATGTCACCAGAAGAAAATTTTGCAAATATGCTCGAAGCAACCAAATCAGTTAAGTCAAGTTCTGTTACTTATGCTGTTAGAACAACCGAAGTTGATGGCTTTAGCCTAAACGAAGGCGACATTATTGGATTAACTGAAAAAGCAATTTTGGCAAAGGGCAGTGAAGTTTCCGAAACAGTTGAAAAACTCATTGACAAGCAAATTGATGACGAAACAGTTAGCATAACCTTGTTCTATGGTGAAAATGTAACCGAAGACCAAGCAAATCAACTTTGCGAACAA
>JBJFDJ010000016.1:0-9281 GCA_051889975.1 Christensenellales bacterium
AATTTCAAACATAATACTTAATGCAACGCTATAATCCATGAGAATATATTAACATTAAATATTTAGATTGTCAAACATTTGTTCGATAAACAATTTTGATTTTTTTGTTTTGGATATAATAAAATATTTTGTTTTAAATTTTAAGGCAAATAAATGTTTAGAATAAAGTCAAAATGTTTTTTAATATATCTTTTGATATATAATAAATATTAAAAGTTATTAATTGAAAAATTTTAATCATATCATAAAAATATGCCCTATTTGTTGGGCATATTTAAGCCATTTAACACACTTGTGTTAAAAGTTGTTGTTAGCAAATTCTGTTTTAATTTTGAATGTATGGCTAGTTCAATTAATTTATCAAGCAAAACATCAAATTTAACCCCACTTTGCTCCCAAAGATAAAAGGCAAAACTTCCGGGAATGGTGTTTATTTCATTGGCATAAACTTTGCCCAGTTTGTTGTCAATCATAAAATCAATGCGCACAACACCTTTGCAATTTAACAGGGTAAAAATTTTTTGTGCAAGTTTTTTAATTTTTTCTGTTTGAGCCACAGAAATATTTGCTGGAACAATGCGTGACAAATTTTGCATTCCATTTAGTTTGTTGCCATTTGGTTCGCCGTCAAATTTGCTGTTTTGTTTTTTTATGCCATTATCATTTAATTTGCCATTTTTATTTGTATCTTGTTCAATTTCGCCCTGTTTAAGAGTTTTGTTTTGTTTTTGACCACTCAAATATTTGTCTTTAAAAGTTAAAAATTCATCATTGTTTTTAGGTTGTTCCGTAACAGAGCAAACACAGTTTTCACCTTCGCCCAAAACTGATATATTAACTTCGGTCATATCTTCAACAAGTTTTTCAATTACAACATACTCATCAAACACAAAGGCAAGGTCAAGGGCTTGTTGCAACTGCTCATCAGTTTTTGCAACAGAAATGCCAATGCTACTGCCCAAACTGTTTGGCTTAACAATAACGGGCAAATCAATCTGCTTTAAAACATAGTCTATGCCACCTTCGGCATATTGTTTTTTGCTTAAACTTGCATATTTGCAAACTGGAATCTTGCCTGCTTTAAACATATTTTTCATGGCTAACTTATCTAGCCCAACACTGCTCCCAAGCACTCCACTTGATGTATATGGCACATTTGCAAGTTCCAAAAGCCCTTGAACAGTTCCATCTTCACCATTTTTGCCGTGGCAACAAATAACAGCGCAATCTATTTTTAAGTGTTTTTTAAACGTCTTAAAACTTCTTTTATACAAAAAATCATCTTGTGGCAAAATTGTAACTTCTTTTAACTTTTTGTAATTAATATCTTTGTAAAAAGCCACATCTTTAAGTTCGTTGCCACAAAACCACTTGCCATTTTGATTTATGTAAACTGGCACAATATTATATTTTTGCTCGTTAAGTGCTTTCATAACTTGGCAAGCAGTTAAAACCGAAATGTCGTGCTCGGTACTCTTGCCACCAAAAATAACACATATATTTTTTTTCATAATAACTCCTATTGTTTTTATGAATTTTTTCAAAATTGTGTTAAATTTTTCATTATTTATATAAATTGATTAATAAAAAAAGTATAACCAAAAAAAGCCGTCAAATGAGCATATGCCCAACTGACTGCTTTTAAATTTTCATATTTAACTTTTTAACGAAATTTTTCTTGTGCCAACGAAAATTTTAATGAAGTTTTGATAAACTAAATAGTTATTTTTTCAACTTTGCAAGTTCTGTCTTTAATTGCTCCAAAAGTTCGGTGTTTTTTGCCAGTTTACTCTTTTCGGTTTCAACCAAACTTGCCGGTGCTTTTGCCACAAAATTTGCATTGCCAAGCATTTTGTTTGACCTTTCAATTTCAAATTGCATTTTGTCAATTTGAGTCTCTAATCGTTCAATTTCCACTGCAACATCAATGTTTTCGCTGTAATCAATGCTTATTTTGCAAATATTTGCAACAATGACCGTGCCCTTTTGCTCGACATCTTCACTTACAACATCAACGCTTTCAACCAAACAAAGTTTTTCTATTATAGGTTTTGCAACAAACAAAATATCTTGATTTGAGTTTGTTGCAAGTTTAACTGACTTAAGTTTTTTGTTGTCTGCAATCTTGTTTTCGCTACGGCTGTTGCGTATGAGTTTGATGACCTGAATAACATCTTCAACCACTTTGCTGTCTTGTGCAAAGTCAAGTTTTTTTGTATATTTTGGAAATTCGCTTATCATAATGCTTTCATCATGATTTGGCAAACTCAAATAAATTTCTTCCGTTGCAAAAGGGATAACTGGATGCAACAATTTTAAAATATTTGTTAAAACATAAAGCAAAACATTTTGTGTTTTGTTAACAACTTCTCTGTCGTCACTTTTTAAGGCAACTTTGCTTATTTCAATGTAATAATCACAAAATTTTGTCCATGCAAAGTCATGTGCTTCATTTATTGCAACACCAATGTCAAACCTATCCATAAGTGTGCAATATTTTTTAACTGTTTTGTTTAATTCGGTCAAAATCCACTTGTCAAAAATATCAAGGTTAAGTTTAACAATAGGCTTTATGTCAATATCTTTTATGTTTTGCAAAACAAAGTTGCTTGCATTCCAAATTTTGTTTATAAAGTTACTGCTTGCAACAACTTTTTCGGGTATATATCTTGTGTCTTGACCAACACTTGTGCCACTGACAAGACTATATCTCAAACTATCAGCGCCATATTGTTCAATGACAGAAATTGGCTCAACACCATTGCCCAAGTTTTTGCTCATCTTTCTGCCTTGGCTGTCACGGACTATGCCATTGATTAAAATATCTTTAAATGGCACTTCGCCAGTAAATTCAAGGCCACTAAATATCATCCTTGCAACCCAAAAGAAAATTATGTCATAGGCAGTTACAAGTGTGTTTGTTGGGTAAAAATAGTTGAAATCCGGCGTTTTTTCTGGCCAACCCAAAGTGCTAAATGGCCAAAGAGCACTGCTAAACCAAGTGTCCAAAACATCTTTTTCTTGCTGTAAATTTTTGCTACCACAATGTGGGCAAATATGTTCTTCGTCATAGTCAAACGCACACCACTTGCCACAATCCACGCACTTAAATGCAGGTATTTGATGACCTGACCAAAGTTGACGAGATATGCACCAATCTTTTATGTTTTCCATCCAGTGCAAATAGGTTTTTTCAAAGCGTTTTGGATGAAATTTTATTGTTCCGTCCTTAACTTTTTGTATGGCTGGCTTTGCAAGTTCTCCCATTTTAACAAACCATTGAGCAGACAAATTTGGCTCAACAAGAGTGCCACATCTTTCGCAATGACCGTTGGTGTTGTCGTATTTTTCAATTTTTTCAATCAAATTAAGTTTTTTGAGTTCTTCAACAACCTTTTCTCTGGCAACAAGTCGGTCAAGCCCTGCAAACTTGCCACACTCACTGTTTAAAACGCCATTTTCATCAATAACTTTTATAACTTGCAAATTATGTCTCATGCCAACTTCATAGTCATTTACATCATGCGCTGGCGTAATTTTAACAAAGCCACTGCCAAAATCTTTTTCAACATAATCATCGCCAATGACAGGAATTTCTCGGTTAACAAATGGCAATATCAATGTTTTGCCAATATATTTTGCATTTTTTTCATCAGTTGGGTTAACGGCAACTGCAACATCGCCAAACATTGTTTCTGGCCTTGTTGTTGCAACAACAATATAGTCACTGCTGTCTTTAATTGGATATCTCAAATGCCAAATATAGCCCTTGTGCTCCTTGTAAACAACTTCAATGTCGCTTAAACTTGTGTGACAGCATGGGCACCAATTTATGATTTTTGTGCCACGATAAATATAACCTTTGTCATATAGTTTTTTAAAGGCATGTTGAACAGATTTTGACCTTTGCTCATCTAGGGTAAATGCCTTTCTGTCCCAATCACAAGAAATGCCAACTTTTTTAAATTGCTCAAAAATGCGATTGCCATAAGTTGCATACCAGTCTTGCATACGCTTTAAAAATGCTTCTCTGCCAATTTGTTCTTTTGTTAGGCCTTCTTGCTTTAAACTGTCAACAACCTTTGCTTCGGTGGCAATTGCTGCGTGGTCAGTTCCCGGCAAAAACAAAGCCTCATAACCTTGCATGCGCTTGTATCTTATAATTGCATCTTGAAGTGTTAAGTTAAAGGCATGACCAATGTGCAACTGACCAGTTATATTTGGTGGTGGCATAATAATTGTGTATTTTGGCTTGTTTTGACTAACACTTGGATGAAAGTATTTTTTTTGTAGCCAACTATTATAAATTTTTGTTTCTATATCTTTTGGTGAATATTTTTTGTCCATAAAAAACCTTCTGTAAATTATTTTTATATATCATATCACTTTTTATAAAATAAGACAAATATCTTGCTGAGTTTGTTAAAATTTTATGCTAAAAGTTAACAACCAAATTAAACGATAAACTCCAAAAAACAAATATGGCGATTTGATTAAAAAAACAAATTGTCTTTATTTTTATTGTTTTTATTTTTTATAATTGCGTTTTATATAATCACATTTTTTTAATATCATTTCTATTTTTTATAATAAAGCATTAAAAAATACACATAAAAAAAGCTTGCCAACCGGCAAACTTTTAAAGTGCATCCATACCCCAAATTGTAAGCAATGCAAATGCAAGCAAAATTAAACAAACTCCCACAATTTTTAAAGTGTTATATAATTTATCATTATCATCAATTGTTTCTGCTTTTCTAACAACTTTTGTTATTCTTTTTGCCAGCAAAATCATTGCCATGCCAATTGCTGCAAGAATAATGGATAAAATACACATTGGATTTGTAATCATTGCTTCAAATGTAACTAATAACATATATGCCTCCAATTAATTGTAACTATTATACAAAAAATCAAAAGCAAATGTCAATACTCTTTTTGTTTATTTGCAATTATTTTTTTAAAACAATTTTTTGAATAATACAAATTATGCCATACATCAATCCGGCAAGCAAACACAAAAGCAAAGTGCTTGTCATAACAAGGTCCAGTTTAAACACCTGACCACCATAAACAATCAAATAGCCAAGCCCTGCCTTGCTGACAAGATATTCGCCCATGATTGTTCCAACCCAAGTCATTCCCACATTTATTTTTAGCACAGACATAAATTCTTCAAGCGAATTTGGCAAAATGAGTTTAAACAAAATTTGAAATTTGTTTGCACCCATACTTTTCATAAGCAAAATTTTATCTTCATCGCAACTTAAAAATGCATTTAACAAGGATATTATTGTTATGATTATCATAATCAATATTGCCATAACAACAATTGCCTTTGTGCCTGCACCAAACCAGATGATTATTATAGGCCCCAAGGCAATTTTTGGCAAACTGTTTAAAACTATGATATATGGCTCCAAAATCCGTCTTAAAGTTTCGTTCCACCAAAGCAAAACAGCAATGATAAAACCCAGCCCTGTGGCAATCAAAAAGCCCAAAATTGCTTCCATAAGCGTTATGCCAATGTGATACATAAGATTGCCTGTTGCAAACAATTCACCAACCGTTTTAAAAACTCGGCTTGGCGAACTAAACACAAACACATTTATTGCACCCGTGTCTGCCAGAAGTTGCCACAAGCCAAAAAATGCTATCAAAATGACGATTTGACAAGTTATAATAAAAATTTTTTTGTTTCGCAACTTTTTTAAATATAGTTTTCTTGCATTAGAGATTTGTTGCTGTTTTTTATTCATATTGCAGTTCCCTCCAAACATTGTTAAATATTTTAGAAAACTCTGCATTTTCTCTGCGTTTAAGTGGCGTTTCGCCTTTTAAATCTATTTTAAACACGCTTTTAACTGTTGCAGGGCGTTTGGTTAAAACAATGATTTTATCTGCCATACTAATTGCTTCGCTGATGTCATGCGTGACCAATATTGCAGTTTTGTTTTCGCTCTTTATGATGTTTGCAACATCATCACAAACATTAAGCCTTGTTTGAAAGTCAAGTGCGCTAAAAGGTTCATCCAAAAGAAGAATCTCTGGGTTTAAAACCAAGGTTCGTATCAAAGCAACCCTTTGGCGCATCCCACCACTCAACTCTCTTGGCTTTTTGTTAACAAAATCTTTTAAACCATATTTTTCAATGAGTTTTGTTGCATATTGTTTTTGCTGGTCAGTGATATTTTTTTTAAGTTCTAATCCAAGCATAATATTTTGCCAAATAGTGCGCCATTCAAACAAATGGTCGCGTTGAAACATATACCCTATATATGTGTTGTTTTTTTCAATATCTTCGCCATTTACAAGCACTTTTCCTTTTGTTGCCTTTAAAATTCCGCTAACAATAGATAAAATTGTGGTTTTGCCACAACCACTTGGTCCAACTATTGCAACAAATTCCCCTTTATCAATGCCAAAATTTAAATTTTTAATTGCTTCTGTCTCGCCGTTTTTTGATTGATAAACCAAACCAACATCTTTAAATTCCAACAACTTTTTAGTAGACTTTTCCAAAATTATTTCAATTCCTTTTGTTTGTATTTTTTAGGCAAAATCGGCTATCATTGCACACGACTTTACCTATACAACATTATATTTACAACCTGCCTGATTTGTTAATTTTATATCAATTGACATCACAACAAAAAAATGCTAAAATTGTTAAGCTAAAGGAGGAAATATGGAACAGGCAAAAAACTCATTGTCACAAATAAAACAAGCAAAAAAAATAGCCATAATTGCCCATATAAACCCTGACGCCGATGCAATAGGTAGTATGATTGCACTTAAAAGGTTGATTAAAAAAAATTTTGAAACACCAAAAAATATAATTACAGTTGACACCTTTGCACAAGCCGACTTTATTGATGAAAAATATTCGCCATTGCTTAGTGGTGAAAATTTAAATCTTCAAAACTGCACAAAATATGATTTGGCAATAAGTGTTGATTGTGCTGATATAAACAGGCTTGGCGAATTTAAAAACATCTTTGAAAATGCAACCGACACCTTAAACATAGACCATCACGACACAAACACAAAGTTTGCAAAAAACAACATAGTTGCAAAAAATTGTTCTAGCACAGCCGAGGTTTTATATCTGCTCTATCACGATGTGTTTAAATTAAATTTTTCGGCAGATATATGCAGTTTAATATATTCGGGCATAATAACCGACACAAACAATTTAACGCAAAACATAGGAAGTTCAACTTTAAAAATTGTCTTTGAATTAACCGAAAAATGCAAGCAAGAAAATTATAATTTAGAAGCCATAAGAGACCACTTTTTTAAAAACAACACAAAGGAACAATTAACGCTTCTTAGCCGTGCATTGCAAAGTTTAAGTTTTGCCGAAAATGGAAAAATTGCCATGATGAAACTTATAAAACATGACTTTGTAGAAACAAACGCAACACAAGATGACACTTTGGGCATTGTTGATTATGCCTGCAAATTAAGTGGCGTGGAAATTGGCGTAATTTTTATAAAACAAGAAGACAATACCTACTACGTTAGTTTGCGAAGCAAAAACGAAGTTGATGTTGGAAAAATTGCCAGCGCAATGGGTGGAGGTGGTCACAAAAATGTTTCTGCCTTTAAAACAAAGCCAGAAGAAAACTTAACAGATGTTAAATCAAAATTGATTTCTCTTTGCAAAGCAGAACTGGAAAATTGCAGTCATAACACCGAAAGCATAGAAAGTCTTTTTTGGGAAAATTAACTTTTGCAAAAATAAATAAAAAAAGTTGAAGAATTTACTTCAACTTTTTTTGTGATTAACAATTTTAACAAGCAAGTTGTTATTTTGCAAAATATTGCTTCATAACAAATTCGCCAAAATTGTTGTTGATAATTTTGTCATAGTCTGCAACTGCTGTTTTTGATAGTTCGCCAGCGTGTGTTAACATGTCAACAAGACGGTTAAAACTTGCTTGGGTCATAACAGGGCTAGAATTCCAAGCATCTGCTTTAATATAGTTTTGAATGCCAACTTTTATACTCTCTTTGCTACTGCCACTAAAAGATGGTGCAAGACTATCTACAACATCGTCAATGGTTGCAGTTTTAATATAGTTCAATCCCCTTTGAATTGCTTTTAAAAATGCAATTATAACTTCTGGATTTTTTTCTATATAATCCTTGTTTGCACTAAAACAAGTAAATGGGATTTCGCCACTTTCTTCGCCAACACTTGCAACAATATAGCCACCACCAGATTTAACAAATTCACTTGCAGCAGGTTCAAACATAGTCATGTAGTCACCCACACCACTCATAAATGTTCCGCCAATGCTTGCAAAGGCAATGCTTGTGTCAAAATTTAAATCGGTTTCCACATCATAGCCATTGAGTTCCAAAGCATATTGCAAACTCATGGCAGGGCTACCACCCTTTCTGCCAGCAATTATATGTTTGCCAGCAAGATTTGACCAGTCAAAATCTGTTTCGTTTGTTCTTGAAATCAAAAATGAGCCATCTCTTTTTGTCAATTGACCAAATACTACTGGATAGTTTTCATCTCCATTAACATAAGAATAAACATTTTGTTCTGGCCCCATAAGACCAATGTCAGCAGAGTTTGTCATAAGTGCAACATTTGTTGTGTTGCTACCTTCTGCCGTGTTGAGTTCTATTTTGTAACCTTCGTCTTCAAAATAGCCGTTGTTTATTGCCACATACAATGGCGCATAAAAGATGCTGTTTGTAACCTGATTAACTCTAATTGTTTTTGTGTCCACACTGCTACAACCTGTTGTGATTAAGCAAGTTGAAAAAGTTATCAAAACAAGCATAAAAATGGAAAATAATTTTTTCATAACACCTCCAAAAAAATATTCCTATTTATCATATTCTTTAAGGGTGTTATTTTGTTAAAACACTTTCAATTTTTATTTTATTTGTTAAATTTAATTTTTTTTGTTTTAAACAACTAATTGTTTTAAAAGTTTGTAAGCATAAAAGGAAAATAAAGAAATAGTTTTAAAAAGAGTTTATTAAGGTCTAAAACTATTATTGGCCAGTCTTTTTGTCGTTTCTCAATTTTTTTGTAACAATGCGTTTGCCGTTTTTTCGTTCAACTTTTATGCTGTCAACCTGTTCAACAACTTGCCTGTCATTTGTTATTTCAAACATTTTGTTATTAACTATTTTGTTTTCGTTTTCTGTTTTTGCCATATCATCTTTTGTGATTGTTATATGTTTGCCAATATCAATATTATCGTATTTTTTATCACTATTAGCAACATCTTTATCATTTTGCTTGTTAACAT
>JBJFDJ010000016.1:9381-26319 GCA_051889975.1 Christensenellales bacterium
TAACTCGTTGATGTCATAGTTTAAACTTGATGAAATATTATCTGCAAGCAAGATTTGTTTTTGAGTGTTAAAATAATTTTGATATAATTTTTTGTTTTTAAAATAATAAATCGAGCAACAAACAATCATAACAAAGGCAAAAATGCCTTCTAGTGGATAAAAGAAGTCAACAATCGTAGAAAAACCAAACCTGCTAAAAATAAAGCCCAAAGTTAATGTTATGACTGCACACAAAAATTTATTTTTTATGTAGTTGTTAAGCCACATTTGTATGCTATACCCTGCTAGGCATATAGTTGTAAAAATTGCAAGCCACAAAACAACCGAATACAAACCACCCAAAAACCCACTTATGCCATACGCAATGCTAACCATTGGCATATCGCTTAAAAAAACTTTGTCACCTGCCAAAAATATGCAAGTTAAAATAATGCCAACAAACAAACACAAAATGCCACTTGTTAGGGCACTTGCCAACACAATTTGTTTTTTGTTTAAATATGAACTCGTCTTGGCAATGATAAAAATGTTTGTAAAAATATTCATGCCCACATACAAAAAACAAGACACAACACTTGCCACTGGCTTAACATTTATGTATTCTGCCGAAACAATTGGCTTTTCGCCACCAATCAAAAATGATATTATAATAACTGCCATAGAAATCAATATCATTGGCAAAATCATATTGTTAACTTTGTAAATCCACTTTAAGCCAACAGACAAAAGTATGACAACAATCATTGCCGTTAAAATTGAAATATAGCAAAAGTTGTAATTTTCGCCAAAAGCAAGTGCGCCAATGCTGTCACACCCTGCAAGCATAGACGCAAGTGTGATAAATGTGCACAAAATAAAACAAAAATCAACAACGATATGTGCCTTGCCAAAAACAGCAACAGTCATGTCACTTATTGACTTTGGTTTTGTCATTTTGCCAATTTTAGAAAATAAATAAAAGCACCAAAAAAACAATAACAAAACAACAGGAATAAAAATCAAAGCCCAAAAGCCATTGTCACCAAAAAAACTTACAAGTTCTTTCCCACTGGCAAAACCTGCACCAATTATTGTTCCAACGCACACCATTACGAAAGTAAAAATAAAAGATTTTTTCACAATTTAATTATAATTTTTTTATTTTATTATCACAACAAAAAAAATAAATATATTTGCAAATTTTGTAAGAAAATTCACTCAAAAACAACATTTTGTAAATTATGTTAAATTTTAACAAAAATCATATAGGGCCATAATTATGTAAACAAAAAAAGACAACTTATATGCAAAGTGAACTCCAAAGTGGGTCACTTTATAAAAGTGTCTTTTGTTTTTTTAATATTTGCTATGGTTTTTTATATTTATTTTTTAAAATTCCAATCAATGTCGCAATATGAACCATTTGCAGTGTCAACAACTGTCAGTCCCATGCCAATAATTTTGTTTTTGCATTCATCTGCCTTTGCATAGTCTTTTGCAAGTTTGTATTCTGCTCTTTGCTTCATAATGCTTTCAACTTGTTGCTCGTCAATATTTAACAACTTAAAATGTTTGTCTTTTATCTCTTGCACAAAATCGCAAGGATTAGCATTAAAAAGTGACAAAACTTCACCATAGGTTGACAAAACTGCTTGATATACGCCATTTAACTCTTGCGTGTTTTTCTTTTGAATATTTTTTCTTATCTCGGCAATGTAGTCATACATATTTGCAATTGCTTTTGTTGTGTTAAAGTCATCATCCATTGCCAAAACAAAATCATTTTTAACTCGCTTTGCAAAACTGCTATCTTCGTTTGGCAAATTCAAATTTTTTAAGTCATTTAACACCTTGTAAAACTCATACAAGTGTTTTTCTGCCTGCTCAAAATCATTTGGCATAATGTTTAAGTCACTTCTGTATGCAGATTGAAGTATCACAAGTTTAACGACTTCGGCATTGTATTTTTGCAAAATATCTCGTATTTTTATGCCATTGCCAAGCGATTTGCTCATCTTTTGCCCTTCAACCTTAACCAAGCCACAGTGCACCCAATATTTAGCCAGTGGCATGCCATTTTTTGCTTCGCTTTGAGCAATTTCATTTTCGTGGTGAGGAAATTTTAAATCTCTGCCACCACCATGAATATCAATTGTTTTGCCCAAAAACTTTCCACACATTGCAGAACACTCAATATGCCAACCGGGTCTGCCCTTTCCCCAAGGGCTATCCCAACAAACTTCGCCTTCTTTTGCTGACTTCCAAAGTGCAAAATCTCTGTTGTCATGTTTTCCTTCCAAAACATCTTTTCTAACGCCATCCAATTGTTCTTCAACATCACGATTAGAAAGTTTGCCATACTCTGGAAATTTTAACACATCAAAATACACATCGCCATTTACTTCGCTTTGATAGGCGTAACCCTTGCTTATTAAGTCTTGTATAAACTCAATTATGTCTTGTATTGTTTCGCTTGCCTTTGGCTCATAATTTGCTTTTCGTATGCCCAAACTTGATAGGTCGGTGTTTATGCGCTCAATGTATTTGCGTGCATATTGCAACTGGTCCATTCCAATTTTGTTTGCGTTTGCAATAATTTTGTCATCAACATCAGTGTGATTGCGGACATAAGTAACATTGTAACCTTTGTATGTTAAATATCTGCGCATAACATCAAATTGCAATGCTTGTTTTGCGTGACCTATATGGGCGTCATCCGAACATGTTATGCCACAAGCATACATCCTAACATTGTTTTTATCTATTGGTTCAAATTCTTCTTTTTTGCCTGTTAAAGAATTAAATATTTGCATAACCACCCCTTTTTCTTTATGAAAAAATTAAAAAATACTTTACAAAAAGTTCTTTAAAAGTATATTACAACATTTGCCGTTTGTCAATTTTAATGCAAACAAAAAAGGGTTTTAACCCTTTAATTGTCCAAATAAATAATTCTTCGGCATTGTTCACATTCCAAAGTGCCATTGTTTTTAAGTTTATCCAAAGCGCCAGCCGAAAGTTGCATTCTGCAACCACCACAACGATTGTCTGCAAGTGGCACCAAAACAGGGAAAATTCCATCTTGTTTAAGCGATTTGTATCTGCCAATAACATTTGGATTTATTGTTTTTTCAAGTGATAACAATTTTGATTTTAATTCTTCCAAATCGGGCTCTTTTTGTGACTTGATTGTTGCAACATTTTGTTTTTGTTCGTCTCTTTTTTGTTTTGCCGACAAAATCTTTTTGCGATACATTTCATAGTCCAAAACAACTTTTTTAACTTGCGCAGTATGTTTTGCAATTCTGCTATCAAGTTCGGCAAGTTGATTTGCTGTTTGCATGGTTTTTGCGTCAAAATCTTTTAACTCGTCCCCAGACAATTTATCTATGTCGGTGTTTTTGTATTTGTCAACAAGTGCAATTCCCTTCTTTTGAACTTCAACAAGTTTGTTGAGTTCTGCCATAAGCCTTTTTGCGTCTTCTTCAAGTGCCAAAATTTTGTTTTGCCATTGCTTAACTTGATTAACTAACTCTTGGCTCATTCCACTGCCCGATTGATTTGAAATTTCTTTTTTAATTTTATGTAATTTGATATCAATTTTTTGATATTCTAAAATTTTTTTATCCATTTAATCTCCTTAAATAACTAGTTATTTGTTTGGTCGGATGATGTTTCAAACAAACTTATTGCGCTGTTAACATAGTCCAATTCTTGTTGCAAATTGTTACTCAATCCACCCAGTTCTGCTTTAAAATCTAAAAGTTTTTTTTGACGCATTGTTAAATACTCATAAAAAACAACATAATTGTCCGTAAAATTTGTCTTGCCAAAATAAAGTTCAACGTCTGCCAAGTTGCATTTGCCCTTTGTAACTCTAATAACGTTGTAATATTTGTCGCCTTCTTTTACAAGTTTATCAACCAAAATATTAAACTTGTTATCTATCAAATATTTTCTTAACAAAATAACATCACTTTGTGGTTGCAAAACAAAATCAAACAGTTTTTTTGGTCGGTTTTTTAAAATTTTTATAATTTCAAGCCCACCCATTCCAGCAATGACAGCACAGTTGAGTTTGTCATATTTTGTGATTGCCTCAAAGCCATCTCCTTGCCTAAAACTGATAAATGGCATAATGTTTATGCTGTCTGCAAGAGCAACGGCTTTGTTTAAGCAAGCAACACTCTTTTCACTTGCAATCACCATTTCTGCCTTGTTTTGCAAAATTAGCTCACAACTCACATAGCCATGGTCACAGCCTATATCTGCAATTTTTTTTGTCGTTGGGCACAAATCAACAATTGCTTCCAACCTTTCCCCAATATTTAAAATACTAGCCATTTTGTCTTTCCACCTTTGTGTTTATCATGCAATATAATACAAATACTATACACTAAAAATAAATTTGTTGCAATTAATCTGCAAAGTCTTTTAATTTTTTGCTACGAGATGGCGTCCTTAACTTGCGAAGCGCCTTTGCTTCAATCTGCCTTATTCTTTCCCTTGTAACATTAAACTCTTGACCAACTTGTTCAAGTGTTTTTGGTGAGCCATCGTCAAGACCATATCTTAATCTAATAACTTTTTGTTCACGTGGCGTAAGTGTTTCAATTACGCTTAAAAGTTGACTTTTTAACATAGTTCTGGTTGCAACTTCATCGGGTGCAATGCTTGTTTCGTCTGGCACATAATCTGCCACTTTGCTGTCTTCATCACCAACAGGGTCTTCAAGTGAAAGTGGGTCTTGCGCAATCTTTTGAATTTCTGCAACTCTTTCAATTGGCAAGTCCATTTCTTTTGCAATTTCTTCGGTTGATGGTTCTCTGCCCAACTCTTGCAACAATTTTTTGCTAACTCTGCCCAAACGGTTAATTGTTTCAACCATATGAACAGGTATACGAATTGTCCTTGCTTGGTCTGCCATTGCACGAGTGATGCTTTGTCTAATCCACCAAGTTGCATATGTGCTAAATCTAAATCCCTTTGTATAATCAAACTTTTCAACTGCTTTTAAAAGTCCAATGTTGCCTTCTTGTATCAAATCTAAAAATTGCATGCCGTTTTTTCCACTATATCTTTTGGCAATGCTTACAACAAGCCTAAGGTTTGCTTCACAAAGTTTGTTTTTTGCAGTTTCGTCACCAATCATCACACGCTTTGCAAGTTCAACTTCTTCTTCTTGACTTAAAAGTGGCACTTTGCCAATGTCTTTTAAATACATCTTAACTGGGTCATCAACGCTAACCTGATTAATCAAATCTTCAATGACAATTTTTTCAAGTTCTTCTGGCTTGATGGTGGGAATAATTCTTATTCCATTTTCTTTTAACTTTGCAATGATTTCGTCAGTATCAGAAGCAGTTGCTTCATATTTTAAAAATTTGTCATAGATTACTTCTTCTTGCAAAGCGCCTTTCTTTTTGCCTATTTCTAACAATTTGTTATATTCATTTATATATTTTTCGTTCAAAATTCTTACCCCACTTTATTTAACAAAGTTTTTTTCTCAATTATTTTTTTAGAAATTTCACTTGCCTTTTTAAGCAGTTCCATTTTTATTTTTTCATCTGTGCATTTTTGCATTGAAATGTTTATGTTGTTTTGTTCATTTAAAAGCCTGTCCAGTTGCATTTTTAACAAGCAACCAGCAAACTCATCTTGTGGCTTTTTAACCTTGTCAAAATCAAAATCAACAACCGATTTTATATCTGGTCTGTTTGACAAATCAAAATCATCAAACACTTTTGTAACAAGTGGATAGTTGTTTTGCAAAATGTATTTATACAACTCTTTAAATTCATTATTGACAAAATCGTCAATTTCAACACTTGTAACATAAGATTTTTTGTGTAAAATACTTGCCAAAACAAACTGCTCTGCCAAATAATTTTTTGTCTTTTGCGTTTCGTTAACATGTTGAGACTTATTATCACTTTGCAAAAGTTTGCCGTCCACTTTTGTGTTTGAAAGTTGCCTTTTAATCGTCTCTTTGTTAACTCCACTTAACTCGGCTACCAAATTTAAATATATGTCCTTTTCACTATCTTGTGGCATACTAATTATTATATTGATACAATTATCAATAAATTTTGGGATTTGGTCTCGATTAGCCAAATCAAATTTGGTTGCTTCGTATCTTATTTCAAACTCATAAACTGGCATCGCATCATCCAAAAGTTTTTGATATGCATCACTGCCATATTTTTTTATGTATTCGTCTGGGTCAAGTTTTTCTGGCAGTGAAACAATGGTTATTTCAAGCCCTTCTTGCAAAAGTGGCTCCAAACTTTTTGCCGTTGCCTTTTGCCCTGCGCCATCGCCGTCAAAACAAACAATAACTTTGTCAACAAAGCGTTTTAATGTTTGAACGTGATTTTTGTTAAAGGCAGTTCCCATTGTTGCAATTGCGTTTTCAAACCCTGCCTGTTGAAGTGACACAACGTCCATTTGCCCTTCAACCAAAATTGCATAGTTTTTGTTAAGCCTTGCTTTTCGTAGCAAATTTATGCAATATATGTTGCTACTTTTGTTAAACAGCATAGTTGCCTTTGTGTTTTTGTATTTTGCATAGGCATTGCCATCTAGCGCCCTGCCACTAAACCCAACAACCTTGCCTGTGTGGTCAATTACCGGAAAAACAACTCTCATTGCCATTTCGTCATACAATTTGCCATCTTTTTCGCCACACACACCTGCTTCTAAAATGTCTTGCTTTTTGTAGCCTTTTTTTAAAAGGTGCACGCAAAGCCCATTCCAGTTACTGCTGTAACCAATGCCAAGTTTTGTGATGGTGCTGTCACTGACGCCACGCTTTTTTAAATATTCAAGCCCTTTTGCGCCCCATTTGCTCTTTAAGGTGCTGTTATAATAAATGGCAGTCTCCCTGCAAATATTTTGCAACAACTCTCGCTTTTTGCGTTTGTCCAGCACTGCTTTGTCGCCAACAAAATCTGGCACTTCCATGCCTGACCGTTCGGCAAGGTTTTTTACGGCATCAACAAAATCTAGCCCCTCTAGTTTTTGAACAAAAGTTATAACATCACCAGATTCGCCACAGCCATAGCAATGATAAAATTGCCCTTGCTCGTTTACTTCAAAACTTGGCGTTTTTTCGTGGTGAAACGGACAGCACGCCCAATATCTATTGCCCTTTCTGGTCAATGTTAAATAGCGAGATACAACAGAAACAATGTTGTTATTGAATTTTAATTTTTCAAGCCAATCACTTGTATAACCCTTATTATCCATATATCTCCAAATAAATAATCTACAACTTATTATTCGCCACAAAAATTAAATAACCTTTATTTTTTTTAAATTTTTTATTTATTTTAAATTTTTCTTAAAAACTATTGTTATTTTTTGCGCTTTTTTGCTTGTTGATGTTGTTTTTTATGCCAACAAAAAGAACATATTGTTTTTGAGTGAACTCAATTTTTTAATATGTTCTATATTTTTTGTGCGTTATATTTTCTTTTAAACAAAATTTTGTTAAGTTTTGATAAACTCACATCGGCATAATTAAATGCACTTTGCTTGATTTCAAATGCAAAATTTTTTTATTTTTGATGCCAATTTAAATGACACTTTTGTTATATTAAATTATTTAATTGAAGCAATTGCAGCAGACAAAATTGCAATTGGCACTCTGTAAGGAGAGCAAGAAACATAACTTACGCCGGCATTTAACAAAAATTTAACGCTGTCAGAGTTGCTACCCTGCTCGCCACAAACACCAATCTTAAAGTTTGCTTTTTTGCCACGAGCAAGTTTAACTGTGTGCTTGATAAGTTCGCCAACGCCTTCTTCGTCCAGTCTAACAAATGGGTCATGGTCCAAAATCTTTTTGTCATAGTAGTCATTGATAAATTTTGAAGCATCATCACGACTAAATCCAAAAGAAAGTTGAGTTAAGTCATTTGTTCCAAAACTAAAGAAATCACATCTTTCAGCCAATTTGTCGGCAATGACAACTGCCCTTGGAGTTTCAATCATAGTTCCAATTTTGTAGTCAACGTTAAACTTCTTTTCTGCAATGACTTTTTTTGCTGTTTGTTCAACAATATCTTTAACAAATTCAAACTCTTTTGTTGCACTTGTAAGTGGAATCATAATCTCTGGGCAAACAGAAATTTTTTGCTTTTTGCTAACCAAAATTGCAGCTTCGATGATTGCCCTTGTTTGCATTTCGGCAATTTCTGGGTAAGTAACTGCCAGTCTGCAACCACGATGTCCCATCATTGGGTTAAATTCGGCAAGACTGTTGACGATTTCAACAATTTGTTCATAAGTTTTGCCAGTTGCCTTTGCCAAAATTCGTTGTTCTTCTTCGGTGTGTGGCAAAAACTCGTGAAGTGGTGGGTCAATCAATCTAATTGTTGCGTGAAGTTCTTTTAACTCGCTAAAAATTCCAACAAAGTCTTCTCTTTGCAAAACCAACAATTTTTTAAGTGCATTTTGTCTTTCTTTTAAATTTTGAGCAACAATCATCTCGCGTATAGACAAAATTTTGTCTTCTTTAAAGAACATATGCTCTGTGCGAACAAGTCCAACACCTTCTGCGCCAAAACCAATTGCTGTTTTAACATCTGCTGGCGTGTCTGCGTTTGCCATAACGCCAATTTTTTTGATTTGTTTGCACCAGTCCATAATAACCTTGAAGTTTCCACTTATGCTTGCTGGCACACTTGCAACTTCGCCAAGATAAACATTGCCTGTTGAACCATCAACGCTGATAACATCACCTTCAACAAGTTTTTTGTCGCCAAACAAAACATATCCTTCTTCTTCAAACACTTGAAGCGAGCCACAACCAACAACACATGGCTCTCCAAGTCCCCTTGCAACAACGGCTGCGTGACTTGTCATTCCACCACGAGCAGTTAAAACTGCCTCGCAAACCTGCATACCTTCAATGTCTTTTGGGCTTGTTTCTTGTCGTATCAAAATTGTTTTAACTTTGTTTTTGCCAAGTTCTTTTGCCTTGTCGGCATTTAACACAATTTTGCCACAAGCAGCACCAGGGCTGGCAGCAAGACCAACAGCAAGTGGAGTTAATGTCTTTGTAACTTTTGGGTCAAATTGATTGTGAAGCAAAGTATCAATAAGTTTTGGGTCAAGAGCCTTGATAACTCTTTCCTTTGTTGAAATTTTTTCGTTTACCAAATCAACTGCAATATTCAAACTTGCCATTGCTGTTCTTTTGCCATTTCTTGTTTGCAAAAAGAAAAGTTTGCCGTTTTCAATGGTAAATTCCATATCTTGCATATCGTGGTAGTGTTTTTCTAGTTTTTTAACATAGCCAACAAATTGCTTGTAAACTTTTGGCATGGTTTTGTTAAGGTCTTCAATTGGAAGTGGAGTGCGTGCACCACTAACAATGTCTTCGCCTTGTGCGTTCCACATAAACTCGCCATAAATCTTGTTTTCGCCTGTGCTTGGGTCACGGCTAAAAGCAACACCTGTGCCACTTTGCTCATTTAAGTTGCCAAACACCATTTCTTGTATGTTAACTGCAGTTCCCCATTCTTCTGGGATATCATTCATTCGTCTGTAAATGATTGCTCTGTCATTTTGCCATGACCTAAACACTGCCTCAACTGCCATATAAAGTTGGTCCAAAGGATTTTGTGGGAAGTCTTGTTTTGTTTGCTTTTTTATGTATTTTTTGTATTCTGCTATTATCTTTTTAAGGCTGTCAACTGACAAGTCTTTGTCTAATTTAACACCTTGTTTTGCTTTTGCACTTTCAATGATTTTTTCAAAACCATCTTCATTTGCGCCCATTGCAACTTCGCCAAACATTTGAATTAAACGGCGATAGCAGTCATAAGCCCACCACTCGTTGCTTGATGCCTTTGCCATTGTTTCAACAGTTTGGTCATTCAAGCCCAAATTTAAAATTGTGTCCATCATGCCCGGCATAGATATCCTTGCACCACTGCGAACACTAACAAGCAAAGGATTGTTTAAATCTCCAAATTTTTTGCCACTCAACTTTTCTTGTTGCTTTAAGCCATTTAAAATTTGTTTTTTAATTTCTTCACTTATTTGGTTGCCATTTTTAAAGTAGTCATTGCATGCTTCGGTTGAAATTGTATAACCACTTGGAACAGGCATTCCAAGATTTGTCATTTCGGCAAGATTTGCACCCTTGCCACCTAAAATTTCTCTCATGTTAGCATTGCCTTCGCTAAACATATACACAAATTTCTTTTTTGCCATTTTCTCTCTCCTATATAAATTTTAAACTTCGTATATTTTTGTATAATCTGTGTTCCAGATTTTTACAAACAATGTTGATTGCATCTCTTGTCACATCACTTGCTATTTTAACACTGTTTAGTCTGTTATAATCTGTGTTATTAGCAATTTTTATGCAAGAAAATGTCATATTATTAAGCAAAATCGAATTTTCGCTTTTGCAGGATAAACAAGCAAATTCGCCTGAATCTAAATTTAAATAAACTTTGTTGGTGTAGTTAAGCCCACAACTCGCGCATTTTGTGTAATTTGCACTGTAACCTATGCTTGCAAGCACATCAACGCAAAATTTTAATGTTATCAAATATGGGTTTATTTTGTCATAACAAACACATTTTAGGGCATTTGCAAGCAAAACAAATAATTTTGGGTTTTGCTCATCTTGACCAGTGCTTAACGAAACAATTTCAAGCATCAAGTTGCACAAATAATATGTATCTAAATCAGTTGTGATATCAAAAAAACTATCTATCAAACTTGCATTTGTAATTTGGTAAAACTTGCCCGTTCTAACAACCGAAAATTCGGCAAAACAAAAAGGTTGAAAAGCAAATTTAAGTTTTGCACTTGGCGCTTTACAACCTTTAAGTATAGCAGTAATCTTGCCCAGTTCAACCGAAAACAGTTCAACTAGCTTGTCCTTTTCTTTGTAATCGTAAGAAGCCAACACAATGCCTTTTATAATTTGGGTTTCCATTATAAAGTGAGTTCATCTCCTTCGGTGTTGGTTTTAATTAAAATATCATCACAATGTGCTATATTGCTATACAAACTAAAATAAGCAAACTGGCTTTTGTCTTTGCGTTTAACTGCATCTAAAAAAAGTTCAAAGCAAAGTTCCTCTGGGGTTAAATTTGTTTTCATACAGCACCTCCCTAACATTAGAGTTTGTAACTACAATATTATTATACGATATTATTTAAAAAATGTTGAACAATTTTGCATAAATTTTAAAAATTTTTTTTGTTATATTTTTGTTAAAAAAGGGCAATAATTTTTATTTATTTTTGTATTTTTGCAAATTTTAAACAAAACATCACAAAATCACTTGCACGCACAAAAAAACAACCCTATTGGGTCGTTTTTTGCTTAATAAATGCCATCATATAACGTTAACAAACAAATTGCTTAATAAAACGGACATAATGGTATTTTAATTGCTTTTTATACACTTAAATTATCTAACAATAATATTTAAAAACGCAAAAAAACTAGTCCAAGTCCTTTTTGTTGTAACCCATATTGCTTGCCAAAATGTCGCTGTCACGCCAACGCTCTTTAACTTTTACCCAAAGTGTGAGATACACTTTTTGCCCAACCATTTTTTCAATTGCCTTTCTGCTCTCTTCGGCAATTTTTTTAAGTTGTTCGCCATTTTTGCCAATTATGATGCGCTTGTGATTTTCTTTTTCACAAAATATTGTTGCATCAATTTTGGTAAGTTTTTCTGTTTCGTTAAAAGTTTCAATTTGCACAGCAATTCCGTGTGGAATTTCTTCTTGCAAAAGCCAAAGAGATTTTTCCCTAATTATCTCACTTGCCAAAAATCTTTGAGTGCTGTCTGTTGCAACATCTGTTGGATACATTGCAGGGCCTTCTGGCAAATATTTTAAGATATTATCTTTTAAAACATCAATGTTTTGCCCCGTAAAAGATGAAATTGGTATAATTTCCTTTATGTTTTGCAGTGTGTTAAGTTTTGCAAGTTCTGGATACAAACGCTCCATTGAACTATCATCAACTTTGCTAACAACCAAAATCAAAGGTATGTCTTTTTGAGCATAACTCTGTGCTTCTTGTAAAATTTCTGCACTAAACTTTTTTGTGCCATCAATTATGTAAATAATCAAATCAACGCCTTCAATCGATTTGGCAATTGATTTTTCCATAAAATTATCTAAACTATTTTTTGATTTATGAATGCCCGGTGTGTCTAAAAACACTGCTTGATAGCCATTGCCATTTAAAATGCCGGTGACAACATTGCGCGTTGTCTGTGGTTTTGGCGAAACAATGCTAATTTTTTGCCCAACAAGTCGGTTAAGCAAGGTGCTTTTGCCAACATTTGGCTTGCCCAAAATGGTTACAAAGCCACATTTAAATGCCATACTTATTCCCTTCTTAAATTAAATTTTGCAAGCACTTGCTCTTCTTGTGCTCTCATCAAACTTGCATCTAGTTTGTCAATATGGTCATAGCCCATCAAATGAAGTAACCCATGCACCATCAAATATGCAATTTCACGCGTTAAGCTGTGACCAAAACTGCCCGCTTGTTCCTTTGCCCTGTTTAAATTTATAACAATATCGCCCAAAACAACCTTGCCGTTTTCTGGGTTTACATCGTCTGGGAAATTGTCTTTATCAATCTTTTTGCCAAAAACTTGGTCAAGATTTGGAAAACTTAACACATCAGTCACTTCGTCAATGTTGCGTTGTGCTTTGTTTAATTCTCTTATTTCATCATCATAAACAAATTCAACAGCAACTTCAAGTTTTCTAAACTTTTGTTTGTTAAACTTAAAAGTCTGCTTTGCAATTTTCTTTAATAATTTTTTTGTTTTTTTGTCTATTTCTTCGCCAAGAAATTCAATCATAATATCTCCTTAACACAATCTCTTTGTAAAATTTAATATTGACATTTTATCACATTATTAAAAAAAATTAAACTATTTTTGATACAAATTATCAACATTTAACAATAATTGTTAAAGCTCACAGGTCAACATCAACTTGTGCATAAAATGTCACAACAAAGGCTTCTTCGGTTTCATTTATTGTGTTAAAGGTTTTTGTAACGTTTAAATCGTTTGAAATTTCACTTAAAACTTCCTTTTCAAGATTTTGCAAAATTGATTGCTTGTCTTTTTCAAAGTCTTGCTCAACATAGTTTGTTGTGGTTTCATAATAAGTTGTGGTTAAAAGATAAAACGGCAAAATATTGTTTTTAAAAACTGGGCTAACACTTTCAACAGCGTCAAAACTTTCAAAAGTATTTTGCTCATTTTTTATAAAAAAATTTGTGCCAAATAAAGTCATTTTTGAGTTTACAATTTTTTTGCCGGTTCTAATAGTTTCTGGCTTGATTTTTTGATAAGTTTGTGTTTTGCTAAACCAAACAGTTGCGCCTATGCTTGCGTTTGCCTTGCACTCAACTCGTTGTCCATTTGCGTTTAAAAAATACCCCGCAACAATGACTTCACCTGCTTTAACACTGTCACCAATCTTTTTAAGTGCAGTGCCCTGAACGACAGACAGCGACCTAATCGTCATATTTTGCGTTGCAACAATGTCTTTTTGGCTGGTGTCTATTGCTTCGTTTAAAAACACCTTTTCTTTAACATTTACAATGATAACACTGCCCTTTTTTACAACACTGCAAAGAGATAAGTCTTCCAAATTGTCCAAAAGTTTTTTTTCTATCTGCTCAAAATTTGCATTAAAAAGCATTGCGCCACAATTTATGCCATTTGTGTTTAAAACAGACAATATCTCACTGCCTGCAACCCGTTCGTTGCCATATATTTTTATGTTAAAAACAAAAAAAGAACTTAAAACAGTTGTTAGCAAAAAAATTGCAATGCCAACAAGGATGCCAATGCGCTTTGTTAAAAACGAAAAGAGTTTTAAAACTCCATATTGCCTTAAAACAAAAAATTCATAATTTTGATTTTGTGCTATTTTTTTAACTTCTTTTAACTTTGATTTTTCTATGTCAAAAACAATGTTTTTGTAGTCGGTTCGGTTGATGTTATACATTTCAATGTCATTGTTCAAACATTCTTTGTATATTCGGTTAAGGTTAACGCCAGATAGTTTAACGGTTATTAAAAAACTATTTTTTTTCATCAATTTCTCCCTTGCAACAGTTTTCAATAGAGCAAATTTCACCCTTAACCATAATTGTTTGGGCAGAAAATTCTTTTACACAAAGATTGCAACCAAGTATATTTATCTCGCCATTTTTAACTTTTAAAACTATTTTTTCATCACTGACCAAAAGCAGATTTTTGTAACCTTCAACAACTATTTCTTTGCCACTGTTAACTTGATATCTAAAAAAACAATTTTTTGTTTCGCCAAACATATCATTAAAAAAATCGAACACAGCATACTCCTTAAAGTATTCTATGCTCGATTGTTTTTTAAAATACTAATACTTGCGATTTAAAACATCGTTTACAAGCAACGCCTTTAACTCTGGTGAAAGGTCATTTATTTCAACACCCAAACTTTTCAGCTTTTCTTGGCTTATTTTTTGTGTGCTTTTGTCCATAATGTCTGGACCTTCTTGCCTTTCGCTTACAAGTCTTTCTGGCTTTAGCCTGTTGTATTCTGCTCGTTTAATTTCGGGTATAAACTCTTCTCTTTCCAATTTTAAACGCGAGTTGTCAACTCTGCCATAAACCTTTTCATAAGATTGGTCAGCATAACTGTCCTCATATTTGTAGCCTTGTTTTTCTGCTTCCTTAACTGCTTCTTCAAACATTGTGCCCTTTATGACTTGACTTTTAACTTCCACCACTGCTGGTTTTGTTGAGGCAGGTTTTTCTTTGACTTCTTCTTTTTTTGTTGTTTCTTCCTTTTTTTTGCTTTGATTTTGCTTAATTTTTTTTGAATTAACAAAATAAAGTATTGCGATGTATAAAAGGACTAATATAGTTATGCCAATAATAATATATCCTACCATATTGCCCCCTTATTGCTATTCTTCACTAGAACCATCGTTGTTTTCTTTTGGATTGTTTAGTGCTGGATTATCATCTTTGTTTGCGCCAAACAAGTTGTTTCTCATATTTGTGTCTGCTTGAATGTTTTGAAGTCTGTAATAATCCATAACGCCAAGTTTGCCACTATTGAAAGCATTTGCAATTGCTTCTGGCACTTTTGCCTCTGACTCAACAACGTTTGCTCTCATTGCTTGAACTTTTGCTCTCATTTCTTGTTCTTGTGCAATGGCCATTGCTTTTCTTTCTTCTGCCTTTGCTTGAGCAATTTCTTTTTCGGCTTGTGCTTGTATTTTTTTGAGTTCGGCACCAATGTTGTTGCCAACGTCAATATCTGCAATATCAATACTTAAAATTTGGAATGCTGTTCCGTCATCAAGACCTTTTTCCAAAACAACTTTTGAAATTGAGTCTGGGTTTTCCAAAACTTCTTGATGGGTTATTGCACTACCAATTGTTGTAACAATGCCTTCGCCAACACGAGAAATAATTGTTTCTTCACCAGCACCACCAACAAGTTTTGCAAGATTTGTTTTAACCGTAACTTTTGCCAAAACTCTTAATTCAATACCATCTTTTGCAACAGCACTGATAACAGGAGTTTTGATAACTTTTGGTGTTACGCTTTCTTTAACAGCCTTTAATACATCACGACCAGCAAGGTCAATTGCCTTTGCAACATCCATAGAAAGATTGATTTTTGCACTGTGTGCACTAATAAGTGCTGCAACAACCGAATTAACATTGCCACCAGCCATTGCGTGAGTTTCCAAATCATTTACAGAAATGTCAAGACCTGCTTTTTTGCCGTTGATGTAAGCTTCAACAATTGTGTTGACATTAACTTTTCTTAAACGGATACCAACAAGTTTAAACATGCTGATTGGTGTGCCAGAAACAAGGCATCTAATCCACAAATTTACAGGAACAAGTGCGCAAAGCACAATCACTGCAAAGATAACAAGTGCCAAAACAATCCATCCAAAGATTGCCCAGCCAGAACTTAATAATAAACTATTCATATTTTTCTCCTACTTTGATTTTAACTAAAATTGTTGAACCATCAACTTCGGCAACGAACACGGTTTTATCTTTTTCAACATATTCGCCATCAGTTGTAACTTGATATATTTTGCCTTCAATTTCAACTTTGCCAACAGGTTTTAAAATTGTTTTTGTAACCCCTTCCTTGCCAAGCAAAAACGCAAAGTTTTTTTCGTTTGAAGCATAGTCTGTTGGAATTGCAATTTCTTTTTGCACAAGTGGTGACCTGCTAAGCGCACCAAACTTTGCACTTCTAATTGCAATGAGCACAACAACAAGCAAAATAACAAAGGAAAGTGATGCCATATAAAGCAATTGTATCCATGCAAACTCGCCACCCACAACCAAAGTGATAACCAGCGATGCCACACAAAACACAATGCCCAATATGCCAAAAACACCAAACCCAGGAACAAAACACTCAATGCAACAAAGTACCAGACCAACAAAAAGGCAAACAACAGCAATTATATTGGCAGAGTTTGTAAACATGTTAACAAATGCATCTCCCCAAGAGGTCAACAACATAGTTTTAACCATAATTTCTCCTTTTACGACTACATTATAACATACTATTTTAAAAAAATAAATACCCTTTTTAATTTTTTTTTATATTTTTATTATATTATTTAAAGCATTTAAATTTGCAAATTAACAAGTGTAAACTGCAAAATTATAAAAATATAATAACATTTTTTTAAACTCAAATATAAAACTTAATTGCTCACTCTGTCTAACTCTCGCTTAAAATAAAACAAATATTGTTGAGCATAACCACTTAAATTGCCAAAAGTTTCAACCAATTTTTTTCTTATCAAAACTCTGTTTGTTAATTCATTTGTTGCAAAATAGCAGTTGTAAACTTTTTGTATCCATGTGTCTACGGGAAAGCAATCCATTTTGTGATATCCAAAAAGTGCAAT
>JBJFDJ010000016.1:26419-31987 GCA_051889975.1 Christensenellales bacterium
CTTATGATAAAACTTATTATCATTTCAAGTGGCTGTTGATTTAAAATGCGTATGCCATTGCCAAAATCAATTGCCTTTTGCATAGTGTCATTTATGGCAAGTTGATTTTTAATTGTTTGATAATCTGTTTTTAAGTCAAAAAAGTATTCAAAATAGTCCACATCACTTGTTGTAATTTCGTAGCAATCTGCCTGCTCGTTTATCAAAGCAAATTTGTCGCCACTAAACACCACAAAACTGCCATCATCCCTTTTTTGATATCTAAAAATCTGCCCACACTCCAAGATATGTTTTGGGTTAAATTGCATCTTGTCATAAACAAAAATTTTGTCATCTGTAAGTTTGTATTTCATAATAAAAATATATCACAAAACTTAAAATTATACAATACAAATTTTAGTTTTCTAATTAAATACAGGAATCAAATTAAATTTCCTTGAAACCTTTTCACCATATTCCCCAGTTAATTTAAAAGTTATATATGAGATACGTAAATTTTTAACTGAAAATTCTGCAATAAACTTTTCTGAAAAACAAAATTTTGTTGCCAATAAATTAAATTTATCGTCATACCACTCAATTTTATTCGTTTTATCACAAGATATTGATATGGTCCCCGCATAATTATCTATATTAATTTCTAGAATTCTAGGTGTAAAATTACATTCATTTTTAAGCAAATTCAGTTCTGTTTGTGTATATTCTGATTTTATTAATGGAACATAATTTTTTTGAATTTTTATTCCTTTGCCACCAAAGTTTTCTAAATTTGCAATCATTTTCCATCTATAAATTTTATTTCTTTCTTCAAAATCCATTTGAGCTTTGGTTAGATGTGCTGCAAATTCCAACTCATTACAATTGTTAACCTTCATAAAATGCTTTTTTGCATTCTCTCCAAACCCTAGTCTTTGGGAATTTCTTATATGTTTAACCCCATGACATCTGCTACATAAAGCAATAATATCAATTAAAGTTTGAGTCTTTGTTTCTGTATTAAAATCCCATACCTCGTGAGCATCTAAATCATCTGTTTCATATCCGCAAATCGCACATTTATGATTTGCTTTTTTATAACATGCATTTCTTAGAATATCCCAGTCTTTTTTAAAAAGTATTCTACTAAAATCGTTTCCCCAAGCACCTTTGGGCAATAATTCAATTTCTAATTTCAAATCTTTCATACTGTGCCTACCTTGTTGGATACAACTCACCAGCGAGATATTTTTTCATGTAGTTATCGAATCCCATTTTTGAAATTAATTCTTCTTGGTCAAATGGGCTTATAACTTTAATATTGCCTGTCATCTCATCAAATGGCGTTCCATAACAAATTATTCCAGATGGTTTAATTACTTCTAACATTTTATTATAACTTTTCATAAATTCTTGTTTATATTCCTCTCTACAATAGGTCGAAACTGCAACAACTGAACCTTGTTCTATTCCATCAAAACAAAAATCATAACTTTCACTTCCTGCCGAGCAAACTGTAGGAATAACTTTCATTCCATGTTTTTGGAAAAACGCACCACACCATCTATTTTTAAATGTGCTATATATTTGAAGTGCTCTTGGCATATCCCAATACAAACTAAATTCAGGCGATAAAATTGCATAATATTGTGATAATTTTTCCATTGCCAATTCTGGTTTTTCATATACATTTTCAAACAACCAATCGTAAGTGAAAAAATGAATTGTTTTATGTTTGTTATCTTCATCTTGCAACTTTGTTTTAGTATAATTCCATAAATCAATCTTATCCAAATCTAGATCTTGTTTCTTTATTAGTGGCATTTCATATTTACCAACTGTTGCAAATTCATTTCTTACAAGCTTAAGTTTCTTTTCCAACTTCTCTTTATCATATTCAGTTTTTTCTTGTATTAAATTATTATCTACTTCATATTTTTCTTTCATAAAATCTCCTTGTATAAAAAAATCATAGGTTAAAATTAATTCAACTTATGATTTTTATAATTTATTTCATAATATTTTTTTGCTAAATCAATTGCTTTAAAACAAGTGTTATCTGCTTTTAAAATCTCAACCTTATTTTCATCCCAAAATTTTTTATACTGATTTAAGCTCATATGATTAGCACCACCCATATAATCTGGTTGTTCGTTTTGCAAACCATCATCTTCCCATCCACAAAACATGCATATGTCGTGAATAAAATTGATATCTCCCATTCCACACATCTTGCTTTTGTATAGTGGAATTTTGCTTTCTTCAATATTTTTTATATTTTGTTTCATAATTTTCATTATTTTATTTCTTGGATTATTTCTCCAGCTTCTTCTTTTCTTAAAATTTCTTCGTTTATAGATTGAAAATTTTTCTTGTAATATTCTAATGAAAGTCTGATTACAAAGAAATCATCTCTACTTTTAATTATATCGTTCTTGTTTTCTTCCCAAAACATCATATGTTGATTATAAGTCATATTGTTGGCTCCACCAACATAATTTGGATTTTCTTCTTGAATTGTATCTGCTTCCCACCCGCAAATTTTACAAGTATCGTTATCATATTCTATGTTACCCAATCCACAAATCTTACATCTTCTCATTATATTAATCTCCTTTATCTATATTTTCCCAATAAAATTTCCATTTTTCATAATTTTTCATAAAATAGTTCTCTTTAATTTTATAAAAAGTAACAATTTTTCCGTCTTTGTTAATTACAACGAAATGTCTGTTTTCTCTATTAAATTTACATGTACAGCCGTCATCTCGCTTATAACTCAATATTTTTTCATTTTCTTCACTCAATACTAAATCTTTTGCCGCTTGTGAATATCCTAGGAAATCATCTTCAAATCCCATCTGCCAACCATGATCATTAAAATGTTTGACTTCGTTGTAAGGACTTGTCCAGTATTCAGCATAAGTACTAGGACCTTTTTCCATTTATTATATCATACCTCCTTATAAAATGCAAAAGGTTGGAGAAACAAAACATTTCTTCAACCTTTTTAACATTTTATCATATAGTTTTTAATACAATCAATATTTACTGCCAACTTTGAACTTAATATGGCATTTAGTTAAAAGTGATTGATTTTTTGCAAAAAAATAACCAGTTTTGTTTGCATGCATGAAATCACAACTCAAAATAAAATCACGAAACTACATATAATCTAAAAAATTCACACCACAGCAAAATTTTTGCACAAAAAAACCAAAATGATTAAAATTTTGGTTTTTTAATTTATTATTTTGATGCTTTTTTATTTTTTGATTTTTTGATGTTGTTGCGTCATCTGGGTTTGAGTCTGCTTGATTTTGACTTTGAACATCTTGTTTGTTTTGTTGCGCTGTTGATGTGTCGACGTTTTGTGATTGTTCTTTGTCCTTTAATTTTGCATCGGCTTTTTTATCTTTTTTTGCTTTTTTTGTTTTTTCGCCACGTGGTTTTTTGTGCAAAAAGTAGTCAATGCCGTCAGTTTCCAAGTTAAATTTTTGTTTTTTCTCTGTTCTAACCTTTTCAACCCTTTCTGGCAACTTGTCACCAACAACTGGCATAACAACCTTGTCGGTTCTGTTTCTTACTTCCAATTGGTTAAATGGAACTGACACATTGTTGCGTTTAAACTCGTTGTAAACATTTTCTACAACATAGTAATAAACTGGCCAATAATCTTCCGAATCGCACCAGCAATTTGCAAAAAAGTCTAACGAACTGGCATTTAATGTTTTTAATCTGCAAAAAGGTGCATTTGGTTCAAGAAGCACTCTGCCATCACTTTTCATAACATCTAAAATAATTTGTTTAACTTGCTCAACATCAGACTCATAGGCAACAGAAAAAGTAAAGTCAACTCGTCGTGTTTTGTTTGCCCCATAATTGACAAGCGAATTGTTAACAATAGATGAATTTGGTAGCGTTATTTTTTTGTTGTCAACAGTCAAAATTGTTGTAAACAAAAAGTTTATGTCGGCAACACTACCCTCAACGCCGTTAACACTTATGTAATCGCCTTTTTTAAATAAGTGTGTGGAAATTATCACAATGCCGTTGGCAACATTGGCAATGTTAGACTCCAACGCCATACCAACTGACAATAACAACGCACTAAGTGCAGTTATTATGCCCGTAACTTGTATGCCAATCATATTTAAAAGAATAAGCACCCAAATCAAATACAGTGACAATTTTATAAAACCCATAATAAAGTTTTGTGCAATCTTTTCCATTTTTGTTTTGGCAAAAATTCTTCGCAAAATATTTAATATTATTTTAACAGCTAAAATACCAAAAAAGAATACAAGCAAAAAACTTATTATATTCCAAACATTATTTGAAAAGAAATTTACAATACTATTCCAAATTTGTTCCCAATCCATAACTTTCTCCTTTGTAAAATTTACAAGAGAATTGTATATTTTATAGTTTTATTTGTAAAGCGATAAACATCAAAAATATGTAATTTTTTATACATTTGCATTTTTTGTAAAGCAATAAACAGCAAAATTTTGCACAAAAAAAACCTTGCATTTGCAAGGTTTGTATTTATTATTCAGCGTAAACGCTAACTTTCTTTTTGCCCTTTGAAGCATATTCAAATTTAACTGTGCCATCAATAAGAGCATAAAGTGTGTAGTCTTTGCCCATGCCAACATTGTTGCCTGGGTGAATTTTGCTACCTCTTTGTCTTACAATAATATTTCCGGCTTTAACTTGTTCGCCACCAAACTTTTTAGTTCCAAGTCTTTTAGCGTTGCTGTCTCTGCCGTTACTTGTGCTACCGCCACCTTTGTGGTGAGCAAACAATTGCAATAAAATGCGCATATCTATTTAACCTCCACTTTTAAGTATTTTGGATATTGTTTTTGCAAATCTTGTAGACCACAAAGCATTGTGTTTAAAATAACTTGTGCGTCCTTAAAATTTGCTGAAAATTCATTTTCTAAAAGTTCTAGGTACAAACTTCCTTGCTTTTCGTCAACAACACATTTGTGTTTTGCCTTTGCAACATATTTTATACCCAAAACTGCCGTCTGTGTGATACTTGAAATACCAGCGCAAACGATATCTTTGCCATACTCGGCATATCCTGCGTGATTTTTACACTCCACGCTAACTATGTTACCATTTTTGTAACTTACAATTATTTTTGTCATTATTTAACACTTACAATTTTAAGTCTTGTATATGGTTGACGATGACCTTGGATTTTTTTTGAGTGTTTTTTGCTCTTGTATTTAAACACAAGAATTTTTGCTTGTTTGTCGTGTTTAACAACTTCTGCAACAACTTCTGCACCAGCAACTGTTGGATTACCTGCTTTAACAGTTTTGCCATCAACAAGCATCAACACATCAAGTTTAACCTGACTGCCAACTTCGGCGTCCAATTTTTCAACATCAATTGTTTGTCCTTCGCTAACCTTGTATTGTTTTCCCCCTGATAGAACTACAGCGTACATATCATTCCCTCCTTTTAGCATAACTCGCTGGGGCTAGGTGCATAATTGCTTAAAAAAACCTGCTCCACGCGGAACAGATATAATTTATCATAATTTTTTTTTGTTGTCAACAAGTTTTTATATATTTA
>JBJFDJ010000016.1:32087-48423 GCA_051889975.1 Christensenellales bacterium
GTTTTTGATAAATACAATTTTGACAGCGCGTCATTTTGATTAATCTTTATGCACCCAACAAAATATTGCTTTGCCTTTTCAAATTCGCCTTGCTCATAAAGTCTAACGCCACTTTCAAAGTCGCCAATGGTTTTTTGCAGTAGCAATCTTTTTGCATCTTCATAGGCGTCCAAACTTTCAAATATTGGCACTTTGCTTGTTGTGTCGTCAAACTCAATTGTTCCAACATATTTAAAATTGTAAGCGTCTTTTAGGTTGGACATAAATTGTTTGGTCATAAGCACACGAGTGTGAAATATTTTGTTTAAGTTTTCAACCCTACTGCAAAGATTTACCACATCACTCACCACAACAAACTGCTTTTGCTTTTCTTCTCCAACCACGCCAACAACACACATACCACTGTTTAAACTTATGCCATAGTTAATTGCTTCCTTGCCAACAGAAACTATGTTTTTGTAGTCAATGTGTTTTGCAATTTCATTTGCACTTTTTAAGGCGTCATCTTCATTGTCAAAAACTGCCAAAATGCCGTCACCCATATATTTGTCAACAAAGCCCTTGTGCGTGTGCACCAATCTTGTCACTTCGTCAACAAATTCTTTTATCAGCACAAAATTATCTGCAAGGCTCAGCGTTTCGCTTGAAAAATAACTGCTTCGCAAGTCACAAAACATTGTGCAGAGTTTAACCTGAACACTGTTGCCCACTTTGACATCTTCCAACTTTGTTTTTCCAAAATATTTAAGATATTCCTTTGGCAAAAACTTTTGATATTCAAATTCTTTTTTGTTCAAATTTTTATCGTTTAACTTGTAATTGTTTTGTATCTCATTTAAACTGTCGCTTATGCTTTCAAATTCCATTGCCCCTTCAAAGTCAAACAAAAGATTTTTTTTGCCCTTTGCAAGTTCCATTGCTGTTTTGTTAATCTTTTCCAAGGGCTTAAAAATAACCAAAAGCGACAGCATAACTGATATTGCATAAGTGACAAACATCAAATTTAAAACCAAATACGATGTCCAGTCGAGTTTTGCAAGATTTAAAACATAGACAATTGTTGCAACAAAAAGTATGGCAGATAGCACCATAATATAGATATAAACTCTGCCTTCTATTGTTGATTTTTTTAAAACTTTTTTGTTAAATCTGCCAAATAACAAACAAAACATCAAAACAACAAACACGATTGTTATTGCACTAAAAATCACAAGATATTGCGTTAAACCCATACTTCACCCATAAAATTATTTTAGACATTTTTATGCAAACTAAACAGATTGACGCCATTGAATATTTATTCATTGTTATTTTGAATAAATATAAAAAAAATAAACAAAATAACAAAAAATTAAGGAGATATTATGGAAAACATAAACAGCGAAAAACTTTTAAACGCACTAGGAAAAAATTTGAGTATGGCTATTCAGAGTTTGGACATAATTATGCCCGACATTGATGACACCGAATTTAAAAACTACATTGCAAAATTAAATGATGAATACAATGTAATTTTTAATGAACTGCAGATGATAGCAAAGGCAAATAATGTTGAGTTAAAACTCACAAATCCCATTGAAAAAGCAGAACTTTGGACGGCCATCAAACTAAAAACTGCTTTTAACAAAACAACTCGCAAATTTGCCACAATGATTTATCTTGGCACAAACATGGGCATACCAGACCTTATCATTGCCATTTGTGATTTTAAAGACGCCAACGCAGAAATTGTTGAACTTGCAAAAAAATTAAAAAAATTGGAAGAAGAAAGCAACGAAACACTAAAACTGTTTTTGTGTAAATAAAAACAATTTTTAACTGATTTGTTAATTAAAAAAGTTTGTAAAATGGATTTGATAAATTTAAAAAAATAATTTATAAAAATGCATATATTTGCATACTTATGCTTGTATAATATCAAATCGTTTTCCCACAAAAATCCTTTTGTGTTGCAAAAAATCAAGGCTGTTGCAAACAGACAAGCAAAGTTCTTTTAAAAAAAGAAACACTTGCTGTTTTGCTGGTTTTGATTTTTTTTGTGGCATTTTTTTTGCCAATTTTTTTAAGGGCAAGCAAAAAAAGTATTCTGCCTCCAAGGGCTGATAAAATCCATAGTCAAAAACTTTTAAATCTCTGTCACTTGCCGAAAATGATAGTTCAATGTCATTGTTTGCAAAGTCAACAATAAAATATATGTTTTTTATCTCATAAGGCAAGGGGTTGTCTTGCTGAATTTGACCAAGCCATTTTTTTAACATTTGTTTAATTTGCTCTTTATCTTTTAAAGTTAAGTTTTTGTTAACAAAATCATTGCTTGGTTTTTGTTTGCCCATTAATGATTGTTTGCTTTTTGCCATTGCGTTGCAACTTTTTAATTTTTCGTTGTCATTTTGTGATGCTTTGTTGCAACTTTTTAATTTGTTATTGTTAGTTTTTGATATTTGCTTGCCATTTTTTAATTTTTTATTAAAAAGACTGTTTTCAACGCCGTTATTTTTATTAATCATACATTAATACCCACCATGGCAAACATAACAAGTGCAAAAATGATGCCAACAATGCTAAAAAATGTGCTTTGATTAAAAAGCGAGTATTTTAAACTAACAACTTTGCTGTTGGCAATTATGGTTAAGGCAAGGTCGGTGTCAAAATTATCTATTTTATAATCTGCTGGAAAATCATAATATAAAATTATATTTTCCAAGAGTTCACTGCTACTCATCTGCGCCAAATTTTTGTAATACAACAAGTTTTTGTCATCTGTGTGTTTAAACTTTTTTTTAACATTTACATTTCTGCTGTGCAAGGCAAAAAAACTTATTATTATGCTAAATCCACAAAAAAATAAGACAAGCCAATTTAAAAATCGCACTTGACTGCTGGTGTTAGACAAAAAAGTGAGTGCCAGTGCAATAATTGCACCATTTAAGGCAATTGCAATTGAATGTTTTGTCTCTGCCAGTTTTATGTTTTCCAAAAGATATTGCAAAATATATTTTAAAGTTTGCTTCATAAAAAAAGTATTGCCCAAACAGTTTTGTTTAGACAAATACAGTTATATTTTATGTTTGTATTTTGTTAGTTGGCAAAAGCAAAATTATATGTTTTTGTTTTGCAAGTAATTTCAAACAACATAAATTTAATTGTTATTTTTTTGCAAAGTATATGTCGCAAAAAGATAAACAAACACTTTTTCAAAATAAAATTAAATTGTTATATTTGCTTGCCAATTTTTTGTTTGCAAAGTATATGTTGCATTTTGCTAATTTTTTTTAGTGGTCGGTTTTTTCAACTACTATTTTTGTTGTTTTTACAAAGCAATTCAAGTGAGTTTTTTATTTAAGATTTTCCAAGGTTGTGTCAATTGGCTGATTTAAAATTCCGTCCATAATCTTTTTGCGAGAAAGCACTTTAATCACCTTGTTGTTGTCGGTTAACTTTATGTTGCTTATGTTTTTGTTTGCAATTTGTTTGTATGCAACAAAAACGGGCGTATTTTTGTCTAGTTTTATTGATTTTAAAAAGTGCAACGCATGATTTGTGTTTTGCAGATATGCCATTTTTTCATAATATGGGCTTGTGTCTTCGGCAAACAAGCCAATTAACAAAAATAATGCATTTATGCCCAGCATATAGTTTAGATTAAAAAAGAAAGATACAAAAAACAAAACAAAGATGATTGCAATTACAACATAGCCTATTATTTTTGTTATTTTTAACGCTTTTATGCGTGGCATTTTGCGTGTTAGCAAAGCAACCAAAATCCTTCCGCCGTCTAGTGGATAAACTGGCAAAACATTAAAACAAAAAGTGTAAATATTTGCCCAAATAAATTCGCCTAACAAGTTGTGCATTGCCGGAAAAATCAGCCATAACAAAAGCGACAACAACAAAAGCAAAAGGTTTACAACAGGGCCAGCAACTGCAATTTTTATGTCGTCACCAGTTTTAAAAGGTGTGTTTTTGCCACTTAACATTGCCCCATAAGGTAGCAAAGTGATTAAATTTAGTTGATAGCCAAGTTTTCTGCCAACAAAAGCATGTCCCATTTCGTGCAAGAAAACACTTATCATACAGCAAACAAAACTTGTAAATTTGCCAAAAATAAGCATCAAAAGTCCAAGCAAAACAAAGGACCAATGAAGCGTAACTTTAATTTTTTTCATACTAACCTATTACATTAATAAAATTTTGAATAAAATTTTGCAAACTTGCCTTGATGTTTACAAAAAAGTTATTTACAAATAGATTTGTTACAAAAAGCAAAATAAAAGCGCCCATCCCAAACACCAAGGGCCTAAACACCTTTTTTGTGCAATAGATAAAAAATTTTTTTTGTTTTTTCTTTTTTGACAAATACTTAAATGACACTACTTTCATATCAATAAGATATGTTTTAAAATGTTAGATTATTCAGTTAATCTGGCAAACTTCCAAATATTTTTAACCTGTTTGCAACTGCATTTATGCAAATGACATAACTTCCATCTTTTTGAACTTCCAGCTTTACATCCAAATCTTCTGGTCGCAAATTACAATAGTTAAAAAGCATTGAATAAGCGTCACTTTTTAGCACCTTTTGAAACCTGTCTGGGCAAAACTGCTTGTCACTTATCAGCACGTTTTTAAGTCTTTCTTCGGCGCTGTCACTAACTCTATCAAATATCATATTAACTCCTTAATTACACTTTTTGATGTTGTTGCACTTTTTTAAATGTTGTGCATATTTTTTTTAAAATTATTGTTTTTTTATTTCTTTTATAACATAGTATAAAAATTTATGTGTTTTTAAAATTTTGTTACCTAAACAAAATATTTTATTACACTTTTTCATCACTGAAAATTATGCCTTATTTTACGCTTGATGCTTCCAAAAAGGCCTTTGTATTTTGACTTGTAGTCAAACATAACGTTTTGACAATAGTGTATGTTTTTTGCCAAAATTTCAAAGGCATTGCCACCAGTTGATTTTGTCATTGCCATACTTCTGCCAGTTGAAATGCTGTCGTCATCTGGCACAACCCCAACAAGATTTGCTTTTAGCAAATTGCTTATTTGCGAAACATCAATCATTTGACCATTTATTATCAAATCACCACGAACTCTGTTTACAACAAAGCCGATGTTGTTTAAGTTGTAGTTGTTTAAAATTGTTAGCACCTTGTCGGCATCTCTTATGCTTGATATATGTGGCGTGCAAACAACCAAAGCTTCACTTGCACTATAAACTGCCCTGTGAAATCCACTGTCTATCCCTGCCGGGCAATCAATTATCACATAATCAAAAATGTCGCCAAGGGCATCGACAACCGCCTTGATGTTAAAACTTGTTATTTTTGTTGTGGTAAATATTTTGTTGCTTGGCAATATGTAAAGCAAAGGTGACCTTAAATCTTGAATAAGCGCTTGTTTTATGCGACATTTGCCTTCAACAACATCGGCAATATCATAAACAACCTTGTTTTCAACGCCCATCAAAACATCCAAATTGTTCAAACCAATATCAACATCAAGCATAACCACTTTTTGCCCCATTTGTGCCAGTTTAAGCCCCAAATTTGCACAAATTGTAGATTTTCCAACGCCACCTTTCCCACTTGTCACAACTATCTTTCTTGCCATAATTCCCCCAAAACAACCCCATTTAATCATAGTTTGTTTAAAAAGTAAATGCGAAAAAAAACTTATTTTGTAACAAGACAAATTTAGTCATATTTTTTTAAAAAAAAGGACAAAATCCAACAAAAAAATGACAATAGTTAAAACAAAAACAGCAATAAATCATAACAAAGTTTTAAAACAAAACGGCAAAACATATTAAGTAAAATTTCAAATCAAAATGTTAAAAAAAACATATCAATCAACTTGATATGTTTAATTTATAAATATAATTTTTGCAAATAAATAAATATCAATAATTTAGTTTTGCGCCACCCAAAACGGTTGAAATTTCAGGGTCTTCTGGCACAAAGCAAGGTATGGCAAGTTTTTTTGTAATATAATCTTCCACTCCAACAAGTTTGGCAACGCCACCTGTTAACACAATGCCGTTTGGTGCAATGTCGTTTGCAATTTCTGGCGAACACAAGTTTATCAAATGCTCCAAAGCAAAGCAGATGTTGTCAAAAAAGTGCAAGATTGCAAATCTTATTTCACCCGATGCAATGATTTCTGCTCGTGGCTTTTTTGTTGATACATCAATGCCACTCACTTCCATATTGCTCATATCGTTTTCATAAAGCGAAACACATTCATTTTTAAGTTTTTCGGCAGTTAACAAACTGATTTCCAGCGCCCTTGCGTTGTATATGTATTGCCTAATACATTCGTCCATATCTTCGCCACCAAAGTTGATGCTAAAGCCTGTGACAACTTCATTTAAACTAACAACTGCCAAATCCGTTGTTCCACCACCAATGTTTAAACTGATAAAAGCACTTGGCTTGTTGACATTTACGCCAGCACCAACAATGCTTGTTAATGAAGACGGCAGAATTTTAACATTGCCAACGCCCGAAAAATATATGACTTCTTTAAAATCTTCAATTTGATTATCTGTTAAGCCATTTGAAACACACAAAGTAACTTCAACTGTGCTAAAAATAGACTTATCTGGCACAACTTTTTTGTAAAACTCCAAAAACATTTTTTGTGCCATAGATTTATTTGCCACAATGCCATTTTTTATGGGTGAAACAACAGAAATTGCCGTGCTTGTTTTTCCAATAAGTTTTTTTGCGTCTATTCCCACAGCAAACACATCTTTTGTGCCATATTTGTTTGCAACCAAAGAAGGCTCGGCCAAAACCAAACCACTTCCAACTTTGTAAATATATGTGTTTGAACTTCCAAGTTCAACAACCAGTTGAATTTTGCCCATTGTCACTCCTTTATTAAACTGCTTATTTGCAGTTTTTTATATATGTTCATATTTGCTTTTTAATATTGTAACAATAATGCAAAAAAATTGCAACAGAAGTTTTTACAATTGATTTTTAAATATTTTGTAAATTCGCAATTGTTAACATTAAAAACAAAAAATGGCAATATAATTGCCATTTTAATTATAAAATTTCCAAGTGTTTTTTAAATGCCTTAACAAAGTCGCCAGACACTTTTAAGCCTTCGGCAATTTCGGCATCTGCTGGAGCTTCAACAACTGTTTTCATTATAACACTGTCGCCCAAAATATCACAATTGATGTCTTTAATCTTTCCTGCGCCAAAGGTGTCAAGTGCAGTTGCAAGATGAACAATAACAGCAAGTTTTCTAACGCCTTCCAGGTCGGCATCGGTGAACATATCTTTGTATTTAATCCAATCTGTCATAGAGAATTTGTCCAAGTTTTGAGATGCGACAACAAATGCAGACAAAATTTGTTCGCGATGGCTTAAGCCATAAAGGTCGCTGTTTAAAATCACGCTAAAGCCCTTTCTTTCAAAGTCAACACTGCTAATTCGTTTGCCACAATCGTGCATATAACTTGCAGTTCTTAAAACTTTAACAAAAGTTCTTGGCAATTTGTGTAACACTTTAAGTTGCTTAAACAAAATCAAACTCAACTCATAAACATTTTTTGTGTTTTTTATGTTTGCTTGATTGTAACAATCGTTTAAACAATCCAAACTATAACCCAAAACATCGGTTATTGGTTTTTCCAAAGTCAATGGGCAAGCCTTTGCAAGCAACACGCCTTCGGCAATGCCATTTTCTGAAACCACAATATTTTGTAGTTTGCAAACTGTTGCAAGTGCTTTTATTATTGCAATATAGCAAGCAACAACATCTGCTCTTTCGCTTGAAATGCCCCTTAATTTTTTTGACTTGTCAACTTCCAAAGTGTTTATAAAATCATAAACTTTGTTTAAATCTTCAACACTCAAGTTGTAGTTGTGAACCCTGTTAAATGTGTAGTGTTTAATTTTTTGAGAGAGTTTTGCAAGACTGTAAAATCCATCACCTGTGCCAACAATTTGAATTTCGGCATCCAAACTTTTTAACCAGTCTATTTTTTTAAACTTTGCAACAAATTCATTTACAACAGTTGTCATAAATTCGGTTGTAGATAAATTTTGTTTTGATAATTTGTCGGCAAGTTCAACAACGCCCAATTCAATGAGTTGTTGCTCCATGATGTTTCGTCTGTTATATGCAAGCAATTGAACATTTGTGCCATTCATAGACAAAATTAAGCCTTTTGGCGCATCAAGAGAATTGATAAACGAAAGATATAAATCGTTGATTTGTTCTTCTTTTGACAAAATTCTAAAACGGAAGCCACTTACACTGTATATCTCTTCAAAAAAACTTCTTTGATTTTTTGCATTTGAAAATTCAAAACTAGCCACTGCATAGATTTCTGTTACTTGGCTTGCAACGCACAATGCTTTGTATGTTTTTAATATTGAGCCAACATTTGCAATTGTTTGTTGAGTTATCAACTCGTCTTTTGCAAGGTCGCTTGCAATTTTTATTACATCATTAAATTTTTCGGTGCACACAAAACTTTGATTGTCAAGCACATCTGCAAAAACCATTTTAACATTTGTTGTATTAAGTTCTATAATTCCAATTTTTCTCAAATTTTTATCCTCTTTTTGATATCATAAAAAACTGATTGTAAGCATCTAACTTGTCCACAATCTCCAGTTTAAATGAATTATATCATAAAATTTAAAGTTTTTCAATGAATTTGCGCAAAAAGTTATTTAATTTTATCTGTTTTTGTTTTGTTTGTTAATAAATTTTTTTGTTATCATCATTGTTATCTGCTTTAAAAATCCAAAGCGAATAGATTTCAAGTATGCCAACAACAACCAAAAAAACGCCAAACCAAATTCGCAGAGAAACACTGTTTATGTTGTTTGCCAAAAAAGCACCTGCAACCGAACTTATAACGCCAGAAAGTGCAATTGGAATTGCCGTTTTAAAATTGACCAATCCGTTTTTAAAATGAATTATAAGCGCAACAACACTCATGGGTAAAAATGCCAACAAATTTATTGCCTGACTTGTTTGCTGTGTTAAATTTAAGCCAATTGTTAAAAGTGGAATAAGCAATGTTCCACCACCCATGCCCATGCCACCAAGAAGTCCACCAATCAAGCCAAAAACTATTAACAAAACTATTTCCATAATTTTTCACCTGCTAAAAAATAAAATTTATTTTAAATTAAAAATATAAAAAGTCATAAATTTTTAACAAAATTTTCATTGCAAAACTATTGCAAAATCTTATTTTGATGCTTAATTTCTTTGCATTATAAAAACACAAAATATCACAAAACTTTAATTGTAAGAACTAAAAAAATTTAGCAAAACATAAACCATAAAGTTAAAATATCATTTTGATGCCTGCTACAATCATAATAAGCGAAAATATTATTCGCAAAGCAGTGTTATTTAATTTTTTTAACAGCAAAGCGCCCAAAGCCCCACCAACAACAAAACCAATTGTTGCATACAACAGTTGCAAATAATTTACACTTCCACTTGCAATATAAACAACCGAACTTGCAATGCTAATTGGCAAAATTGTTAAGATTGCCGTTGCGTGAGCATTTTTTTCTGGCAGTCCCAAAGCAAAAATCAAAAGTGGCACAACAATCATGCCACCACCCCCACCAAAAAAACCACTCAAAAAACCAACAAACAAGCCACCAACAATGCCAATAATTATCTTTTTTGCGTCTAATTTTTCCTTCATAACTTTAGTATGCCATAATATTTGCAAAATATTATTTTATAATATTGTTTATTGTTTGCAATTTTGGAAAAATTTTTATATAATAAACTTGTTGTAAATATAAATTACTAAATAGGTGAAATATGAAAATCAAAAAATCAAAAACAAAAACAAAAATTTTAGCAGGCGTTGTTGCCTCTTTTATGATTTTGGCAAATGGTGGGGTTATCTTTGCTGACCTAACAAAAAACACCATTTCAAAAATTGTTAATGCAAGTTACACGCCAACAGAAGTTACAATTAACAATGGTGACTTTTCAAACCCTTCAAGTGGAACACTCCCTTACACTCCTTCAAGTTGGACAATCCAAAACAAAACAGGAGATATCACAAGTGGTGTTATCAATTTGGGCGATAGTTTTGAAGAAAAACAATCAGGCACATACAAGTTGAACTTTAAGCCAGATACTTCTGTGTTAAACGACAAACAAGTGCTTATGATTAACTCTGGCGACACCAACAGCAGTTGTGGTTACAAAAGTTCAAACATAAGCCTTTCAAAGAGCAGTTATTATGTTGTAACATTTAAAGCATACACCGAAAACACAACTGAACACACCGCTTTTGCAACTGCCTTTTTAAGTGGCGACACAAATGACATAATCAAAAACAGCACACTAGCAATCAACACAAGTGACAAATCAAATTCCAACTGGCAAACATACAGCATATTTGTTGAAACTGACGACATAAACGCCAAAACTTTAAATTTGGAATTGTGGCTTGGCGAAAAAGATGGCAATGGCAGTAATGGTGCAGTTTTCTTTGATGATGTAAAAGTTATGTGCTATGACCACAACACTTACACAAGCATATTAAAAGGCAGAGACACAACAAAATCGGCTGTTGTTAACTACAACACAAATTATGTTGCAGACTTTATTGACAACCCAAGTTTTGAAGATGGCTTAAACGGCTGGACGCTTGTTGATGAAAGTTCTTCTGTCGCCAGCAACAAGACAATCACTGGCGTTTACAATGTTGGCACAGGATACAACTCAACCGACACAGGTGTTGAAGAAAATCCATCAAATGCAAACATTTATAGCAACAAAAAAGCACTTTTAATCAACAACATAGACAAAGGTCATGTTGGTTACAAAAGCAGTTATTTCACAGTTGAGCAAAACAGGTTATACAAACTTTCATTCCTTGCAAAAACAGGTGAAATTGATGGTTCTGCAGTTGTAAAACTTGTTGAAAGAAATCCTTACACAAACGAATTTTTAAGTGACGGCGTTACAAAAAACCCTAACTATTATGCAAATTCAACCTACGAAGCACAAACATTTAACATCGACAGCATTTCAACAGCAGGTTACACAAATGACAAAACTGACGACTGGAAACTTTACACTTTTTACATCAAAGGTAGCCCATATTTAAACAGCGAGCTTTCAATTGAAATTTGGCTTGGAACAGACGGCAGTGATGCAAGTGGTTATGCATTCTTTGACAACTTTGCTTTGCAACAAATAAACACAGCCGACTACGACTCTGGCAATTCATCTGGCACAGTTGCAAACTTAAATCAAGCAACAACAAGCACAGATTTTAACAACGGAACATTTAACAATATTGTTTTAAACACAGCAACCGGCTCTGCTCCTTATACTCCTGCCGACTGGTCTTTGGTTCAAGACAACAACTCTGGTTACAATGGCATAATAAACACAGCCGACACCAGCAATGACAAAATACCACCCATCAAAGCAATTAGCACTTCTTATCCAAACAACAATGTGTTGATGATAGGAAACACTGCAGACAACTATCAAAAATACACTTCAAACAGCGTAAGTTTGTCAGCAAACAGTTATTACAAAATTCAGGTTAGCACCTTAACATACAATTTGGTTAAGGCATCTGCTGGTTTAAGATTGGTTTGTGATGGCAATGTTATTGGCGAAATTTTAAACATCGATGCAACTGATTGGACGACCTATTCATTTTTGATAAAAACAGGTCACCAAAGCAAATCTGTTACACTAGAACTAAGTTTAGGTCAAACAGCACAAGGCACAGGTTATGCGTTCTTTGACAATGTTGTTATGACGGCAGACTTAACTGAAGATGACTTTAACGCAAGCACATTAAACAGCAAAAAAGTTAATCTTGCAAGTTACGATTTTAGCAACGTATCAGCAGAAGCAACAAACGGAAAATACACTTCTTATGACTTCACTGCAACAAACAATGCAAACACAAATTTAAATTATATGACGACTGGTGTTATTGACACAGCAAAATTTGGTGAAAGCGATGGTTGCATTGACAGTAACTATCCAAATCCAGGTCATCCACAAAACAAAAACAGTTATGTGTTGATGATAGAATCTTCACAAGACACCTACTACTCTTACACTTCAAACTCAAAGACAAAATTAACTGCCGACAATTATTACAAAATTGTTGTTATGGTTAAAACAAATGGCGTTTATCAAAACGACGAAGACAGCAAAGTTTTAATTGCTGGCTCAAAAACTGAATACTACCCTTGTGGTGCAAGTATTAGTTTAAATGGCATTGATGCAAAATTTAGTGGCATAGACACAAATGGCGAGTGGAAAGAATACACAATTTATGTAAACTGCACCGCTGACACCGAATTTGATGTTTCACTTGCTCTTGGCAGTGAAAATGCATACACAAGTGGCGTTGTTTACTTTTCAAATGTTGACATTTCAAGCATAGACCAAGATGCCTATGCAGAAGGAGTTTCTGCCCTAGAAAACGAAACGCGAGATGATATTTTGGCAATTGGTGACACAGATGTTAAAACTGATGACGAAGAAGAAAACACATCAAATGGCGTTAACTTTGACTGGTTGCTAGTTCCTTCTATCATCACTGCCCTTGCAGTAATTATTGCTGTTGTTGGCACAATTTTAAGAAATGTTAAAAAGAACAAAAAGAAAAAACCAGTTATTGTTAAATCATATTCAAAAGAAAATGTTAAAAAATTAAATGATAACTACAAGAAATCTGTTGCAGATATCAACAAGCAAGTTAAAAAACTTAACAGCACACAAAGTGAACTTGCAATTGAAATTAACAACTTAAAATTAAATCAAGGCGATCCAAAAAAATTAAAAGAACTTTCTGACAAATACAACGCAAACAAAATGAAATTGGAAAAACTTGAAAAGACCAAAAAAGACCTGCAAGCCGAACACAAAACAAAACTTGCCGACATTCAACAAGAAAAAAACGCAGACAAAAAAGGTAAATAAAAAAATAAGAACTTACAATTAATATTGTAAGTTTTTTATTGCAAAAATTCGTTTTTATGCTTTTATTTTAAATTATAATAAAGTTTTATTTTTGTATTGGCAATAATTAATTTATTTCAAGATTTTATTGCAAAAATACTTTTTTAAATTAATTAGTTTTTAATTTTGAAATTTAAAGACAACAACATAATTTAATAAAAATTTAACTTGCCTTAAATGCTACAAAAACAACTTTTGACCAACAAAGATGTAGTCGCTGTTCATGTTGTTTTTTTTCTTTATGTCGTCCGGTGTTTTTCCATAGGCACTGGCAATTTTTTGCAAGGTGTCAAAAGGTTTTACAACATAAGTTGTTAGGTTTGTTTCGGGCAAAAACAGCACCTGACCTTCATACAAACAATGTTTGTTGTTTTGCAAAATATAACTTTTTGTTATTCCAAAATCTTCGGCAATAGTCTCTAAAGTATCGTTTTGTTGCACCCTATAAAACACATTTTTTGTTGGTTTGTAGTTTAATATTTTTATGTTCATAATCACCCCTTACAAATAATATATGATTTTGTTTGCAGTTTATTAATTTTTATAATATTGCAATTTTTTGGCGAATATAAATAGTTAAAAACTGCAAGTTTGCAAAGAGGTGTTTGCCATAAAAAAATTATTTAAATCGGTGTTTATTATAACCTTGTTTTCTTTGTTATTAAAAGTGTTTGGCTTTTTGATGCGTGTTATTCTTTCACGCGAACTGGGTGCAGAGGCGCTGGGCATTTATCAAATTGCACTATCATTTTTTTATGTTTTGCTAACAGTTGTTGCAAGTGGCATTCCCACAACTCTATCTCACCTATCTGCAAAATTTAAAGTGACAAATGACAAAAATGCCGAAGGCAGTGCCGTAAGTGCTTCGCTAATAATCAGTTGTGGTGTAAGTGTTTTGCTGTATATTTTGTTAATTGCATTTAAGGATATTATCATAAATGCAACCACAACCACCACTTACACAATCATTTTGTGCTTGTCGCCCAGCATTTTAATCACTGCCGTATATTCAAGTTTTCGAGGTGCACTTTGGGGCAGAAAAAAGCATTTTGAAAACTGCATTGCCGAAGTTGGCGAACAATTTTTTAGATTGATGTTATTTTTAATTTTGCTGACAACTGCGCCATCACCAATTGTTGGAGCAATAAGGGCAGGCATATGTTACAGCATCTCATGTTTGGTGAGTATGTTAATAAGCATAATCTTTTACTTTAAAAATGGTGGCGTGTTAAAAAGTCCAAAATCGCAATTTAAAAATGTGTTAAAAAACAGTTTGCCTATTACTTGCTTGCACATTGTTTCTAGCTTGTTGCAACCAATTATAGCAATAATTGTCCCTTATGAATTGCAACTTGCAGGTTACACCGAAACTCAAGCCATTGGTCTTTTTGGCATCATAACGGGCATGACCATGCCACTGCTTGCCTTCCCAAACACTTTGGTTGGCTCTTACGCCACAGCACTCATACCCGAAATTACAACAACTCTTGTTAAAAAAGACCAGCAAGAACTAGAAAGTCAAATTAAAACAGCAATATGCTTTACGCTGTTCATCTGTTTTTGCTTTTTGCCAGTTTATATTGGTGCGGGCAAAGAAATTGGTTCACTGCTCTTTAACAACACAACAAGTGGATATCTGCTTGCAAAATCAAGTTTTATAATGGTTCCTATGGGCATAAGCAGTATAACACAAAGCATTTTAAACAGCGTAAATTTAGAGTTTAAGAGTTTTAAAAATTACATCATTGGTAGCATTTTGTTAATTGCCAGCATTGTTGTGTTGCCAAGATATTTGGGCATTGACGCCTTTATTGTTGGCACTGCTGTTTCAATTATCATATCAAGCATATTAAATTTGAAAATGATTAAAAAGCATTTGGGCATAACTGGGCTTATATTAAAGCCCCTGTCACTTATGAGCATTTTTGTAATACCCAGCAGTATGTTAGGAAATTTTGTGCTTGGCATATTTAAATGCCTTGTGCCACAATTTTTTGCAGTTGCGTTTAGTTGCGCATCAAGTTTGCTATGTTTTGTTGTTTTGTGTTTGATATTTAATGTGATAAATGTCAAGTCGCTTGCTGACAGTTTAAAACAAATAAAAAAAATCAAAGTTATGAAAAAGAAAACAAAAAATTTGGCAAAATCAAATTAATTTAAAAGTTTGAAGTATTATGTTTTATATCAAATTAATTTAAAAGTTTGAAATTTTATGCTTAATTTTGTCAAAGTTGCAAATAATATAAGTATGTTAATTTTGTTGTTTAGATGTCTAATTATCTATTTTATTGTGCTTGTTGTGTTTAGAATGATGGGCAAAAGACAACTTGGCGAACTGCAACCTTTTGAGTTTGTAATAACGCTTATAATTGCAGATTTGGCGACCATACCCATGAGTGAAATAAACATACCACTGCTTCACGGCTTAATACCTTTGCTAACGCTTTCCGTTATGCACTTTTTGATAAGTTTTTTGGCAAGAAAAAGCATTGCAATGCGAAAACTATTTAACGGAAAACCCGTTATTGTAATAAATCCAAACGGCATTGATTATGAAGCCTTAAAAAAACTCAATATGAATTTTAACGACTTAAGCGAAGCATTGAGGGGCTTGAATTATTTTTCTTTTGACCAAATACAATATGCAATTGTTGAAACAAACGGAAAAATTACTGTTTTGCCAAACGCAGATAACGCACCACTTTGCGCAACAGACTTTAATATACAAAAGGAAGAAAGCACACTGCCAATTATGTTAGTTTGTGATGGCAAACTTATGAAAGATAATTTAAAAATTGCACAAATCAACGAAGACTTTGTGCAAAAGCAGTTAAAAAAAGCAAATATCAACAAATTAAAAGATTGTGTGATTGCAACAATAGACAACTCCGGCAAAATGTATATTCAGCCAAAGGACAAACAATATCAAACCTTAACGGTGGACTATAAAGGTGGTGGCAACTGGTGAAAAAGATAATTTCCTTTATAGTCATAACTCTTTTGTTAATTGCAAGCGTGACAGTTGAACAAATATATTTGCACAACTCTTTTGACGGTTTGATAAACAAGATTGAAACATTAAACACACAAATTGAACAAAGTGAAAATGTTGACACGCAAGAAATTGAAGTTTTTGTTGAAGATATTGAAAAATATTGGGAAGACATTGAAAACATTTTGTGTATGACAATAAATTATAACGATTTACATCGCATAGGAGAACAGTTGCAACGCGTTGAAACTTATGCAAAGCGCAATCAAAAAGATGACTGCCTTGCTGAACTTCAAGTTTTGATATTTTACGCCGAAAGTTATCAAA
>JBJFDJ010000017.1:0-12277 GCA_051889975.1 Christensenellales bacterium
TGCAACTGCACCAGCTTCGGCACTTGTTTCAAAACTTGATGTGATTGTAACTGTGATAACACTCTCCAATTCCCAAACTGCAGTTAAAAGTATGTTGCCAAATGTGTTTGCTGGGATTGTTAAAGTTGTGCCATCAATCGTTGGCTTTGTGCCCGTGTAACCTGATATTGCCCAATCCATAAATAAATATCCGTCTTTTGTTGGCAAGGTGATTGTTGCTGTTTGACTGCTTGACGAGATGCTGTATGTCTCTGGGCTAACCGAGCTATCTCTGCCACCATTTGCGTCAATCGTTATGTTGAAAATAATGATTTGCCATTGTGCGTAAAGTGTGTATGTGCCACCATTTCCAACGCCTTCTGTATTATAAATTAAATTAACTTGTGTTGCTGTTAATGTTGCGCCATTTTCATAGGCAACTGAACCAGTTGCTGTTGTTGCCCAACCTAAAAAGTTATAACCATTTTTTGTAAAGCCGTTTGCTGTAAGTGTTGCTGATGTGTCATATATTGCAGTCACACTTGCTGTTGAACCACTTGTTGAGCCATTGCCATCAAATGCAATTGTATATGTGTTTGCTGTCCATTGTGCTGTAAGAGTTACATTGGTTGAACCAATTGTTAAAACATTGTTTGAATCCACACTGCTACCAGCCCCATCAACACTCCAGCCGATAAAAGTATGTCCTGATTTTGACGGAACACCCAACTGAACAGACTGACCTGAGCCAAGAATAAATTCATAGTTATCTTGCGATGACATTGTGGTTATGTAAAATTGAGATACCAATAGCGTTTGACCATCGTAATCATTGTCAAAACGGAAGTTATATGTCCCTGTTGTTGGAACAGTAAATTGATTATAGCCATTTGAATTATTGCGAACTGATTGATCTGGCCTGTATCCAATGTTTATAGCATAAAAAATTTGCATTTTATCGTCTGCAACTGAAGCACCAGAAGAATCAGTAACTTTGTAATACATATAATAAGTTACACCAGCAGTTAAATAAGCCGTGGTAGCTGCAGTTGCATATGGGTCAAATAATCCGGATGGAGTTAAAGTGTAAACACCACTTGAAGCATTGTAAGACATTGTCATATTTTGACTGTATGAACCAATCCAATCATAGTTAATTGAACTTAACTCAACCATATTTTGCCCATTTATTCCACCATTTGGATTAACTGATACTGTAATATCAGCACCAGCCAACACCCAATTTGCTGTTAAAGTTAAATCATGTGAACCAATTGTTAGAACATTGTTAGAATTAACACTGCCATCAGCACTACCACTGAGACCTATTTTGTTAACACTCCATCCTTTAAAAGTATGTCCTGATTTTGACGGAACACCCAACTGAACAGACTGACCTGAACCAATAATAAATTCATAGCTATCTTGCGACGACATTGTGGTTATGTAAAATTGAGATACCAGTAATGTTTGACCATCGTAATCATTGTCAAAACGGAAGTTATACGTCCCTGTTGTTGGAACAGTAAATTGACTATAGCCATTTGAATTACTACGAACTGATTGAACTTCTGTAAATCCATTGTTTATAGCATAATATATTTGCATTTTATTGTCTGCAACTGAAACACCAGAAGAATTTGTAACTTTGTAATATATATAGTAAGTCACACCAGCAGTTAAATAAGCCGTAGTTGCTGCAGTTGCATAAGGGTCGTCTGTTGAAGATGGAGTTAAAGTGTAAACACCACTTGAAGCATTGTAAGACAATTTCATATTGTGACCATTTGAACCAGTCCAATCGTAGTTAATTGAGTTTAAATCAACCAAATTTTGCCCATTTATTCCACCATTTGGATTAACTGATATTGTAACACCAGCACCATCCAACACCCAATTTGATGTTAAAGTTATGTTACCATAAGTTTCTGCAGGTATTGTTAATATTGTTAAAGTTTCATCAATCGTTGCTGAAATATTGCCTGATATTGTCCAATTTTTTACAAGGTATCCATCTCTTGTTGGCAAAGTGATTGTTGCTGTTTGACTATTTTCAGAAATATTATAAGTGCTTGGGCTGACCAAACCACCACTGCCATCATTTGCGTCAATTGTTATTGTGTAATCAATTGCCGTCCAATTTGCCGTTAATGTGCAATCGCTTGCACCAAAAGTGTAAGTTGTGCCATTCAAACTGCCACCACCACTCAATGTCCAACCAGCAAAACTATAACCTGCTCTGGTTGGGGCTTCCAATGTGTATGTATAACCATTCGCTTTGGTTATTGTTGTGTTGCTTGTGCCACCACCATAACTGCCACCATTTGCGTCAATTGTTATTGTGTAATTTACGGCTTGCCATTGTGCGTAAAGCGTGGTTTCCGAAGAAATTTTGCTTTCGGCAGTGTATGTTGTGCCTGTGCCGTCTTGTTCTTCGTTCCAGCCAGCAAGTGTGCAATCTGTTTGTGTTGGTGTTGGCCAGTTGCCAATTTCTTCATCCCAAAGAATAGTTTTTGTTGCTGTTAAGTTGTCGTCTGCAACAGTCCAATCGCCACTTGCATCGGCACTTAGTGTGCCACCGTTTGCGTTTGTTGTTAATACATAGCCAACCTTAAATGTTTTGCCATCATCTGTTGCACTCACTGTATCTGTGAAAACCATTGCGTTAACAGCCAAACTTGTGTCAACAAAGTTGCTGTTTGGAAGGACAAGAGCTTTGCCTAAACTGCCGGGTGCAACAAAGGTTTTTAGCGATGTCATTCCCGTTAACATATCCGTAACAATTGTTGAACTGCCAATTGTAAATGATGAAATGTCAAGCTCTGTTAAATCACTGCAATCAAAGAACATATATTCCATATCTGTAACCTGACCGGTTGAAAAGTTGCTGACATTAAATTTTGTTAATGATCTGCAAGATTGAAACATTCCACCCATATTTGTAACACTGCTTGTGTCAAAGTCGTTTCCAAAAATAATTTCTGTTAATGCACTGCAACCCCAAAACGTGCAGTTCATAGTTGTAACATTGCTTGTGTTAAAACTGCTTACATCAAGTTTTGTTAATGAACTGCAACTGATAAACATCCATTGCATATCTATAACACTGCTGGTGTTAAAACCACTTAAATTTAAGTTTTCTAGTGAATTGCAACCATAAAACATATTATTCATATATCGAACATTGCTAGTGTTAAAGTTATCACCAAAATTAATGCTGGTTAATGCACTGCACCCACAAAACATAGAATCCATATTTGTGGCTTCACTGGTGTTAAAGTTGCCAAAATCTATGCTTGACAATGATGTTAATCTGGCGCTTTCTGTTCCGTTTGAGAACAAGTAACTGCTATCTGCTGGAGCATAAATTGTTGCTTGTGAATAAAAAGTGATTGCGTTGTCAGTTATGTATGCAACAACTGAGCCTGAAAATGTTGAGCCTGTGTATGTGCTACTGGTAGCACCAACATTGATTGCTGTGCTTGTGTCATCTGGCAAAGTGTTTGAAAACACAATGTTTGCTATTTTTGAATTTGCAAGTGTTCCACTTGTTCGGGTTTGCCAATTTGCGTGAAGAAATGCTACTAATTTAATTGTTTTGTTTGTGTTGCTTGAATTTAAAGTTGTGTAAGGTCCACCCAAAATGGAATTGTCATCATCCACTGCACACCAACTGCCATTTGGAATATCAATTGTTGTATAACAACTGACTGGAGTTTTAATTATACTAAGTGACGAACAACCCGTTAACATATCCGTAACAATTGTTGAACTGCCAATTGTAAATGATGAAATGTCAAGCTCTGTTAAATCACTGCAATCAAAGAACATATATTCCATATCTGTAACCTGACCGGTTGAAAAGTTGCTGACATTAAATTTTGTTAATGATCTGCAAGATTGAAACATTCCACCCATATTTGTAACACTGCTTGTGTCAAAGTCGTTTCCAAAAATAATTTCTGTTAATGCACTGCAACCCCAAAACGTGCAGTTCATAGTTGTAACATTGCTTGTGTTAAAACTGCTTACATCAAGTTTTGTTAATGAACTGCAACTGATAAACATCCATTGCATATCTATAACACTGCTGGTGTTAAAACCACTTAAATTTAAGTTTTCTAGTGAATTGCAACCATAAAACATATTATTCATATATCGAACATTGCTAGTGTTAAAGTTATCACCAAAATTAATGCTGGTTAATGCACTGCACCCACAAAACATAGAATCCATATTTGTGGCTTCACTGGTGTTAAAGTTGCCAAAATCTATGCTTGACAATGATGTTAATCTGGCGCTTTCTGTTCCGTTTGAGAACAAGTAACTGCTATCTGCTGGAGCATAAATTGTTGCTTGTGAATAAAAAGTGATTGCGTTGTCAGTTATGTATGCAACAACTGAGCCTGAAAATGTTGAGCCTGTGTATGTGCTACTGGTAGCACCAACATTGATTGCTGTGCTTGTGTCATCTGGCAAAGTGTTTGAAAACACAATGTTTGCTATTTTTGAATTTGCAAGTGTTCCACTTGTTCGGGTCTGCCAATTTGCGTGTAAATATGATGTGGCAGCATTAACTTCGTTGTCAACCTTGGCGCTGATTTCTGGCGTGTTAATTTCGGCACCCTTTTTGCCATGACTTAACAGATTTACGCCACCAAAAAACATTGCAGACAAAATGGTAATGAGTGCAAATAATATTAAAAATGTTTTTTTGTTTAGTGAATTTAAAACACTTTTAAATTTCTCCATTAAGATCTTCCTTTGTTTTTGAATAAAAAAATTATGCTTTTGGTGACTTTTTATTATCAACTAAAAACACAGCAAATCGTATATGTAAACTTATTTAAAAGGTTGATACATTTATGCAAGAAAATGGTTTGAGTTTTGCAAAATGATATCAGCGCCCATTTCTCTTACACTATTTTAACCCAAAATACATATTTTACCAAATAAAAACACCAAAAAAAACGTCATTTTTAGCCTTAATTTACGCGTTTTTTAACTTTGTTAATCACTCATTTTGCCCAAAATTTTTAACACAACAATAAAACCTTGTTTTGTTTACACTTAAAACAATAAAAAAAACAAAAATGAAGTGAACGATTTAATGCTGTCTAACATTTGTGTCCACTTCAAAATTTTTGTGTTTTTGATATTTATATATTAATTTTAGCCATTAATCAATCGTTGCAAAATTGGAAGCGTTGTTTTGCGTGTGAACGCCAACATTTGAGTTGTCATTTTGCACAATTTTTGTGATGCTGATTTCATATGCAACTTTTGTTAACACTTCGTCATCACTCACGCGTTTTTGATATTCGCGCGACTGAATTCTTCCAACCAAACTAATTGCTTCACCAACTTTTATATCTCTAACAAAGCGTGCATTCCTGCCCCATGCAATGCAAGGTATATAGTCGCTTTTGTTATATGCACGATTAACTGCAACAAGTATATCGCAAATTTCTCGTTTAAAAGGCGTTGTTCTAAAAACAGGCTCTTTGCAAACAAATCCGTTTAACTCAATTATGTTTGGATTGATATTTTCGTCATTTTCAATCACATCTCGCACAAAAACCGTCAAAACCAATTTACTCTTTCCGTCGGCTTGTTTGTTGTAACTTCTAAACTGACCATCAATGGTTACAATGTTGCCTGTTTTAATGCGTTTGTCAATAAGTTTTTCACTTATCGTAACAGGTATTGTGTCATTGCTTTCACTCAGTCTTGGAACTTCCAAATTAAATTCAAAAAATTTTTCGTCAAATACTTCGTGGCTAAATGTTGGCTCACTTACAATTTTACCCCTTAAATAAACTCTGTTGTTGTTCATTTGTTCATAATTCATATTTAATCCCTCTTTTACTTTTTTAGATTTTAGCTGATTGCATTCCATTATTATCTATCACATATTCGCCTTTGATTATCAAGTCACCAACTGCGCCAACTGTATAACCTTTTTTTTGCAACCTGTCTAACACAATTGGCAAGGCATCTAAAATGTGGTCGCTGTTGTTGTGGCACAAAATTATGCTTCCACTTCGCACGCCATTTAAAATGCGATTTGTAATTTCCATGGCACTTAAACCCTTCCAGTCCAAACTGTCAACACTCCACTGAATTGTAGTTAGTCCCAAACTATCGGCTGTGTTAATTAAAGTGTCATTGTATGCGCCATAAGGTGGTCTAAACAATTTAACATCTTGGTTTGTTATGTTTTTTATCAAATTTACTGATGTTTCAAGTTCTAGCCTTTGACCATCAGCAGACAGTGTTGTCATATCTGGGTGCGTGTTGCTGTGCGTGCCAATTTCAAAGCCGTTTTCGTAAATCTTTTTTGTCATTTCGGGGTAATCTTCAACCCAAAAACCAACCAAAAAGAAGGTTGCTCTAACACCAAACTCACTGCAAATTTCCATAATTTTTTCTGTTTTGTCTGCACCCCAAGCAGCGTCAAAACTTATGGCAACTCGCTTTTCTTCGGTGTTGACCGAATATATTGGAACTTTGCGCATACTTGCGTTAAAATACACACTTGCAGGAACAGTTCCATCAATGTTAACACACAAAAGTGCAACAATTAACATGGTCAAAAGCACATATTTGATAGATTTTAACTTTACACAAAAGAAATGCATAAAATCCTCGCTGATATTGTAGTTCATTTGATAAATTTTTGGTGTGGCAAAAATGTGAGAAACTTGTCTTATTTTAGCGCATTATGTCACACAGATTATCAATGTCTAAAATATCATATTCTGTTTTTTAAAATATATGTATGCTGTATAAATGTTAATTAACAAAATGTTAAAACATTCTTTACTTTTTTGCAGTTTTTTGCTTTTGATGTTTTTGCTATTGATAAATTTTTTTAATTTCTTTTGCTTGCAAGTCGTTTTTTTAAAAAACAAAAAGAACACTATTTTTATAGTGCTCTTAATTAAAAATTAAAGTTTTTTGCGTGAGTTTGCACGATTTGTTTTGGTTAATCTTTCCACAGATATGTGTAACAAGACTTTATCTTTGTGCCCTTTGTTTTGGCAAATGACTTGCCCTTTGTTGTTCGGTTTTCTTTTGCAATGTTGTCGGTAGAAACAAACAATGGCTTATCTTTAACATCAAATGCAATCACTTCAAAGGTGTCACTCTTTTTAAGGCTTGCATACAAGAGTTCTTTTCCGTTTTCGCCAGTTAAATTTATAAGTTTAACGCCTTTGCGATTTCGTCCCAAAACACCAATATCACTTACGGCAACTTTTTTTGCATAAGCTTTGTCTGTTACGCAAATAACTTCGTCATTTTCACAAGCCAAACTTGCAAAAATAACGCTGTCATTATCCTGCAAATTAATGCCCTTTACGCCCCCACTTGTCTTGCTTTGAAGTGGAACATCTTCTATGTTTGCATTTAAGGTTATGCCCTGTTTTGTAACAAACAACAAGGTTTTGTCATTTTCAAAAATTTGAGCCGAAACAATTAAATCATTGTCTTTTAACTTGTAGCAAACAGAAATATCTTTTTTGCTCTCCATGTCAGCAAAGCTTGTTTTTCTAACAATGCCATTTGCAGTTGCAAACAAAATTTGTTTGCCCTTTAAGTCTTTTTCGTCAAACATTGCCACAATGTTTTCGTTTTTGTCATAGCCCATAAACAAGTCGGTTAAAAGCGAACCACGGTCTTTCCAGCGTGCTTCCAAAATATCATCAACTGCCACTTTATAAAGATTGCCCAAATTGCTAAACAATATTATGTTGCTGTTGGTTTTGGTCTTTACAATAAATTTGTGCACTTCGTTTAAGCCACTTGTGCTTGATGCACTGCGAGATGACACATTAAAGCCCTTTTCATAAATCTTTTTAAGTGCCTTGCGTTCGCTGTAACAAACATAGCAATCTTTAATTGGCTTTAACTCTTCTTCTTCGCTTATGTCAAAGGCTTGGTCGTCTTTTAACACAGTTGTAAGTCTAACTGGTTTTTTTGCTTTTTTGATTGCAAGCATTTCTTCCTTAACAATTTTGTATTGAAGTTTTGTGCTGGCAATTATTTTTTTACACTCGTCAATTTTTATGTTTAACTCGGCAAGTTCAGTTTCAATTTTGTTAACTTCCAAATTTGTCAGCCTTGCCAAACGCATATCAAGTATTGCCTGCGCCTGTTTTTCGCTTAAATAAAATTTTTCACGCAAACGCTGTTTTGCTTCAACTGTGCTTTTGCTCGTCTTTATTATCTTAATAACTGCATCAATATTTTTTATGGCAACAAGCAAGCCTTCCAAAATATGTGCTCTGTCTTCGGCAACTTCAAGTTCATATTTTGTGCGTTTGAAAACAATTTCTCGTTGATATGCTGTGTAATAAGTTAAAATTTCTTTCAAGCCCATTTGTTTTGGCTTGCCATTTGCTATGGCAACCATATTTATGCCATAACTTATTTGCAAATCGGTGTTTTTAAACAAATAGTTTAAAATTTTGTCGGGTTCTGCACCCTTTTTAAGACAAATAACAGCCCTTATACCCTTTCGGTCACTTTCGTCACGGATTTCGCCAATGCCGTTTAAAAGTTCTTTGTTTGCCTCTTTTAAGTCACCAATTTTTTTAAGAAGTTCACTTTTGTTAACTTGATAAGGAAACTCATCTATAACAATCACATCTTTGTCACGGTCTTTTTCTAGGTGAGTTTTTGCTCTTATCAAAATTTTGCCACGACCTGTTTCATATGCCTGTTTTAAGCCTTCACCACCAATGATTATGCCACCTGTTGGAAAGTCAGGTCCTTTGATGTATTGCATAATTTCTTGCGTTGTCATGGTTGGATTGTCAATGACAGCACAGCAAGCATCAATGCACTCGCCCAAATTATGTGTTGGTATGTTTGTTGCAAGACCAACTGCAATGCCCGTTGCACCATTTACAAGCAGGTTTGGAAATCTGCCCGGCAAAGTGTTTGGTTCATCACGCGTGTCATCGTAGTTTTTGCTCCAAGTGACAGTGTTTTTGTCAATATCTCTTAAAAGGTCAAGTGCAAGTGGTGCAAGACGAGCTTCGGTGTAACGATATGCAGCAGCGCCATCTCCATCCACACTGCCAAAATTTCCATGACCATCAACCAAAACTTCACGCATATTAAAGTCTTGTGCCAAACGAACCATGGCATTGTAAACCGAACTGTCGCCATGTGGGTGATATGCGCCAATTACATCGCCAACAATTTTTGCACTTTTTCTGTATGGCTTGTCTGGTGTTAAGCCAAGTTCGTGCATTGCAAACAAAATACGCCTTTGAACTGGCTTTAAGCCGTCTTCAACTCGTGGCAATGCCCTGTCCATAATAACATATTCGGCATAAGGTATCATGCTATCATGCAAAACTTGTTCCAAATTTTTTAAGATGTTGCCATCTTCATCTTTAAAATAGCCATCAGTTTCAACACTTGCAAGCCCTTCTGCTTCGCTTTTGGAGTTTGCCAAAATTTCAAGTTCTTTTGCCTGCTTTGCACTCTTTTTTTTGCCAGACACTTTTTTGTCATCTGCTTCGCTGGTTAAAACATCTTTTGCTTCGCCGGCACTTTCTGTTTCTCTGTTTAATAATTCTTCGTCATTAAAACTCATTTTTTATCTCCAACTACTTTTGCATATTTATCTTCTCGGTTAAAATTTGCATTTGTTTGAATGTATTGTTTTCTTGCTTCAACATTGTCACCCATCAAGGTTGTAACCATTCGGTCGGCTTCAACAGCATCTTCAATGGTAACTTTTATCAAAAATCTTGTCTTTGGATTCATGGTTGTTTCCCAAAGTTGATCCTTGTCCATTTCACCAAGACCTTTATATCGCTGAATTGAAAAACCACTGCCAAATTTTTTCTGTTTTTCGGCATAATCAGCATCTGTATATGCATAATGAATTTCGTTTTTCTTTTCCATCTTAAAAAGTGGTGGCATTCCAACATACACATGACCTTCGGTTATCAATTCTTTCATATATCTAAAAAAGAATGTCAACAAAATACTTTTTATGTGTTCGCCGTCTTGGTCGGCATCGGCAAGGATGATGACCTTGTGATATTTTAAGCTTTTGATGTCAAAATTTTCGCCAATACCCGTGCCAAGTGCACCAATAATCGTCCTAATTTCTTCATTTTGCAAGATTTGGTCAAGTCGCTTTTTTTCAACATTTAATGGCTTGCCCCTAAGTGGCAAAATGCTTTGAAAATATCTATCTCTGCCCTGTTTTGCCGTTCCACCAGCGCTGTCACCTTCAACAATAAACAACTCGTTGAGTTCTGGTTTTTTGCTTGTGCAATGAGCAAGTTTTCCAAGCATATTTGTGTTTTCTGCCTTGTTTTGCTGGCGAGATAACTCTTTTGCCTTTTTTGTGGCTTCCCTTGTCTTTGCAGCACCTTGTGCTTTTTTAATTATTTGCTCAACCGTCTTTTTAGCATCATTTTTTGCCAAAACTTTTGTAAGTTCGTTTACAACAATACTTTCAACTTCTGCCTTGATTTCTGGATTGCCAAGTTTTGTTTTTGTTTGACCTTCAAACTGAACATTTCGCATTTTAATTGACAAAACTGCACACAAACCTTCACGATAGTCATCGCCCAAAAGGTTGTCATCTTTGGCTTTTATGAAGTTCAACTTTCTGCCAACATCATTAAACACCCTTGTCAAAGCACTTCTTAAACCCGTCTCGTGCGTGCCACCTTCGGTTGTTGGAATGTTGTTAACAAAACTTAAAACATTTTCACTGTAATCTGTTGTGTGCTGAATTGCCACTTCAACTTCTACAATGTCACTTTTGCCAGCAACATAAACAGGCTTGTCATAAAGCACGGTTTTTGTGCTGTTGACATAAGACACAAAATCAACAACACCACCACTGTATTTAAATTGCCTAACAATTGGCTTTTGTGCTCTTTCATCAACCAACAATATCTCAATGCCCTTGTTTAAAAAGGCAAGTTCCCTTAACCTAAGCGCAATTGTGTTAAAGTCAAAAGTTGCATTGCCAAAAACTCTTTTGTCTGGCAAAAATCTAACCAGCGAACCCGTGCTTTTGCTTGCGCCAACAACTTCCAGTTTTGTGACAGGCACACCACTTTTTATGCTTTTGTTAACAACTTTGCTTTCAAATCGCATGTGATAACGCTTGCCCTCACGGTCAACATAAACTTCAAGCCACTCACTTAATGCGTTTGCAACGCTTGCACCAACGCCATGAAGTCCACCACTATACTTGTAATTTTGACTTTCAAATTTGCCACCTGCGTGAAGTTCTGTAAAAATGAGTTGAACGCCCGGAATTTTTAATTTTGGGTGCAAATCAACTGGCATACCACGACCATTGTCTATGCAACTTGCACTGCCATCGCTGTGAAGAGTAACACAAATTTTGTTGCCATAACCATTTGCAATTTCGTCAATAGAGTTGTCAACAATTTCCCAAAGCAAGTGATGTAAACCCTTAACCCCTGTTGTGCCAATATACATGCCCGGACGCATACGCACTGCATCCAAACCTTCCAATACTACAATATCTTTTGCATTATAATTGCTTGCCATAATCTCTCCTAATAAAGTAATTATAACACAAATCAAAAACCTTTTAAACACATTTGTTAATATTTATACAAATTTTTTTAACTTTTTTTAGTGTAAATCTTTAAGTAAATAATTTTGTGCATAAATATTTAAAATATGGTATATTTATTCATTATAATACACTTTGTTTTTAAACAATTATTTTTGCTTACAGTTTTTTTATTTGCAGTTTGTTGAGTGTAGTCTTCAGACTATTCCTAAATATTTAATATTTATTGATTTTTTGCATAACAATATATTATGAAAAAAATTATATTTACAGGTGGTGGCACTGGTGGTCACATAATGCCAAACATAGCTTTGATAGAAAATTTAAAATCAAAATATGATTGCAAATATATTGGCAGTCCCAACAGCATGGAACAAAAGTTAATCACTCCACTCGTCCCTTTTTTTAGCATAACAACTTGCAAGTTAAAACGCAGTTTTTCACTATCTAATTTGTTAATACCCTTTAAATTGATAAAAGGCATTTTTCAGGCAAAAAAAATATTAAAAGCCGAAAAACCTGACCTTGTTTTTAGCAAGGGTGGTTATGTCGCCGTTCCTGTTGTGATATCTGCTCATATGCTCAAAATTCCAATAGTTGCGCACGAAAGTGATATGTCTGTTGGGCTAGCAAACAAATTAACACAAAAATATGCAACAACTGTATGCACAAGTTTTGAAAAGACAAGCAAAAGCATAAAAAATGGCG